>NZ_KB907307.1:1263465-1579331 GCF_000381925.1 Nocardia sp. BMG111209
TAAACCACTGAGCCGGTCCAGGATTCGCTTCTGCACGGTGACGTCGAGCGCGGAGGTGGGCTCGTCGGCCACCAGCAGGACCGGATCGTTGGCCAGCGCGATCGCGATGAGCACGCGCTGTTTCATCCCGCCGGACAGCTCGTGCGGATACTGCCGGTACACCCGGTCCGGATCGGGCAGTCCGGCCGCGGCCAGCTTCTCGATCGCCAGTTCGCGCGCGGCGTCGGGCCGCCGGTGCAACCGCAGCGCCTCGAGCACCTGCCGGCCGACCGGTTTCACCGGATTCAGCGACGTGCCGGGATCCTGCGGTACGAATCCGACCACCGGACCGCGCACCCGGGCCAGCCGCCGGTCGCTCCAGCCGGACACATCCCGGCCGCCGAGTTCCAGTGCGGCGGAACGTACCCGCGCCGAGGCCGGGAGCAAGCGCAGCGCGGCGTGGACGGTGGTGCTCTTGCCGGAGCCGGATTCGCCCACGATGGAGACGAATTCGCCGGCCGCCACCTCGAGCGAGACCCCGGCCACGGCCGGGGCCGGCGAATCCCGGTAGTGCACGGTCAGATCGCGGATCCGCAGCAGCGGCGCGGTCGTCGTCATCGCTTCTCTCCCAACGCGCGGCCGATGCGGTTGACGGACAGCACCACCACGGCGATGAGCACACCCGGGCACAGCGCGATCCACGGATAGGTGGCGAGGAAGTCCCGGCCCTCGGCGACCGCGAGCCCCCATTCCGGTTGCGGCGGTGGCGCTCCGTAGCCGAGGAAGCCCAGCGCCGCGACCGCCAGCACCGCCGTGCCGCATTCCAGCGCGGCCAGCGACAGCACCGCGCGGAGGGAATTCGGCAGCACGTGCCGGAAGACGACGCGGCCGAAGCCGGCCCCGGAACCGTAAGCGGCGTCCACGAAGTCGCTGCCCGCGACCGTCAGCACCTGCGCGCGCATCACCCGCGCGAACGACGCCACCGCCGAGATACCCACCGCCACCGCGACATTGATCGTGCCGTAGCCGAGCGCGGTCACCACCGTCATCGCCAGCAGCAACCCGGGTATCGCCAGCAGCACATCGACACAGCGCATGATCGCCGCATCCGCCCGGCCGCCGACGATCCCGCTGAGCAGCCCGATCAGCGAGCCGATCAGGAATCCGATCGCGACGGCGAGCAGGGTCGCACCCAGCGTCGTCGAGGTCCCGAAGATCGCCCGCGCCAGCAGATCCCGCCCGAGCCGGTCCGTGCCGAAGGGATGCGCGAGCGACGGCGGCAGGAATCCCGAATCCGGATCCCCGTCGTCCGGGCCGCGTCCGGTGAACCAGGACGGCGCCACCGCCCAGCCCAGCACCAGCGCCACCAGCAGCCAGGCGAGCGCCAGTCCCGGCCGGGTCCGGGCCGCCCGCAGTACCCGGCGCAGCCCGACGGCCCACCCGGTCCCCGATGTCGGCCGCTCCGGATCGCCGGGCACCGAAGAATCCGCCGAATCCGTTGCGCTCGTGGTCAGTTCGTCGAGCATCAACAGCCCACCCGACTCCGCCTCGCCGGCATCGGGCCCGGCGTGGTGATGCCGCGCCTGCGGCCCCGACCTGCTCATGCTGTGTTCCTCGGGCATGAGCAGGGGGCCTGCGTGGTGATGCTGCGCGGCCGCCTCCGGCCCCGACCTGCTCATGCCGGACTCCTCGTGTTCAGGCGGGTCCGCAGGCGCGGATCCAGCAGCGGATAGATCAGGTCGACAACGAGATTCACGATCACGAAGACCAGTGCCGCCAGTACGACCGCGCCCTGTACGACCGCGACATCCTGGGTGCGCACCGCGGTCTGGGTCAACCGGCCCAAACCCGAACGGGAGAACACGGTTTCGACGATCACGGCGCCGGCGAGCAGATTGCCGAAGGTGACGCCGGCGATGGTGAGCGCCGGCAGGGCCGCGTTGCGCAGCACCTCCCGCACCAGCACCCACAGCCGGGTCGCGCCCTTGGCCAGGGATACCGTCACGTATCCGGCGTGCAGGCCGCTGTCGAGATTCTCCAGCAGCAGCCGGGCGATCGGCGCGGCGACCGGGATCGCCAGGGTCACCGCGGGCAGCACCAGCGTCGCCGGCCCGTCGTTGCCGATCGGCGGGAACCAGCCCAGCCGGAACGAGAACACTTGCAGCACAGCCAATCCGACCAGGAACACCGGCACCGACACCCCGGCCGCGGGCAGGGTCGCGAAGAACTCCGCGAGCCACCGCCGCTGGGTGTAGGCGGCGACCAGCGCCACCACCGCCGCCAGCAGCACGGCCAGCACCAGCGCGGTCACCGCCAGCAACGCGGTCTGCGGCAGGGTGCCGACGATCATCGACCAGGCGTCCTGCCCGGTACGGGTGGACCGGCCGAAATCGCCGTGGATCGCCGCGCCGAGGCGGTGCGCGTACTGCCCGAACAGCGACCGATCCAGCCCGTAGTACACCCGGGCGTCGTGCTTGTCCCCGGCGGTGAGCAGATCACCCTGGCTCGGATCGAACAGCACGTCCACCGCGTCGTACGGCAGCACGTACAGCAGCGCGAAGGTGACGGTGTAGGCGCCCCACACCACGAACAGGGCCTGGGCGAACTTCGCCGCCACATAGCGCAGCACGGGCATTACCTCGGATCGATCCAGGTGTCGTAGAACACATTTCGGGACTGCGCCTCGTATCCGACGTTGTGCACCTTGGGACTCACCGCGGTCACCTGGGCCGGGTTGTACACCGGCACGGTGAGCACCTGCTCGTCGAGCAGGAACCGCTGCGCCTCCTCGGCGGCCTTCGCCCGCAGGCCGGGATCGAGGGTCCTGCTCAGCGCGCTGAGTTTCGCGATCGCCTCGTCGGCCACCGGGGTGCCCGGGGTCAGCTTGGCGATGTTGCCGTACTGCGGCGAGTACATCTGCTCCAGTACGGCGATGTCGGCGCGACTCTGGTTGGCCACCTGGATGTTCCACCGCCCCTGCTGGGTGCTCGCGGCGGTGTAGTCCGGGATCGGCAGCACGTTCAGTTGCAGATCGATGCCGATCTTGCGCAGATCCTGCTGGATCAGCTGATAGGCCGGTTTGTTGTTGACCAGGTTGTCGATCCCGAGCAGATCCAGTTGCAGCCGGCGGCCGTCCTTGACCCGGATGCCGTCGGAACCCTTGTGCCAGCCGTCGGCCTCCAGCAGCTGCTCGGCGCGGCCCTGATCCTCGCGCAGATCGGCGGAGAAGTCGACGTAGCCGGGCACCCGCTGCGACACCACCGAGGTCGACACCTTGTAGCTCGAGGTCAGCACCGTCTTCACCAGGGCGTCGCGGCTCCAGCCCAGTCGCACCGCCTGCCGCACCGCCGCGTCGTCGGTCGGGAAGCGGTCGGTCTTCAGGTCCAGCGAGATGTCGCGGCCCGGGATGAGTTGCGGCACAATGCGATAGCCCTGCGCGGACAGCGGCGCCTCGTCGGTGTTGTTCACGTCCAGGATGGCGTCGACGGTGCCCGCGCGCAGCGCCCCGGTGCGGACCCCGGCCTCCGGAATCACATCGATCTCCACGGTGTCGAGATACGCCTCGCCGTTGTGCTTCAGGCTCGCCGGCGCCCAGTGGTAGCCGGGCCGCTTCTTCAGCACCGTCTTCTGCTGGTAGACGTGCTCGCCGAGGGTGAACGGCCCGGTGCCGACCACGTTCTGCGCCAGGCTGCGCTGTTCCTTGGGCAGCAGCAGCGTGGAATGCCCGACGATGCCGGAAAAGTACAGCGAGAGTGCCTGCGGGAAACCGGCACTGGGCCGGTCGAAACTCACCCGCACGGTGAGCGGATCGAGCACGTCGGTGTTGCGATACCCGACCCAGTAGGCGGTCACCGGCACCACACCCAGCGCCTTGTCGCCGCGGCCGAGCAGGTCGAAGTTCTCCTTCACCGAGTCGGCGGTGAATTTCGTTCCGTCGCTGAAGGTCACGTCGTCGCGCAGATGGAAGGTGAACTGGGTGAGCGTGTCGTTGTACTCCCACGATTTCGCCAGCCACGGTTCCAGCGCCCCGGTCTTCGGGTTCTGATAGATCAGCTTGTCGGTGACGTTGCTGGTGATCAGCGACTCCGGATAGGAACTGCCGGAATGGGGATCGAGATTCGCCGGGGCGTCGAGCACCCCGAATCGCAGCGTGCCGCCCGCGACCGGCGTCGCGGTGTCGTCACCGGTGGCGGCGACCTGGCGGGCGGGCGCCGCGCAACCGGCGAGCACGGCCGCGGCGAGCAGCGCCGCGGCCAGCGCCCCGAATCGATGATGAGATCGTCTCTTGTGCATCACATTTCGTTTCAGATGAGTGAAACATTCTGCGGTGCAACGACTGTCGTTGCACCGACCGCCTGATTACGCCGGCACCAGATGTCTCGACCAGGCTAGGCCGACCCACCTGCCCGATCCGAGGGTTGCGATCGGCCAGATCGACTACACCCTCGGTGAAGGGAATCTGAACGGACGGTGGTCAACGTCCCACGCTCGCTACGGGATCCACCCGCGGCACCGGGATGCCCAGATTGTCCCGCAGGGTCGTGCCGGTGTACTCGGCCCGCAGCACGCCGCGGTCCTGCAACAGCGGCACCACCGTATCGACGAATTCGTCGAGCCCCCAGGGGACCAGATGCGAGCCGAGAATGAACCCGTCGGAGCCGTCCCCGTGCACGAATGCCACGATCCGGTCCGCCACCTGGGCGGGTGTGCCGACCACTGCGCCGCGCTCGTACTGATCGATCACCGCCTCGCGCAGCGAGAGTTTCTTCGCGGCCGCGACCTCGCGCAGCCGTTCGGCGGTGGCGAACCGATCCTGATGGACGAAGGCCCGCCCCTGGATGATCGGCGGCGCCTCCGGGTCGGGATCGATATCGGGCACCGGCCCCTCCGGATCGTATCCGGACAGATCACGATTCCAGATCTGTTCCAGCAGAACCAGAGCCGTCTGTCCGGTGACCTGTTCGCGCTGCACGGTGCGGTACTTCTCGATCGCCTCCGCCTCGGTGTCGCCGAGTACGAAACTCGCCGAGGGCAGGATCTTGATGTCGTCGGCGGACCGTCCGGCCGCCACCGCGCGGGACTTGATGTCGCGGTAGAAGTCCGCGGCCTGCGGCAGTTTCCCGTACGGGGAGAAGATGGCGTCGGCATTGGCCGCCGCGAACGCCCGGCCCTGCGGCGAGACCCCGGCCTGCAGGATCACCGGCCGGCCCTGCGGGCTGCGCGGTACGGTGAACCGGCCGGAGATGTCGAACTGACTGCCGTGGAACGCGAATGCGCCGGCGTCCGGCCGGGCCAGATAGCGTCCGGTCGCCGGGTCGGCGGCGATGTCGTCCTCGCGCCACGAATCCCACAGCGCGCGTGTGGCTTTCAGCGTCTCCTCGGCGCGCGTGTACCGATCGGCCGGGTCGAGGAAGCCGCCGCGGCGGAAGTTCTGCCCGGTGAAGGCGTCGAAGGAGGTGACCACGTTCCAGGCGGCCCGCCCGCCGGAGAGGTGGTCCAGGCTGGCGAACTGCCGGGCCAGCTCGTAGGGCTCGTTGAAGGTCGTGTTGATGGTGCCCGCCAGCCCCAGATGTTCGGTGACCGCGGCGAGGGAGGCCAGCACGGTGAAGGTGTCGGGCCGGCCGATGATGTCCTGATCGAAGATCTTCCCGGCCCGCTCGCGCAGGGCGAGCCCCTCGGCCAGGAAGAAGAAGTCGAAACGCCCGCGCTCGGCGGTGCGCGCGGTGTGCTCGAAGGTGCCGAAGTCGATCTGGCTGCCCGCCTCGGGATGCCACCACGAGGTGTGATGGTTGACGCCACCGAGATAGGCGCCCAGGATGACCTGCTTACGGGGTGTGCTCACGGTGGCCTCGCTCAGACGGTCGCGTAACGGTTGGGAACATCGACCGGCAGGCCGAGTACCGCGCGCAGCGGCCCGTCCGGGTAGCCGGTGCGGAACAGGTTGCGGCGCTGGAGGTCCGGCACCAGCTGCGCGGTGATCGCGGTGAGGTCGTCGACCGCGACACCGGGCCGCAGCCGGAATCCGTCCACCCCCTGCGCCGCCCAGTCGGCCAGCAGATCACCGAGTTCCGCCGCGCTGCCCGCGAAAATGGCGGCATCGGAGGTGAATTCGGTGTACTCGTGCAAGCTGTCCAGGCGCTGCCGTCCGGTCGCCGCGCCGGTGTCCAGGAACACCACGAGGTCGGCGTGGACCCGCAGCGGTTCGCCGGTACGGCCCACCCGCGCCGCGGCCTCGGCCACCTGAGTGACGATCGGTGCGGGCCCGTCCGCGAGGGTCGGCGTGACGAACACCAGATCCGCACCGCGGGCGGCGAATTCGTAGATCAGCGGGGCGTGCGCCAGCGCGCTGACCACGGGCTGGCCCTGTGGTGGCCGCGGCGTGATGGACGGTCCCCGCACGCTGAAGTACCGGCCCTCGAAGTCGACGTAATGCAGCTTGTCGCGATCGATGAAGCGCCGGGCCGCCACGTCGCGGATCTCCGCGCCGTCCTCCCAGCTGTCCCACAACCGGCGCACCACCTCGACCACGTCGGCCGCCTCGTCGAACAGCTCCCGCACCGCCTCGGGGAAGACACCCGAACCGATCGCCGCCGCGAGTTCGGCGGCACTGGGCTCCGGCAGCGTGCGTCGCCCGAAATGCGCTGCCTCCCCGGCAGTTCCGGACACGCGCACCTGCCATCCGGCCCGACCCCGCGAGGTGATATCGAGGGTGGCGATCGCCTTCGACACATGGAACGGTTCGGTATGGGTCGCGGTGACCACCGGGATCAATCCGATGTGCCGGGTGACCGGAGCGACGCGCGCCGCCACCAGATGCGCGTCCAGCCGCGCCCGGACCTCGTCCACGACCTCGCGCGGCGGCCCGAACCGGTCGCCGGGAACGGACAGGCTGTCCTCGACGGTGACGTAATCCAGCAGACCGCGTTCGGCGGTGGTGACCAGATCGGTCCAATAACCCGCCCCGAACAACTCGTCCGGACGGGAATTGGGTGCGCGCCACGCGGCCGGATGCCAGCCCGCTCCGTCGAGCGCGACGCCGATGTGCAAGGGTTCCGATGCCATCGTCCCTCATTTCTGTGTGTACCAAGGGATTCCGTACCGGCAACGCGCCGCGCCGCCGAACTTCCCCGCACGGCGTCGCGCCGGCCGCCGGTAGCGCCGCATCACCCCAGCTCCGGCGCCCCGCCCCGGGCTGTCAACCCTTGGGTTCAGCTCGAGCCCGGGGGAATACGCCCGCCGCCCGGAAGTCCTTTGCGATCAGACTGATCGCGGCCATTGTGATGGGACCGGCGGGAGAACACAGTGGGGTCTCGACCGAAAGGGGCGAGGCGAGATGGGTTCTCGGAGACTATTTCTGAACGTCGGCGTGAACAGCACCGGATACAGCGGCCAGTCCTGGCCCGACCCGGCCGGCCGCTGGGACAAATTCGTGTCGTTCGACCACTACCTGGAGGCGGCGCGGCTGGCGCATCAGGGCACCTTCGACGCGGTCTTCCTGTCGGATCATCCTGCCCTGCAAGCGGTCGCCACCGCCCGTCCGCTGCACTCGCTGGACCCGATCGTGCTGTTCACCGCCCTCGCGGCCCGCGTCCCCGATATCGGGTTCGTCATCACCGCGTCGAGTTCGTACAACTCGCCCTACAACCTGGCCCGGCGGCTGGCCAGCCTGGACCACATCTCCGGCGGCCGGGTGATCTGGAATGTGGTGTCCAGCTTCAATCCGGACATCGCCGCCAACTTCGGCTCGGCCCCGCTGCCGCCGCGCGCCGAAAGATACCGGCGCGCGGACGAATTCGTCGAGGTGGTCAAGAAGCTGTGGCGCAGTTGGGATCTGCGCGCCATCGCCGCACCCGAGCGGGTCGGCGATCCGCTGTGGGACGACGTCTCCGCCGCCCCGATCGACCACCACGGCGAATTCTTCGATGTCCGAGGGCCGCTCAACGTTCCGCTGGGCCCGCAGGGATATCCCCTGATCGCCCAGGCCGGCGCCTCGGATGCCGGGATCGACCTCGCGGGCCGGCACGCCGATATCGTCTACGCCTCCCTGCTCGGCAAACAGGCCGCCCGCGACTTCCGGGATCGCCTGCGGGCCCGCGCCGTCGCCCACGGCCGCGACCCCGAGCACATCCGGCTGCTTCCCGGCCTGGTCCCCATCGTCGCCGACACCGAAGAACAGGCCCGCCGCCGCCACGAACAACTCAACGGCCACACCGGCGAGGCCGATCTGATCGCCGCCGTCGCCGCCCGATTCGGCCTCTCCGCAACGAAACTCGGCCCCGACACCGTCCTGGAACCGGACGCGTTCGGCTACGACGAGGACCAGCAGGCCCCCATCGGCTTCACCCGCTCGGTCCGCGATCTGGTGGCCGCCGAACCCCTGACCCTGCGCGAGCTGGCCCGCCGCGCCGAGGGCGGGCACCGGCTGGTGGTCGGCACCGCCGAGCAGGTGGCCGAACAGATCCTGGACTGGTGGCGCGCGGGTGTCGTCGACGGCTACACCGTGCAGCCGCCGGTGCTCATCGACGATCTGCGCGTCTTCGTCCGCGACGTGGTCCCGCTGCTGCGCGCCGCCGGCGCCTTCGGCACCGATTACCCCGAGCCCACGGTCCGCTCCCGGTTCGGCCTCCCCGATCCGGTCCCGGCCGTCGCACCCGCGGTGTCGGCGAGCTGATCGTCAGCCGGCCAGGTCGGCGGGCTCCTCGCGGTCGGCGGCCGGCGCCGGCGCCGGCGCCGCGGCGGGGCGCGCACCCGTGGCGAAGAACGCCGCGGCGACGGCACAGACCACCAGCAGGCCCACGGTGAGATACAGCGAGTCGGTCATGGCCGAGGCGTAGGGCGCCTTGATCGCGTCGTCGACGTGCCCGGCGTCGGCGGATGAGGTGGGCAGCGCATGGGCCGTCAGGCGGGCGGTGATGAGCGCGCCGATCCCGGCGCTGCCGAGTACCGAGCCGACCTGCCGGGTGGTGTTGTAGATGCCCGAGGCCGCACCCAGTTGCCTCAGCGGCAGGTTCCGCAGCGCGGTCGCGGGCAGCGGCGCCCAGATGCAGGCGCTGGCGATCCCGCAGACCGCCGACATCACGCAGATCAGCGCGATGGACCCGTGCGGGGTGGCGAGGCCGATGAACCACAGCAGACCCGCCGTGAACAGCAGGAAGCCGAAGGTCGGCAGGTACCGCGGCGGCAACTTGTCGGAGAGCCGGCCGACCACGGGCGACAGCACGCCGGACAGGACCGCCATCGGGGCGAACACCAGTGCCGCCTCGGTCGGGGACAGGTCGCGCACCGCTTGCAGATAGAAATACGACGGCACCATCTGTGCCGTCATCGCCGCGCCCAGCGCACCGGTCGCCACGTTGCCGAGCGCGAAGTTGCGGTCGCGGAACAGGCCCAGCGGCACCAGCGGCTCGATCCGGTTGCGGCCCTGGTAGATCAGGTACGCGGTGAGGACGACGAGGCCGCCGAGGATCAGCGCCCACACCCAGCCCGCCCAGTGGTAGCTGTTGCCCTCCTGGATGCCGAACACCAACGCGGACATCGAGATCGCGACGACGATCACGCCCGGCACGTCGAAGCGGTGCCGGTTCGTCGGGAGCGCCGGAACCAGCCACACCCCCAGCGCGAACGCGACCAGGCCGATCGGCACGTTGACGTAGAAGATCCACTGCCAGCCGCCGTTGTCGATGAGCGCGCCACCGAACACCGGGCCGATCAGCGTCGCCACCCCGGCGACGCCGCCCCATACCCCCATCGCGGCGCCGCGCTTGTCCGCCGGGAAGATCCGGCCGATCACCGCCATCGTCTGCGGCGCCATCAGCGCCGCGCCGAGCCCCTGCACGGCGCGCGCGGCGATCAGCGATCCGATGCCGTCCGCCAGGCCGCACCACAGCGAGGCCACCGTGAAGACCGAAAGCCCGCCCAGATACAGGTATTTCGGCCCGAACCGGTCGCCGAGGCGGCCGGTCACGAGCAGCGGCACCGCGAAGGTGAGCAGGTAGGCGCTGGTCACCCAGATCACCTCGGACATATCGGTGTGCAGGCTGGTCATGATCGCCGGATTGGCCACCGCGACGATGGTCATGTCCAGCAGGATCATGAAGTAGCCCACGCACAGTGCGCCGAGCGCGCCCCACGGGCTGCGTTCCGTCGACATCGTTTTCCCTTCTCGCAGAGGAAGTGCGGGCCGTGACACGGAGTCCGGCCGACTCACGACCCGGCGGTCTCGGTGGCGGGCAGGCCGTTCCGCAGTGCCGTGGTGACCGCCGTGATCAGATTCCCCGCACGTTCGGCCGTCAACAGGCCCTCGATGTAACCGAGGTTCAATGATAAAGCGTCGGAACCGATTCCGACGGTCAGCATCGTCATCCCGCTGATCGACATGCCCGAGACGAATTCGGCGCCGGAGATCCGCCACTGGCCCACCCGATCCGGGAATGCGCGGGTGTCCAGGTAGGTCAGGCAGAGATTGCCGGGTCCGAGCGCGTCCAGCCGCTCGATGACCTCGCCGGCCCGGTCCGGGGTTTCGGGCACCAGATATTCGATACCGGCCAGGCCGGCCAGATGCGCGCGTCCGGCCACCCGCGCGCCGAGTTCGCGCTCGACCTCGGCGGCGACGGCCCACAGCGGCGGCCCGGCCGGAATCGGCAGGCCGAGCATGGCCTGATACGCGCCGGTCCGGGACTCGTCCAGCGGCGGGGCCAGATGTTCCCGGAACAGCACCGAAACCCCGACGGTGTAATGCGCCTGCGGCGCACCGGTATCCGTGGCGGCGGCCCGCGCGAGCGCTGCGGCCACCACGCTGTGCGGCCCGACCTCGTGCGCCCGGCAGGCCGCCAGCAGTGCCCGGTAATCGGCGCCGGTCACGGTCGCGCGCACCGCTCTGGTGAACCGTTGCGCGGGAGCCACTTCGGCGTCGGCGGCCAACCGCACCGGAGCCAGCCGCCCGTCGCGCTGCGCGTCGGCCCGCAGCCGGTCCAGGGCCGCGCGTTTACCGTCCGCTCCCCGGAATTCGCTGGGCAACAGCGCTTCCGGGCCGGGCAGCGCCGGGATCTCGGGCACCCAGCCCGTCGTGCCGGCGGCGGCGAATTCCAGCACCTGCCGCGCGAACGACAGGATCGTCACCGCGTCGGCGATCGTGTAGACGGAGGTCAGGATCAGATCGTGCCTGCCGGGCGCGGCGGTGACCAGGGTGGCGCGCAGCAGCGGCGCGTCCGGGGCGAACCGTTCCCGCAACTCGGTGTCGATCTCGCCGGTCCAGTCGTCGGATATGACCTCCCGCAACGGAATCGGCTGTGCCTCGACCGGGACGAACCGCGGGTCGCGGCCCTCGTCGCTGCTGACCGTGGCGTGCAGCATCGGATGCCGCCGGACCAGCGCGGCCAGACCGCGGCGCACGGCGTCGGCGGTCAGCTCCCCGTCGACGCGGATCCGGGACACGATGTGCAGCGGTGCGACCCGATCGACGGTCCAGTGCCAGCGTTCCAGCGGGGACAGCGGCCGGGGTAGGGCGCCGGCCGATTCCGGATCGCCGAAGCCCGGCCAGGTCATCGGCTCGAGCATGCGGGTCCGGCCGCCCTCCTCGCCGGGCTCGGACATGTACCGGTCGCGCGCGGCGACCTCGGCGGGGTCGACGGTCTGTTCGAGGTGGCCGAGCTTGCGCGATTCGTCGACGAACATGGTGGTGCGGGCGATCCGGCGGTGCTCGTAGCGGCGCAGCGCGGTCTCGGCGTCGTCGTGTGTCGCCAGCGCGTGCGCCAGCACGATCGCGTCCTCGATCGCGGCGTTCGCGCCCTGCCCGAGGCTGGGCAGCATCGGATGGGCGGCGTCGCCGAGCAGGGTGACCCGGCCGCGTCCCCATTGCGGCAGTGGCGGCCGGTCCTGCGCGGGCAGCGCCAGGATGTCGGCTTCCGGTGTCCCCGAGATGATCTCGGCGATCACCGGCGCCCAGCCGGTGAATCGGGCCAGCAGATCGGCCTTGTCGTGTGGCCAGGCCGCCGCCAGTTCCGCCGTGGTGGTCAGCGTGCCCCACCAGTAGATCCGGCCGTCGCCGAGGTCGCTGATGCCGAATCGCTGTCCGGTGCCCCAGTATTGGACCGACTCACCCGGCTCGACGACCGGATGGTCGAACCGCGCCAGCGCCAGCCAGCACACGAATTCGCCCGGCCGCGGCGGTTCGGCACCGTGCAGGCGGGCCCGGATCGTGGAATTTATACCGTCCGCACCGATCAGCACGTCGGCGCTCAGCGTGCGGCCGTCGGCGAGTTCCACCTCCACCGCGTCGCCGGTGTCGGTGAATCGGCGCACCTCGGCGCCCGATTCGACCCGCAGCCCGGAACCGCAGTGCGCCAGCAGTACTTCGTGCAGATCGGGCCGCGCCAGGACCACCGCCGGCGCGCCCAGCAGGGCCTCGGTCGGAGCGACGTCGACCCGCCGCATGACCGAGCCGTCCGGGCGGCGGTAACTCGCCGAGCGGGCCCGCTCACCGACCCGCAGCAGATCGACATCGATACCCGCGTCCAGGGTGCGCAGCGCGTTCATCGCGTTGGATTGCAGCGACAGGCCGAATCCCGCTGCGCGCAAGGACGATCCGCGTTCACACAGGACGACCTCGATACCGGCCCGGCGCAGGGCCGCCGCCGCGGTGAGGCCGCCGATACCGGCTCCGACGACCAGGGCCGAGCGCACGGGAGAATTCACGAGATGTCCTTGCTGTAGCGGGGAACGGAACGATTCACGAGACACCTGCCGCCGCCGGGCCGAGCAACCGTTCGAGCTGGGCGGCCACCTCGGCGACGCGGGGCGGCTGGATCAGGGTGAGGTGATCGCCGGATACCTCGACCACCTCGAGACCGCCGGCGGCGCAGGCGTCCCAGCCGTTGGTCGGGTCCCGATGCAGGGTGCCGACCCGGTCGTGGGACAGGCGCAGCATCGCCGGTAGCGGTTCGGCGGCGCGCAGCAACGTGATCCGGCCCGGATAGGGCTGCGGGCGATAGTCGGTGAAGGCGCGCCAATTGTTCACGAACACGTCGAACAATCGCCGGACCAGCGCCCGGGAGCCGACGGCCGGCAGCACACCCGCCTCGACGGCGGCCGCGAGCATGAAATCGAATACCTCGTCGTCGTTTTCGAGTCCGGCGGGGATCTCGACGGCCGCATCGTCCCCGCCGCGTGCCGGTAACAGCAACTCCCAGAGGAAGAATTCCCGCAGCCGGCGTTGCGACACCGGCGCCGCGGGGCCACCGGGCCCGACGGTCATGGCGTCGATCAGCACCAGCGTGCCCACCTCCTCGCCGGCCTCGGTCAGCTGTCGCGCCATCTCGAAGGCCGTCATCCCGCCCAGCGACCAGCCGCCCAGGTGATAGGGCCCCTCCGGCTGGATCCGCCGGATCGCCGCGAGATGGTCGCGCGCGATCTCCCGCATCGAGGCGGATGCGGTACTGCCCGGTTGCAGGCCCGCGGACTGCAACCCGTACAACGGTCTGCCCGCGGGCAGCAGTTTGCCCAATTCGACGTAGCAGAGCACATTTCCGCCGATCGGCGGCGCCAGGAACAGTGGGGCGCCGTCGCCGTCGCGCAACCGGACCAGCGGATCGAACTCCGCGTCCGGCCGCTCGCGCAGCAGTGCGGCCAGCGCGGCCACCGTGGGACCGGTGGCCAGCGTGGAGACCGGTAGCGATATCCCGAAGCGCTGTTCGAGGGACACGATCAGCCGCACCGCGGTCAGCGAGGTGCCGCCGAGTGCGAAGAAGTCGTCGTGGACACCGATTCCGGGCAGTCCCAGCGTTTCGGCCATCAGTGCCGCCACCACCGATTCGACCGGGGTGCGCGGCGGCACCGCGTCGACCGCCGCCGGGGCCGGGAGCGCGGTGGCGGCCAGGACGGCGTCGGCGCGTTTCCCGCTGGGCGTCAACGGCATCGCGTCCAGCCAGACCAGCCGGCCGGGAATCATGTACTCGGGCAGCCATTCCCGCAGCGCGGCGAGGACGCCGGATTCGTCCACCCCGGCGCGGGAACCGACGAGGAAGGCCACCAGCCGGGTGTGCGCACTCGAATCGCCGTCGCCGTGGTGCGCGACGACGGCCACCTCGGTGACACCGGGCAGCGCCGCGGTGGCCCGTTGCAGGGCCAGTTCCACCTCCATCGGTTCCACCCGATGGCCGCGGATCTTGACCTGTCCGCCGCGGCGGCCGTCGCTCACCACCTCACCGCCGGGCAGCCGGCGGCCGATATCGCCGGTGCGGTAGAGCCGGGCGCCCGGCGCGCCGGGATGCGGCCCGAAGGCGGCCGCGGTGAGATCGGGCCGGCCGAGATAACCGTCGGCGAGGGCCGCGCCGCCGAGATGGATCTCGCCGGGCACCCCGTCGGGCACCGGCCGCAATCGCTCGTCCAGGATGAGGATCTCGGCGTTGCCGATCGGTTTGCCGATCGGTGGCAGCACCGGGAACCGCGCCGGATCGCCGATCATGGTGTGACCGGCGGCGACGTGGGTTTCGGTGGGGCCGTATTGGTTCTCCAGGATCACGCCGGTGCCGGCGGCGCACAGGGCGCGGATCTCGTCGGTGATCCGGAGCTGTTCGCCGGAGGAGATGATCACCCGTAGCGTCGCCGGTGCGGTACCCAGCCGGGTGGCGGCCTCGGCGAGTTGTTGCAGGGCCACATAGGGCAGGAAGATCCGCTCGGCGCCGGTGGCGCTCAGCAGACCGGCCAGGGCGGGCAGATCGCGGCGTTGCTCCTCGGTCAGCAGGATGAGCCGCCCGCCACCGCACACCGTCGAATAGATCTCCTGGAACGAGACATCGAACGACAGCGGCGCGAATTGCGTTGTCGCCGGGGCTCGTCCGGTCTCCGGTAGTCGGCCGGTGGGCGCCGACAGCTGCCAGCGGATCAGGTTCGCCAGCGCGCGGTGCGGCATGGCCACCCCCTTCGGGGCGCCGGTCGAGCCGGAGGTGAACAGGACGTACGCGGTCGAGGCCGGGTCGAGCGCGGGCAGCTCGGCCGAGGTGGCCGAGTCGAGCAGCGCGTCGAGGCTCAGGCGCGAATACTGCTGCGGCACCACCGTTTCGAATCCGGCACCGGTGATCACCGCGAACGGGCGGGCCTGGTCGAGCATGGCGCGCAGGCGCGGCTGCGGATAGCTCACGTCCAGCGGTACGCAGGCGGCGCCGGCCTTCGCGATGCCGAGTACGGCCGCCACCGATTCCGGGCCGCGGTCCGCCGCCAGCGCGATCCGGTCGCCGGGCCGGACCCCATGGGCCACCAGGGCCGCCGCGATCCGGCCGGACATGTCGGCCAGTGCCGCGTATGTGATGGTCCGGGTACCGAATTGGACGGCGACAGTGTCCGGTGCTGCGGCCGCGCAGGCGTCGAACAGATCGATCACAGTGCCGGATCCGGTGTCCGGCGCGGCCCTGCGCGGTACGGCGGGCGCGGGTGCGCCGAAATCGGCCGGGGCGGTGGGATCGTCGGCGAGCAGGTGCAGGATCGACAGGTAGGTGCTGCCGATCAGCATCAGCTGCTCGTGGGTGTAGTGCGCGGGATCGCCGTCGATGCGCAACGACAGATTGCCGTCGGACGGGCTGCGGACGGCGTTGACCAGCAACGCGAAGTTGGTGTCCTCGCGGACGTCGACGCCGAGCAGTTCCACGTCCAGGGCCCGCAGGGTCGCGCCGAAGGCGTGGAAGTGGATGTAGTTGAACGCCGTGTCCACCGTGAGGCCGAGCTCGCCCTGGATCTCGGTGAGCGGAAAACGCTTGTGCGGCGCGCTGTTCCGCTCCTGCGCGAACAGGGCGGCGAGGACCTCGTGGCGGCTGCCGTACCGCGCGAGATCCAGCCGGAACGGGGTGGTGTTGAGGAACAACCCGGCCGTGCGCTCGGCGTCGAGCAGATCCGGTCGGCCGTGCGTCACGACGCCCGTCGTGACGTCCGTGCGGCCGGACAACCGGCTCAGGGTGCAGAGGTGGGCGGTCAGCAGCACGGTCTTCAGGGGCAGGTGCGTGTCGGCGGCCAGCCGGTCCACCCGGTCCCGCAGGGTGGCGGGGATCGGAATCGACACGGACATCCGGGCATTCGCGGCGGGTCCGGCGGCGGGGTCGATCGGGACGTGCGGACGCATACCGGGGATACGGGTGGATTCGGCGCCGGCGAGCAGTTCGGTCCAGTACCGGCGGTCGGCCGGATCGGCGATCGAGTTCCGTTCGGCCCGGACGTATTCGGCGAACGACGGGAGATCCGGTTCGGCGCCGGATCCCCGGTCCGGGGAGCGATAGTCGGCCAGCAGTTCCGACAGCAGCGTGGACACACTCCAGCCGTCGAGGATCGCGTGGTGGAACGACAACACCAGGTCGATCCGGTCCGTATGCCGGAAGATCGCCACGTGGAACAGGCCCGGCCGGTCGAAATCGTAGGGCTCCCAGCGGCGTTGGGTGATGTGACCGGCCACGACGGTATCGGCCGCCGCCGGACCGGCCCCTTGCAGGTCGGTGATCGTCAGCGGTGGTTCCACCCGGCGGTGGACCAGCTGCAACGGCTCGGAGAAGGCGGCCGGTTCGAAGGAGGTGCGCAGCACCGGGTGCCGGTCGACGGCCCGCGCCAGCGCGGCCCGGAACGCCCGCTCGTCCCAGTCCATGCGCAGGGAGTACCGGAAAACGTCTTGGTAGAGCGGAGTTTCGGCACGTTCGCGGCTGTGGAACAGCATGCCCAGTTGCAGCCGGGTCAGCGGATAGGCGTCGGCGACATGGCCGAGCCGGGCCCGGTCGATCACCGCGACCAGTTCGAACGGCGCCACCGCCGTCGTCGCGGTGGCCGCGACGCGGACCCGGTCCGCCAGTTCGGCGATGGTGGGATATTCGGCGAGATCGCGTGCGGCGAAGGTCAATCCGCGCGCCTCGGCGCGGGCGCGGACCCGCAGCAACAGGATCGAGTCGCCGCCGAGGTCGTAGAAGTTGTCGGTCACCGAGATCGACTCGTGGCCGAACACCTCGCGCCAGACGTGCGCGAGTTGCTCCTCCACCCGGGTGCGCGGCCCGCTGTCCGCGGCGGCGGCGCCGTCGGGCCGGATCGCGGCGAGCGCGGCCCGGTCGGTCTTGCCGCTGGGGGTCAGGGGTATGGCGTCGATGCCGACGAACTCGGCGGGAATCATGAACTCCGGCAGCGTCGTCGCCAGCGCGGCCCGCAGCGTGGCGGGTTCGGGCAAAGTCTCGGACACGCAGTAGGCGGCGAGGTACGTGCCGCGGCCGGGGGTGTGCAGATCGATGACCGCGGCGGCGGTGATGCCGGGCAGGGCGGCCAGGGCGTTCTCCACCTCCCCCGGCTCGACCCGGTTGCCGCGGATCTTCACCTGACGGTCGATCCGGCCGAGGTACTCCAGGTCACCGTCCGCCAACCGGCGGACCAGATCGCCGGTGCGATACATGCGCTCGCCCGGGTGGAACGGATCGGCGACGAACTTCTGCGCGGTCGGTTCGGGCCGGTTCCGGTAGCCGCGAGCGACACCCGCGCCCGCGATACCCAATTCGCCGGGGACGCCGGTGGGCTGGGGCCGGTCGCCGGGTCCGAGGACGTACAGGCGGGTGTTGTCGATCGGCCGGCCCAGTGGCACCCGCGTCACCGGCAGCTCCGGGTCGGCGGGGCAGTCGTGGGCGGCGACGTCGACGGTGGCCTCGGTCGGGCCGTACAGATTGACCAGCCGCGGCGCGGCGGCGCCGAGCGGGGCGAAGGCCCGGTTCCAGCGCGAAACCTGATGCGGCAGCAGCGCTTCGCCGCTACAGAAGACGATCCGCAGACCGGCCGCCCGGGACACCAGGGCGGGCCGGGCTTCCAGCATGTCCAGGAACGGGGTCAGCATCGACGGTACGAAGTGCAGTACCGTGACGCCGAGATCGCCGACGGCGGCCAGGATGTCGCGGGGATCCTTCTCGCCGCCGGGCTTCAGCAGCGCCGCGCGGGCGCCGGCGAGCCCCCACCAGAACAGTTCCCACACCGACACGTCGAACGACGACGGTGTCTTCTGCAGGATCACGTCGCCGGGCCGCAGCGGGTACCGGCGCTGCATCCAGGTCAGCCGGTTGATCACCGAATGGTGTTCGATCTCGACACCTTTGGGCAGGCCGGTGGAACCCGACGTGTAGATCACATAGGCCGGTTCGGCGCCGCCGGGCATCGGCTCGGGGCGCGGCGCGTCCGGCGCCATGCGCACCGGCCAGCGGTCGGAGGTCAGCACGGTCACCCCGGCGCGCGCGACGATCGCCGCACCGGCGGCGTCGGTCAGCGCCACGGCCGCGGCGCTGTCGGTGAGCAGGAATTCGACCCGCTCGGCCGGATAGCCCGGGTCGACCGGGACATAGGCGGCGCCCGCGTGCAGGGCGGCGAGGATCGCGACCACCAGATCGACCCCGCGCTCGAGTACGACCGCGACGAGATCACCGGGCCCGATACCGTTCTCCCGCAACAGCACCGACAGCGCGACCGTCCGATCCGCGAGTTCGCGGTAGGTGAGCGCCGGTCCGGCGGCCGGGTACAGTGCCACGGCCTCCGGGCTGCGCTCGGCCTGTGCCAGGATCGCGCCGGCCACGTTCACGCGGTCGTCGTAGGGCCGATCGGTGGTCCGCTGCCGGTCGATCAGCAGGTCGTACTCGGCCGCGGGCATCATCGGCAGGGTGGCCGGATCGGCATCGAGCATCCCGATCCCGCTGTCCAGCAGCGTGATCAGCCCGTCGACCACGGATTCGATGGTGTAGTCGGCGTCGAAGACGTCCGCGGCGTAGTCCAGCCGGATCGGCAGCGGGCCCTCGTCGACCTCCATGATCGTCCAGGCCATCGTGTTCGGGCTGTAGGCGGGCCGGTCCGAGCCGCCGAACGTGGTCGACACCGACGACTGCCCCGGTTGCTGCACGCCCTCGACCCGGCCGCGCGCGGGTGGCAGCCGGACGTAGGAGACGGTGACGTCGAACAGCTGCTGCACCCGGTCGCCGGACCGGCGCAGCTCCGCCACCAGATCGCCGAGCGGGTAGCGCTGGTGCTGCTTCAATTGCCGCACATCGGTTTTCACCGCGTCCACCAGCGCCGCGACCGTCGGGTGGGCGGTGGTCCGGATCGGCAGGGGCAGGGTGTTGGCGAAGTTGCCGACGGTGACCTGTTCGACCGGATTGTTGCGGTTGCTGAACGGGACCCCGAGGATGATGTCCTCGGTGCGCAGCACCTGCGACAGGTAGCGGCCGAGCATCGCGCACAGGTACGGATACAGCGACAGGCCCGCCGCCCGGATGCGGTCGACCAGCTCCCGTTCGAGGGTGAACCCCCGGGTGACGATCGGTGCGAGTTCCTCGATGCCGTGCCGCCGATCGAACAGCACCGGGCCGACCCCGCGCAGCCGGGCCGCGAGGGCGTCGCGGTCGATACCGTACTGCGCGCTCGCCCGGTAATCGTGTTCGTAGCTCAGGCATTCGGCGAACGACGACCCCGGCAGTGCGGGTGCGGCGCCGGTGCTCGTGCTCACCGAATAGTCGGTCAGCAGCTCGGTGCGGAAGTTGCGCAGTCCGGTCGCGTCGACCGTCAGGTGGTGCGCGGTGGTGACCAGATGACACGAGGCATCTCCGGCCCGAATGATGGTGAAGCGGAACGGTTCCGGGCCGGTGATATCGATCGGTGAGCCGGTGAGCTCCCGAATGTACTGCTGCGCTGTCGCTTCCGGGTCCTCGGCGTCGGTGACGTCGAGCACCCGCACCGGCGGGATCCGGCCGGCCGGCAACTCCTGATAGGGCACACCGTCGGACACGCCGTAGCGCATCCGGAGGGCGTCGTTGCGTTCCAGCGTACGCTCCGCCGCCGCCACCATGGCCGGCACGTCGACGGGGACGGCCAAATGCCATACCGCACAACAGAGATAGCTGGGCAGATCCGGATGTTGTTCGGCGACCGCCCAGATGTCACGCTGGTAGGCGGTCAGTGGCAGACGTGTGGAAACAGACATGAGCAACCCCACTGTGAACCCTTGCGACCGACGGCCGAACGACGCCCGGGCTCGACCCGTTGGTCCGAACCCTTTGCGTCGCAATGAAACCCACGACCGAGCAAATGCTCGATCCCCACCGCACAGCCTAACCGAAGATCGGTGAGTGGTGTCAACGGGAATTTCCGGGGCTGGGAAGCGTACGGCCCGTGGGCTACGGTGGCGGCGCGGATCGCGAAAATCGGTCGGCGCCACAACCTTCGGCGGCGCTACAACCATCCCTCGGCGGTCGCGAGGAAGGTGTCGAGGCTGTCGTTGTGGACGACATGTCCGGTGCCCGGCGCCACCCGGACCTCGTAACCGTCGGCGCGCAGGTGCTCGGCCAGCGCGGGGTGGATCATCGGCTGCTCGTCGGCCGCCACCACCAGGGACGGCACCGGCGGCGGGACGGGCCGGTGGCCGGGGAAATCCGCCGCGGTGACCAGGGATTCCGGATCCCAGCGCGCCAGGGCGGCATATTTCTCGCGCACCGCCTCCGGCTGCCACCGGAAGTGGAAGGCGGCGAGTTCCTCGACGGTCCAGCCCTGCTGGGCGCGCAGGAACTCACCCACCTCCGCACCAGGCGGCACGCCCCAGGGCGGATCGACATAGACCGCGCGGGCGGGGCGGATCCGTTCCACCCCGGCCGCGAGTACCAGGCCGCCGAGGGAATGGCCCACCGCCAGTTCGGGTTGCGCCGGAATCGCCGCCACCAGCGCATCACCCATACTCCGCAGGGTGTAATCCCCACGGGGACTGCGGCCGTGGCCCGGCAGGTCCGGGGCGAGAACCCGGTAACCACGTCGTGCGAGTACCGGGCCGAGCGCCCACCACGATCCGCTGTCGGTGGTCATGCCGTGGACCAGGACGGCGGTCCGGTCCCCCGCGCCCCACTCGCGAATGTGCAAACCCATTGCCGCTCCCCGCGACTCGCGCTCAGCCCGCACCGTAGACCACGAGCCAGATGGCGCGGCCGAGGGATTCGGCGAGCACCTGGTCATCGACCAGCGATTGACCGGAGCACGCCACCGAGATGGTCCGCTCCACCATGGAGGTCAGCACGATCGCCGTGCCGGTGACGTCGAAGCGGCCGTCGATATTGCCCGAACGTTGTTCGGCCGCAAGGCGTTCGCAGACCACCGTGCGGAACCGCCGGACCCGCTCGTGCCAGTACCGGCCGACGTCGCGGTCGTAGGCGGAGACCTCCGTCAGCGCGTTGAGCAGGGCGCTGTGCCGGCGGAAGCCACCGATCATCTGGGTCATCGCGACGACCACGGTGTACCGGGCCTCCGCGTGATCGGCGCGCCACCAGTTCTCGGCGGCGGCGAACAGATCGGCGGTGGCGAGATCCGCCATCCGGATCAGCAGCTGACTCTTGTCCGGAAAGTAGCGATAGAAGGTCGAGCGCGCCATGTGCGAGGCGGTCGCGATGCGCTGGACGGCCAGTTCGGTGTACGGGGTGCCGTCGGCCATCAACTCCTCGAGCGCGCGCAGCACCCGGGCCTCGAACTCGCTGCGGCGGTCGTCGTCCGGCTGCGGTCGGCGCTCCTTCGCGACGCGCGTCAGCGACGCCATGCGGTGCTTCCCGGCGCGGTCATGGCTCCATTCTGCCCGCACCGCGCGGGATGCGTCGATTTCCGCCGATCGCGCCCGGACCGGGGTGAATCGGCCGTAACATAGTCGGACATAGTGTCCGAGACATAGTGACCGGGACTCTCGTGGGATCCGGATCCGAGATGGTGGGATCGATGCCCGAACACACCGATGTGATCGTGGTCGGCGCGCGCTGCGCCGGTTGTGCGACGGCGATCGAACTCGCCGGCGCCGGCCGCCGGGTGGTGGTGCTCGACGCGGCCGCCTTTCCGTCCGACACCCTGTCCACGCATCTGCTCTGGCCCGCCGGGGTCGTCGAGTTGCGCCGGCTCGGCGCGCTCGACCGGGTACTGGACGCCGGTGCGCCCCGGCTGACCGAGGCGCTGGCCGCCGGGGAAGGATTCGAGATCCGTGCCCGGTTCCCCGCCGTGACCGGCATCGACTACGCCCAGTGCGTGCGCCGCCCGGCACTGGACGCCGCGCTGGTCGCGACCGCGCGCGCGGCGGGGGCCGAGGTGCGTGAACGATGCCGGGTACACGAGTTGATCCGGGTGGACGGCCGGATCGCCGGCGTGCGGTATCGCGATCGCGCTCGGGGCGAGCGAGAACTGCGCGCCCCTTTGGTGATCGGCGCCGACGGCCGCAGCAGTACGGTGGCGCGGCTCGTCGCCGCGCTCGAGCCGTACCGCAGCGAGCCCAGCGGCCGCGACTGCTATTTCGCGTATTGGACGGACCCGCACGAGGATCGGCGGCAGATCGCCGCGCAGTGGCGCGAGGGCCCGCTGCTGGGAACCGCGTTCCCCTGCGACGACGGCCTGATGCTGTGCCTGGTGCAGCCGCCCGCCGGATACGCCGGGACCGGACCGGGCGCCGCCGAGGCGGCCTACCGCACCGCCGTCGCGGGAATACCCGCGCTGCGCAACCGATTACAGGGCTGCGAGCGAGTGGGCCGGGTGCGCTCGGCTACCGGCCTGACCTCCTGGTTCCGGCGGTCCGGCGGGCCCGGCTGGGCATTGCCCGGCGACTCCGGTCATTTCAAGGATCCGGTCACCGCCCAGGGCATCCGTGACGCGCTGCGCTACGGGCGGCTGCTCGGCGCGGCGGTGGCTCCTGTACTCGGCGAGCCGGCCGCCCTGGACCGGGCGGTACGCGACTGGGCCTGGCGCCGGGAACGGGAATGCGCCGCGATGTACCGCTGGACCAACCGGCTCGCGCGCGGAGAAGCCATGGGGCCGTTGGAGATCGAGCTCTACCGTGCGGCCGCCGCGGATCCGCGGCTGGCCGCCGCCACCCTCGAGGTGATGTCGCGCACCCGGGCGCCGTCGCGGATCCTCGACCCGGCCCGGCTGGTCGCCATGACCGCGCGGGCCTACCGGAACTCCCGCGGTCGCCGCGGCGATCTGATGTCCCAGGTCGCGGACGAGGTGCGCGGGATCGCCGAGGGCTGGCTGCAGCGCCCGGCACATCTCATCACGGCGCACATGTCGCCGAATCGGTAACGCCCTCAGGGAGATCCGCATGTATGAACACACTCGGGCCGCGGACCCGGCAGGTATCCGGCGTCGCACGGTGCTGCGTGGCGCCGCGCTGGCCGGCGTCTCGATCGCGGCCGCCGCGGCGACGACCGGCCCCGCCGCCGCCACCCCGCGGCGGCGCTCGCCGGCGCCGGCCGGCCGCGACGTCGCCGTCTTCGGCGGGGGGATGTCCGGCCTGTCCGCCGCGCACGAACTGATCGAGCGCGGTTACGCGGTCACGGTTTACGAGCCGGCCCACCTCGGCGGTAAGGCGCGCAGTATGGGCGTGCCGGGGACCGGACAGGGCGGGCGGCTGGATCTGCCCGGCGAGCACGGTTTCCGGTTCTTCCCCGGCTGCTATCAGCACGTGCCGGACACCATGAGCCGGATCCCGTTCCGGGGCAATCCGAACGGTGTCCGCGACAACCTGATCCGGGTGGAGTCGGCGGTCGTCGGATTCCGCGACCAGCCGCCGATCTTCGCCCCGGTCGGTCTGCGCGGAATCACCCGGCTCACACCGGAACTGGTGCAGTCCTCGATCGTGTCGGCGCTGTCGTTCATCCCCGGGCTGCCGCCGGCCGAACTGGCCTTCTTCGGACGGCAGATGGCGTTGTGGTTCACCTGTTCCACCGAGCGGCGCTACGGGCAACTGGAATACATCTCGTGGTGGGACATGCTGCGAGCGGACGGCAAATCGCAGGTCTACCAGGAATATCTGGTGTCCGCGCTGACCCGGATCACGGTGGCCGCCAAACCGCATCTGAGTTCGGCCCGCACCATCGGCACCATCGGCGAGGCGCTCGTCCTCGCGAGCACCGGCCTGTATCCGCAGTACCAGGGTGGTGCGGACCGGATCCTCGACGGTCCCACCAACGAGGTGTGGATCGATCCCTGGGTCGACCACCTCCGCTCGCGCGGCGTGCGGTTCGAGATGGGCACGCGCGCAACGGGTCTGAACCTCGACGGCGGCCGGATCGGCGACGTGACGGTGCGCGACGGCGGCGGTGTGGCGAGCCGGGTGACCGCCGACTGGTACGTCTGCGCCATGCCGGTGGACCGCGTCGTGGACCTGCTCGACGACGATATCGTCGCGGCCGATCCGCGGCTGGCGGGTATGCGTGAACTGGTGACCGACTGGATGGTGGGCATCCAGTTCTACCTGAACCGGCCCACCGGATTACCGGAGGGGCATATCGCCGCCCTCGGCACCCCGTGGGCACTCACCGCCCTGCGGCAGGCGCCCATGTGGCCGGTCGACTTCCCCGCCCGCTACGGCGACGGCACGGTGATCGAATGCCTGAGTGTCGATGTGTCGGACTGGGATTCACCCGGCATCCGACTCGGCAAACCCGCCAAGCAGTGCACCGCCGAGGAGGTCGCGCAGGAGACGTGGGCACAGTTGCAGGCCTGGCTGAACACCACCACCGACTGGCTGCGCGACGAGGATCTCGCCTCCTGGCATCTGGATCCGGGTGTGCGCTGGTCCGGCGGATCCACCTACAACGACACCCCGCTGCTGGTCAACACCGTCGGCTCGTACGACCACCGCCCCGACGCACACTGCGCGATCCCCAATCTGTTCTTCGGCGGCGACCACGTCCGCACCTCCATCGATCTGGCAACCATGGAGGGCGCCAACGAATCCGGCCGCGCCGCCGCCAACGCGGTGATGGACGCCGCGCACGATCCCGGCCCGCGCGCGACGATCTTTCCCCTGGTCGAACCCGCCGAATTCACCGCCCTGCGGCAACTCGACGCCGACCGCTACCGCTCCGGCCTACCCCACCTACTGGATATGTGACGCCGCCGACGGGAAGAACCACCGGGCTCGTGTCGCTCAGTGCGTCGTCAGCTGGACGAACACACCGGACGCGAGCCCGCCCGCCGGGACCCGCCACGGCGCGCACACCTGACCGGGTGTCGAACCCGTTGTCGCGGTGAGGATTCGGTGGACGACAAGCTGTCCGGCGCCGAGTCCGAGCACGGTGTCGCGATCGGTGTCGGTGACCGAATCGGCCCGCGGATCGGCCGGATATTCGGCGGGCGACACCGTCACCGACGGATCGGCGGTGTCGCTGGTGTTCTGATCCTGCGCGACGGTGGCGCCGGTGGCCAGCCGGACGGTCTCGGTGACGAAGACGGGATCGCGGGTGGCGTCGTAGAACCACCGGGTGCCCAGAACTCCGTGCTCGGAGGTGCCGATCAGCGCGTCGTCGGCGCCGGGCAGTGGTTCGGCGCGATAGGTCATGGGCACCAGGTAGGCGATCGGGTCCGCGGCCGCGGTGTCGGTGACGACCATGAATTCGATCCCGACCGCACCGGCCGGATCGTCGATACGGAATCCGCCCGCCTTGGTCAGCGAGGGTTGCGGGCCGCCCGCGTACCAGGAGCGAGTGGGCAGCCATCGGGTCAGCAGGTCGAGTTTCGAGGGCTCGAGGGTGGTGCGGTGCACGGTCGCCATGAGGCCATCGTCGCAGAGCGGGGTGCGCGGCATCGAGGGCGTCCGGGGTCGCGGTCAGGTCCCGCGGGTCGGCCAGCGCACTACGCCGCCGGGGCAGAGGCGTTGTGCCGTTGCGGCGCAATGAATCTCGACCGGGGCCGCGGTGCCGGGATCGGAGCGGACCTCCACTCGGGTGGTGTCGATCCGAATGGTCAGCCGGTGGCCGCGGTAGACGATCCGGAAGGTGAGGCCGCCCAGCTGCGGCGGCCATCGCGGGTCGAGGAACAGGCGATCGTCGCGGATCTCCAGGCCCGAGAAACAGCGCTGGACCACATCGATACTGCCGGCCATCGCGCCGAGATGGATGCCTTCCTCGGTCGTGCCGCCCTGGATATCGGCGATATCGGCGTCCAGGACCTGGAGGAAGAATTCCATCGCGCGGCAGCGGTCGGTGCGGGCCAGTACCCAGGCGTGCACCACGGCGCTGAGGGTGGAACCGTGTGAGGTGCGGGCCAGGTAATAGTCGATGGTGCGCGGAATCATCTCCCCCGGCAGGTCGTAGCCGAGGCGTTGCAGGATCTCCCGGACCTCGGCGGCCGACATCACATAGAACAGCATGAGGACGTCGGCCTGTTTACCGGCGCGGTAGCGGTTGATGTCGTCGCCCTCGGATTCCAGGATGCGGTCCAGCCGCTGGATATCCGGGTAGGTGCGGCGGTATCGGTCCCAATCCAGTTCGGCCAGTTGCTCATAACCCGCGAACTGGCTGATCACGCCGTCGTGGAACGGAATCGCCAGGCGGCGGCCGACCGCGTCCCAAAGTTCCGGCTCGTCCGGCTCGACCCCGAGCGATTCGAACAGGTGGGCCCGATCGCGGGGCGCCAGCAGCGCCAGCGCCGATTGTGCGTGGCAGATCGTCCGGACGGCCATGATGTTGGTGTAGGCGTTGTCGTTCACCCCGGCCCGCGGTGCCGCGGGATAGCCGGAGTGGAATTCGTCCGGGCCGATCACCCCGTTCAGGTGCCAGCGATCGGTCGCCGGATCGTATTCCGCGGCGCTGGCCCAGAATCGGGCGATGTCCACCAGTAATTCGGCGCCGTATTCGGTGAGGAATTCGATATCGCCGGTCACCTGGTAGTACTGCCAGACGTTGTAGGCGATCGCGCCACCGATGTGATGCGCGCGGTGACTGGGATCGGGATACCACCGGCCCGACAGCGGATTCAGGTGCAGCGACTGGCTCTCCTCGCGCCCGTCGCTGCCCGACTGCCACGGGAACTGCGCGCCCCGGCGGCCCGCGCTCGCGGCCGCGCGGCGGGCCTCGGGCAGCCGGCGATGCCGGTAACGCAGCAGCGCCCTGGTCGAGGCCGGGAAGCGGGGGTTGAGGATCGGGAAGACGAACAACTCGTCCCAGAAGACATGACCGCGGTACGCCTCGCCGTGCAGTCCGCGAGCAGGTACCCCGACGTCCAGGTCGGCGGTGTGCGGGGACAGGGTCTGGATCACGTGCAGCAGATGCAGGCGCAGCACCCGCAACGCGTGCTCACCATTGTCGAGTTCCAGACACAGGCGGTCCCACAGGTGCGACCAGGCGACGGTGTGGGCCGCGAGCAGCTCCTCGAATCCGGCCGCCCCGGACAACCGGCGGGCCGCATCCTCGCCGGGTGCGGAGACGGCATGGTCGCGGCCCGTCGCGACGGCGGCCACCTTCTCGAGGGTGATCGAATCCCCCTGCGCGACATCGAGAGCGAAGAGATGTCCGGCGCTGCCGCCGCCGTTGGTGAATTCACCGGCGGCAGTGGATGTTCCGTTGCCGAGGCGAACGGCGTGCCGGGTGGCGACCGCGATCGGGATCCGGGAACCGTTGGTGCGCACCGTCATCAGGACCGAATCGGCCGACAGTTCCCGCGCCGAGATCTGTTCCAGATGACGATCCGACAGATCGCGATACCGCGCCACCAGCGTATTGCGGACGTCACCGTCGATCGTGGTGCGGATCTCCAGCCGACCGGCCCAATTCTCCGCGGTGAGAAGGGTTTCCAGCGCGCACAGATGCGGTGAGTGCATCGCGGCGAAGCGCCGCTGACGCACCGCGGTGATGCGCCCGGCGGCGTCGCGGACCCGGAACCGGCGGATCAGCAGCGCCCGGCGCAGATCGAATTGCTGCCGATACGAGAGGATCTCGGCCGCGTCGAGATCGAACCAGGCGCCACCGTCGATCCGGAAGGTGACCGGCAACCAGTTGGGCAGATTGACCAGGCTCTCGTTCTCGACGGTGTGCCCGTCGATCTCGTCGGTGCGCCGGTTGTAGATCCCCGCGACATACATGCCGGGGTAATGATGCTCGCCCGCAACGGATTCCGGTGCCGCACCGCGCACCGCGAGATATCCGTTGCCGACCGTGCACAGCGCCTCGCGCAATCGCTCGGCGGCCGGGTCGTACCCGTCGTAGTCGAGGACCCACGAGGGTGCCTCCTCGGCTGGCCGCCGGTGGCCGGGCACGCCACAGGCGAACCGATCCTCGCCACGCACCTCGACCTCCGCCAGATCGCCCACCACGACATCGGCCCCCGCATCCCGCAGCCGCCGCGCATGCGCGCCGCGATCGACGCCGATCACCAGGCCGAAGTCACCGGCCCGCCCGGCCCGCACCCCCGCCTCCGAATCCTCCACCACCACTGTGCGTTCCGGCGCGGCGCCGAGCCGATGCGCCGCCGCCAGCAGCATCGCCGGATCGGGTTTCCCCGGCAGCGCCGACTCCGCGGCGACCACACCGTCGACCCGGACCGGGAACAGCTCCGCGACCCCCGCGGCCCGCAGCACCGCCGCGCAATTGCGGCTGGCCGAGAACACCGCGGTACCGGCCCCGGCCGCTTGCAACCGCCGCACGACCGCCACCGTCGACTCGAACACCGGCACGCCCGCGCGAGCCACCCGGCCCAGGAACAGTTCGTTCTTGCGATCACCCAGCGCACGCACCGCGGCGTCGTCCCCGGCGAGCGCGATCCGGCGGGCCGCGAGAAAATCGCGGATCGCCGCGAGGCGAGGTTTCCCGTCGATCCACCGCAGATAGTCGGCGGGGGTGAACGGCCGGGTGTCCTCGCCGGGCAGCGGGTCGTGGCAGGCGAAGAACTCGGCGAACAGTTCGGTCCACGCGGCGGCATGGATGGCCGCGCTGTCGGTGACCACGCCGTCCATGTCGAAGATCACCGCATCGTATCGCCGCGCATCGATCGTCGCCGGTGCCATGTCCCGGTCCATTGTTCCACCGGACCCGGGCGCGAGCCGTCGCGAGATCACGATCGGGCGACGCCCGTCCGGAACTTCGCCAGGTCCGGACCGGGATACGGCGGGCGGCGGCGAAAGGATTCCGGCGAGCGGTCGCCGAGCCTTCTACCGTGGAGAACATGAACCCCGTCCCTTCCGGAGAGATCATCGAGAGGGCGGTCCTGCTCGCCGGTCGGGCCCCCTCGCTGCACAACAGTCAGCCGTGGCTGTGGGTCTTCGACGGTGTGACGCTGCAACTGTTCGCGGTCCGCGAGCGGTCGCTGCCCAATACCGACAGCAGCGGGCGGCAGTTGGTCCTCGGATGCGGTATCGCCCTCGGGCATCTGCGGGCCGCGCTGGCGGCGGCCGGGTGGCGGACCGAGGCCGACCGGCTCCCGGATCCGAATCGCCACGATCATCTGGCGACGGTCCGATTCGCCGAGGCGATGATCGTCACCGAAGCCGACCGCGACCGGGCCGACGCGATCCTGCGCCGCCGCACCGACCGGTTGCCGTTCGCCGCGCCGGAGAACTGGGATCGCTTCGAGGCCGTGCTGCGGTCGATCATCGATCCCTCGTTCGCGGTGATCGATGTGCTGTCCGAGGACAGCCGCCCCGAACTCGCGCGGGCCTCCCGGCTCACCGCCGACCTGCGTCGCTACGACGCCGGATATCAGGCCGAATTGCAGTGGTGGACAGGGCATGTCATCGGTTCCACCGGTATCCCGGCCGCCGCGCTGACCGCGGCCGCGGAACAGGAGAAGGTTCCGGTGGGCCGCCGGATGCCGGCCCCGGCCGCGGCCGCGCCGCACACCGAGGAGGTCGCCGACCGTTCGGTGGTGATCGCGCTGTCCACCGATACCGACGCCGCCGGGGATGTGCTGCGCTGCGGGGAGGCGCTGTCGACGGTCCTGCTGGAGAGCACCGTCGCCGGATACGCGACCTGTCCGCTGACCCATCTCACCGAATACGACCGCAGCCGCGCGATCATCCGTGATCTGGTCGGCGGCCCGGCGCTGCCGCAGGTACTGGCCCGTATCGGCACCGCGCCCGCGGATCGGCCGGCCCCGGAACCCACGCCGCGGCTGCCCCTGTCGGAGATCCTGCGGATCGTGCCCGGATGAGCGGCACCGCCGCCGCTCAGGGGGTCTACACCTCCCGGAGCGGACCCGACGGCGAGCCCTACGCCGTGCTGCACGAAACCCACACCGGGCTGGTCGTGTTGTGCGGTGACCGCGCCTACAAGGTCAAGAAGCCGATCGTGACCGACTTCCTCGACTTCGGCACCCGTGCGCTGCGGGCCGAGGCCCTCGAGCGGGAACTGCGGCTCAACCGGCGGCTGGCCCCGGACGTGTATCTGGGAATCGGATGTTTCCATCCGCCCGGTGGGGAACCGGACGAACCGGCCCTGGTGATGCGCCGACTCCCGCAACGCGCCCGGCTCAGCACCGTGATCGAGGATCCGGTCCGCGCGGCGGAACTGCTTCCGGCCCTGGTCGAGACGCTCATCGGCTTCCACGACACCGCCCGCCGCGACGCGGACGTGGCCGCGGCCGGGACCGCGGACGCCCTGCGCACCCGGTGGAAATCGTTGCTGGACGGGCTGATCGAGCCTCCGGTACCGGCCGGGACCACCGCGCGGCTCACGCGACTGATGGAAAGCTATGTGGCCGGGCGTGTTCCGCTGTTCGAGGCCCGCATCGCCGACGGCCGCGTGGTCGACGGCCACGGCGATCTGCACGCCGGGGACATCTACCTACTGCCCGACGGTTTCCGGATCATCGACTGCCTCGACTTCGACGATCGGCTGCGCTGCGTCGACCGCCTCGACGATATCGCTTTTCTCGCAATGGATCTCGAATTCCTGGGACATCCGGAACTCGCCGCCGAACTCGGCGATCGCTACCGGGCCCACACCGCCGACCCGGCGCCGCCGTCGCTGTGGCACCACTACCTCGCCTATCGCGCGACCGTGCGCGCCAAGGTCGACGGCATGCGGCACGAACAGGGCGATCCGCGGGCCGCCGATCGCGCGGCGCGGCACACCGAGATCGCGCTGCGGCACCTGGCGGCCGGGACGGTCCGGCTCGCGCTGGTCGGCGGGCTGCCGGGGACCGGCAAGTCCACGGTCGCGCGCGCCCTCGCCGAGGCCACCGGCGCGGTCGTGATCGCCAGTGATCGGGTGCGCGCCCGGATGCGCGAGACCGGCGCCGTCACCGGCGCGGCCGGTAGTTACGGCCGCGGCGCCTACACCCGGGACGCGCGCGACCGCGTGTACGGCGAACTGCTGGCACAGGCCCGCGACCACCTCGGCCACGGCCGCAGCGTCGTGCTGGATGCCGGTTGGCAGGCGGCCGCGCATCGCCGCGCCGCGACCGCCCTCGCCGCCGAGACCTCGGCGGAGATGGTCGAATTACTCTGCCGTGCACCGCAATCCACAGCCGCGGCCCGGATCGAGGCGCGCCGGCACAGCGAATCCGACGCCACCGCGGCCATTGCCGCGGCGATGGCCGCCGAGGCGGAACCGTGGCCGGAGGCACTTCCCCTCGACACCACCGCCGCACTGCCGGACACCACCGCCGCCGCGCTGCGCGCGTGGTACGCGCCGGACCGCTGACCGGCAGAAGAGGACTTTCGGCCGTATCGGCGGCGGATCACGGCCCCTACGGTGATGATCGACCCTCCCGAGGATTGGATCCGTCATGATCAAGGTTTTCCTGGTGGACGACCACGAGATCGTCCGCCGCGGCCTCGTTGATCTGCTGGCCGGCGACCCGGAACTGACCGTCGCCGGCGAGGCCGGTGACGTGGCCGGTGCGCTGGCGCGAATTCCGGTGCTGCGCCCGGATGTCGCGGTACTGGATGTGCGCCTGCCCGACGGCAACGGCATCGAATTGTGCCGGGATCTACTGTCGAGACTCGACGATCTGCGGTGCCTGATCCTGACCTCGTTCACCGACGAGCAGGCGATGATGGATGCCATTCTGGCCGGCGCCAGCGGTTATGTGGTGAAGGACATCAAGGGGATGGAACTCGCCTCGGCGATCAAGGCGGTCGGCAGCGGCCGCTCACTGCTCGACAATCGCGCCGCCGCCGCGTTGATGGACCGGTTGCGGCGCAGCACCCGGCCGAACGGCCCGCTGGCCGGGCTCACCGAGCAGGAACGCAAACTGCTGGACCTGCTCGGCGACGGATTGACCAATCGGCAGATCGCCGAGCGCATGTTCCTCGCGGAGAAGACGGTCAAGAATTACGTCTCCCGATTGCTGGCGAAACTCGGCATGGAACGCCGCACCCAGGCCGCCGTCTACGCCTCGCAATTGCGCAGCGCCAAGGACAGTGTGCACTGACCCGTCGGGGGCGAATTCCATTACCGTGGCAGATATGGCCGATACCGAACTCGTCGGTGTACAGCAGACCGCCGCGCCGGTGCTGCGGGCGAAGGCGCTCGACAATCTCCTACCCGATCCGATCCTGGGCGACGAATACGCCGAGCGGACGATGCGCCGCCTCGACCCCGACTACGACAAGGGCCGATTCGGCACCGTCCAGCTGGGCCTCGCCGCCGTGGTCCGGGCGCGGGTGCACGACGACTGGGCCCGCGACTACCTCGCCGAACATCCCGATGCGGTGGTCCTGCATCTGGGCTGCGGCCTCGACGCCCGGGTGTACCGGCTCGACCCGCCCCCGACCGTCGACTGGTACGACCTCGACTACCCGGCCCTCGTCGACCTGCGGCAGCAACTGCTCCCGCCGCGCGAGCACTACACGCTGATCGGCGCCGCCGTCACCGATCCGGCCTGGCTGCAACGGATTCCGCGCGACCGGCCGGTGCTGATGATCGCCGAGGGCCTGGTGCCCTATCTCACCGAGACCGAGCTGCGGCAGTTGCTGATCGGCGTCGTCGACGCCTTCCCCACCGGGCAGATCCAGTTCGACACGGTGGCGGTGTGGGCCTGGCGCAGTTCGAATTGGCTTCCCACACTGCGCAAGTACGACACCCGCTTCCACAGCGGCTTCGACGATCCGGCGATCCCGGCCACCTGGGATCCGCGGCTGGAATACGTCGGCGAGGCGCCGATGAACGACTCCCCGCTCCTGATGGCCAAGGCGCCCGGCAACATTCGCTGGATGTTCCGCCTGCTGAATCTGCTACCCGGCATGCGACGGTCCACCCGCATCGTGCAATTCCGCTTCTGACCCCGCCGTATTCGCGGGTCCGTACGAGGCCGGGTCAGCCGGCTCGCTGCGACTGCTCCGGCGACGGGCGGGACGCGCTGCGCGGGTTCGCGTGCCGGCGACTTCGGGCACACCTCCGGCCGTACCCGGCGCGGCGGTGTTCATCGGTGTGAGACACGTCATCGCGCGTGCGCGTGATGTGCCCGCACACACGGGTATTCATCCTGCCGCGCCGGTCAGTCCGGCGGGTCCTCGGCGGGAAGCGTGTGGTCGCTGTCGAGGCCCTCGCGGGCCACGGCGTGGCGTAGTTCGTCGTCCCAGCGGGGGAAGACGTCGGTGTGGATACCGAACTGGTCCAGGGCGCGGCCGACGGAGTGGTCGACGATGTCCTCGATGGTGGTGGGCCGGAAGTAGAAGGCGGGCACCGGCGGGAAGATGGTGCCACCGGCCTCCACGATGGTCGCCATGTTGCGCAGATGGATCAGGTTCAGCGGCGCCTCCCGGACCATCAGCACCAGGCGGCGGCGTTCCTTGAGCACGACATCCGCAGCGCGCGACAGCAGCGAGGACGAGACGCCGGTGGCGATCTCACCCACGGTGCGCATCGAGGCCGGTGCGATCAGCATGCCCCGGGTGAGGAACGAACCGGAGGCCATCGGCGCACCGACATCGCTGATGTTCCAGACCTGGTCCGCGCGGGCGTTCAGATCCTGCCGGGTCAGATCGGTCTCGTAGGCGCGGGTGATGCCGGCGGCCCGGGTCACGATCAGATGCGTCTCTATGCCGAGGCTGCGCAGTACGTCCAGGGCACGCGCGCCGTAGACGATGCCCGTGGCGCCGGTGATGCCCACGATCAGCCGGTCGGGAACGTTCGTCGTTGTGGTCACGGCTACTCCTGATCGAGGTCGGGGGCGTCGGTGCGGTGCACCACCTGCCGGCACGGCGTCTGGGCGGTCTCGATCAGTTGCCCGGGATGAGCGCGGAGCCGTTCCAGTGTGGACCGCGGATCGGTGATCGGGGTGGGGTCGGCCGTGTTCATATCGCACCCGATCCGGACGGTAGCGGCACGGCCGGTATTTCGACCGCCGCCGGGGCACGAAACCGAGAGCGCACCGCGAACCGCAATTTCCGCTGGACGAACATCGCGCTCCTCCCGACGATTCGCTGGGCGCGGACCGCGCGTCGACTACCCGGTACGCGACGGTCGAATCAGCGACCCGCCGAACACTTTCGTAGCACGGGGTACCGAGCTCGGCCGGACGGCGAATTGTGACCCACGCGCGACGGACCGTTCGCCAGCAGGTGATGGCCTCGCACCGGGTCCTACCTGGGGTGGGACCGAGTGTCGCTCGAGCGAAATATCGGCACTCACCTTTTCTCGGTGTCAGGTAGGAATTCGGGCCTCGGATTATTTCCGCACAGCGATCACCGCTCCGGGAGCCAATTCTGCCGAGTCGTACTCGAAGGAGGCATTCGCCCGATTTTTCGGAATGTCCAGTACGGTTTATACCCCGTCGTGGAAAGGATTCAGCAAATTGTCAGTAAATATCGAGAAGTTCATAACCTCCAGGCTTCGAAAGGTGTTTTATGTATCTGTGGGACACATTCACAATCGGTGCCCCGACCGAAGATAGAACTATGGGGAGAGGGGGTGAAGACGATGATCATCACATTCGTCGGCGCATTGCTGGCAGCGCTGCTCGGCCTGATCGGGCTGTGAGCGCTGGGCGCCGGGGACTGTGAGCCCGGTCGGTGGCTGGTCAGCAGGCCACCGACCGGATAGGACCCTCATGAGCCATCCCGAGAGTCGTTGCTCATCATAGACCCGGCCGACCGCCCGCCGCGCAGGATCCGCGGCGGGCGGTCCCGTGCCCGAGGCCCGCGGCGGTACGGGCCGCGAACCGATCAGGAATCGAGAAGCGCCGGTCGTGCCGCCGGAATTAGCGTCGTAGCCATGAACAACATCACCGCTGCAGCCACCATCGACTCCGTCGTCCTGGAAGTTTCCGACCCCACCGCCGCCACCGCCTTCTACGAGGCCGCCTTCGGGCTCGGCGACCGGCTCCGCGTCCGGGCCTCCGACGCCCCCACCACCGGATTCCGCGGCTTCGTGCTCTCCCTGGTCGTCGCGCAGCCGAGTACCGTCGACAGCCTCGTCGGCACCGCCGTCGCCGGCGGCGCGACCGTGATCAAACCCGCCAAGAAGAGTTTCTGGGGTTACGGCGCGGTTCTGCAGGCGCCCGACGGGACGCTGTGGAAAATCGCCACCTCGGCGAAGAGGGACACCGCGCCGGCCAACCGGGAGATCGACAGTTTCGTCGTCCTGCTCGGCGTCGAGAACGTGAAGAACACCAAGCAGTTCTATGTCGACCACGGTCTGGCCGCGGGCAAGAGCTTCGGCAGTAAATACGTCGAATTCGACACCCCGTCGTCCACGATCAAACTCGCGTTGTACGGCCGGCGCGCGGCGGCCAAGGACGCCGGCGTTCCGGCGGAGGGCTCCGGATCGCATCGGGTCGTCCTGACCGGCGGCGTCGGCGCCTTCGCCGACCCGGACGGCTTCGAATGGGAGATCACCCCCGCCTGACCCGGCCCCGGAATCCGCGTCCGTGCGCACGGGGCGTCACGGCGGTTGATCCGATCCGGCGACCGGCGTTTACTGGAGGGACAGCAAGATCGTCGGGCTTTCACCGGAGGGATCAACAGATTCGAGGATAAAGTCATGAGTGTCATCATCGGACTCATCATCCTGATCATCGCCGCAGTGGCCGGCGTCGCGGGAGTTCTGACCAATCTCGGCGACTCCCATGCATTACAGGGTGATTTCAGTATCTTCGGTTATCACGTCACCGGATCGACCGGACTTCTGTTTCTCTACGGCATCGTCGTCGGAGCCGTCGCACTCGCCGGTCTGAGCCTGCTCCTCGCCGGCGCCCGGGGCGCCGCCCGCCGCGAGCGCATGGCCCGGCTCGAACTCGGGCAGGCCCGCAGCGGAGTTCCCTACGGCGCGACCGGCGGCTATCCCATGGCCCGGGCGGATCAGCCGGTCGCCACCTCCCGCGCCGACCTCGCGAACCCACCCACCCGCCACGAGCGGCGGCACTGGTGGGGACGAGGCGGGACGGGACATCCGGCCTGAGCCACCGCCCGGACGCGTTCGCAACGGCCGAATCGGCCGGCACAGAGAATGGCGCTTCTCGACATGTCCGATGCAGCGCTTCGCAGGATACTGATCACCGGCGCGGGCAGCGGTTTCGGCGGCTCAACGTCAATCCCTTCACCGGTCTCTGTTCGGCATCCAAACACGCGATCGAGGCCATCGCCGAGACCATGGCCGACGAATTGCAGGAGTTCGGGGTTCGAGGTCGCCACGGTCAATCCGGGCCCGTTCCTGACCGGTTTCAACGACCGCATGTTCCAGACCTGGGAGAGAGGAGACCGAGCAACTCCAGCGGGCGCCGTGGGAACGCAAGGTCACCGACGGCCTCGGGACCCGCCACGAGACCGTGCAACGGTCCTACGAGATGCGGCCGGAGACCCCGGTCGGACGCTGATCGTTCACCCCAGTGCCCGGCGCAGGGCGGCATCGGCGTCGGCGGCCATCCGGCGGGTGACCGCGGCGTCGCGGGCCAGCGCGCAGCCGTGGAAGGTCCCGGGATACAGGTGTAATTCGACGGTCACACCGTCGGCCAGCAGGCGCTGCGCATATCGCAGTCCCTCGTCGCGCAGCGGATCGAATTCACAGACCGCGACGAAGGCCGGCGGCAGTCCGGTCAGGTCCCCGGCCCGCGCGGGGGCCGCGGGGACCCCGTCCAGCTCGGTGACATCGCCGAGGTAGTAGGTCCAGCTCAGTTCCGCCAGCGGCCGATTCCACAGCGGGGTGTCGTGGAAGGCCAGCATGGACGGGGTGTCGAGGCGGTCGTCGAGTTCGGGGATGCCGAGATACTGGAAGCGGATCGCCGGTCCGCGCCGGGCACGGACCAGCTGGGTGAGCGACGCGGCGAGCCCGCCGCCCGCGCTGTCGCCGCCGACCGCGATCCGGCCGGGATCGATCCCCAGTTCACCGGCGTGATCGGCGGTCCATTCCAGTGCCGCGTAACTGTCCTCGAGCCCTGCCGGGAAGGGGTGTTCGGGGGCCAGGCGATAGTCCACCGATACGGTGACGATGCCGAGGTCCGCGGCCCGGTGCAATGCCTCCTCGTGCCCGGATTCCACACTGCCGGTGACGAATCCGCCGCCGTGCAGGTACAGCAACGCCGGATGCGGCACCGGCCGGTCGGCGGGTGTGTAGATCCGCACGGGCACTCCCGCCGCGTCGGCGTCGGCGACTGTGACGTTGCCGGGCACCGGTACCGGCGGCCGTTGCGCCGCCAACTGCCGGGCCAGCTCCCGCGCTCGCCCGACATCGCTGAGGTCGGGCCGCGGGATCAGCTCGACCCACGGGGCGAGCTCGGGATCGAAGGCATAGCTCATGACATCTCCGCTTCCGGTGGCCGGCCCGGAGCTCGGACCGACCGCCAATGAATAGTAAGCATTTACTTGTTTGAAGATGGGTGTCTCATCTAGATTCCCTGTGGTGAACACGGATTCGACCGGTCCCGGCCCGTCGCGGCGCGGCCGGGTGGCGGGTAAGGTCGCGATCGTCACGGGCGCGGGTTCCACCCCGGGGCCGGGCATGGCGACCGGCCGGGGTTGTGCGATCGTGCTGGCCGACGAGGGCGCCTCGGTCCTGGTCGCCGATATCGCCGGTGACCGCGCCGAGCAGACCTGCGAGATCATCCGGGGCCGCGGCGGTATCGCGCATCCGTTCGTCGGCGACACCAGCCGGGCCGACGGCTGTGCGGCCATGGTCGACGCCGCCGTCGCCGCGTTCGGGACGGTCGACATCCTGGTGAACAACATCGGGGTCTCGGTGGCCGGCAACGTCGTCGACACCAGCGAGGAGGACTGGGACCGGGTGCACCGGCTCGGCCTGAAGACCATGTTCCTCGCCGCGCAGGCCGCGGTTCCGGTGATGGCCGCCGAGGGCTCCGGCGCGGTGGTCAACATCGGGTCGATCGCCGCGACGCGCGGCGGCAACTACGTCGCCTACGCCGCCGCCAAGGGCGGGGTCGAGGCACTGACCGTCGACATGGCCTATTCGCATGGGCGCCAGGGGATTCGGGTCAACGCCGTCGCACCCGGCCACATCACCACCCCGCTGTTGTTCTCGGTCGTCGGCGTGAACGCCGAATCGGAGTACCGGCAGCGGCTGGCCGCGGCGTCCGGGGTGCTGGGCACCAACGGTGACGGCTGGGATGTCGGCCGCGCCGCCACCTTCCTGGCCAGCGACGAGGCCCGCTGGATCACCGGGGTGGTGCTGCCGGTCGGCGCCGGTGCGACGACGGTGACACCGCTGATGATGGCGCCGCACCTGCGTGCGGTGCCGGCCCCGGGCGAATGAGCGGCGCCACCGCGAAGTTTCACGACAAGGGAGTCGAATATGGTTGCCGAGCAGCACATCCGCGGTGAACTGCACGCCGCCACCGACGAGCAGATCGACGACGCGGTCGGGTACGCGGACCCGATGGTGTTGCGGGGCCTGCTGTTCCAGCTCACCGGCGACGAGGCGATCGCGGCCACGACGATCGGGCCGGTACCCGGTTATATCGGCGGGAATCTCGGCTTCGGGTTGACCGATCCGGCGGATGTCGCGCTGCTGCGGGCCGAGGCCGCGCGTTTCCTGAAGCGCCACCGCGATTCCGGCGCGGGATCGATCGATCCCGGCCCGCTCGACCGGATCCCCCGCAGCCTGGCACTGGCCGGTGGCGTGGCGGAACTACCGCCCGAGGACGTCGACCTGTGGGTGGAGGAACTCGCAATCGATCCGTGGGCCCGCGGCCTGGACTGGTCGCCGCAACCGCCGCCGGAGCGGCTCGCGGATTTCTCGGTGATCGTGATCGGCAGCGGTATGGGCGGATTGAACGCGGCCGTGCAACTGCGGCACGCCGGAATCCGATTCACCGTGCTGGAGAAGAACTCCGGGGTCGGCGGCACCTGGTTCGAGAACCGCTATCCCGGCGCCCGGGTCGATTCCCCCAGCCGCGCCTACACCCATGCCCTGGGGGTCGACTTCGAGATGGCGGCGCCGTGGTGCTCCCGGGCGGAGAACCAGCGCTACTTCGATTGGCTGGCCGACCGATACGGTGTCCGCGAGCACATCGTCTTCGACACCGAGGTGCAGACCGTCACCTGGCACGAGGACACCGCCACCTGGGAGATCGTGGCGACCGGGCCCGGCGGCCGGCAGGTCCACACCGCCGACGCGGTGATCAGCGCCGTCGGGCTGCTCTCGCGGCCCAGCCTGCCGAACATCCCCGGTATGGACGATTTCCGCGGGCCCGCCTTCCACACCGCTCGCTGGCCCGAGGGCCTGGACGTCACCGGCGCGCGGGTCGCGGTGATCGGAACCGGTTGCTCCGGTGTGCAATTGGTACCCGAGCTGGCGAAGCTCGCCGGACACGTCGAGGTGTTCCAGCGCACCCCGCAGTGGCTGTTCGAGCACGACGGCTACCTCTCGCCGTTCCCTGACCAGGTGCGGTGGCTCGACCGGAATCTGCCCTACCACCCGCATTTCATGCGGTTCCGCGCGAATTGGATGCTGGGCCCGTACCTTTCGGGGCCGTTGCGCGAGATCGACCCCGAGTTCCGGGATCCGCACGCGCGCAGCGCGGTGAACAAGCAGATCCGCGACGAGCGGGTCGCGTTCATCCGCCGCAAGCTGGCCGACCGGCCGGATCTGGCGGAGAAGATGATCCCGCCGCATCCGCCGTTCTCGGCGCGGCCGGTGCAGGTCGACTCGCACGACAACTTCTACGACGCGATCATGCGCGAGGACGTCACCCTCACCACCGACGGGATCGAACGCATCACCGCCACCGGCATCCGGACCGTCGACGGCGTCGAGCACGAGGCCGACATCATCGTGTACGCCACCGGTTTCCGCGCCAACGAATGCCTGTGGCCGATGGATGTCGTGGGCCGCGAGGGACTTTCGGTACACCGGTTGTGGGAGAAGGACGGCCCGCGCGCCTATCTCGGCACGATGCTGCCCGGTTTCCCGAACTTCTTCCTGATCTACGGACCCAATATGAACCCCTACGGCGGGCTCGGCGTGGTCAATCACCAGGAGATGGCGACCCGCTTCCTGCTCACCTGCCTCGCGGAACTGCTACGCGGGCAACACCGTACGGTCGACGTCACCGACGCGGGCTACCAGCGGTACAACGACGAGCTCGACGCCCGCGAGAAGTTCAAGATCTACACCGATTCCCGGGCGAGCAGCTACTACACCAACGCACACGGCCGCTCCGCGGTGAACTGTCCCTTCCCCGGCAACGAGATGTGGCATCGGCTGCGCACCCCCGACTTCAGCGAGGTGATCCTCGGCTGACTGTCACGCGCGACGCCTCGTGCCGCCCGCCCCCGCCGTCACCGGCGGACCCGCGGTCGGACTGCAGGGCGTTGCCCTCGATGTCGAAATCGGGCACGAACCTGTCGAACCACCTGGAGTGCAACCACATTCGGTCGCCGAGCAGACTCATGACCGCCGGGATCAGGGTGAGCCGCACGACGAACGCGTCGAGGAACACCCCGACCGCGAGGGACAGTCCGATCGACTTGATGATCGGATCCCCGGCGGCGAGGAAGGCGATGAACACGCCGAACATGATCAGCGCCGCCGCGGTGACCACCCGCGCGGACAGCCCGACGCCGTTGCGAACCGCGGCCTGCGCGTCACCGGACCTGCCGTACTCCTCCTTGATCCGGGAGACCACGAAAACCTCGTAGTCGCTGGACAATCCGAAGACGATACCGAGCACGATGATCGGCAGGAAGCTGATCGTCTCCCCCGGCGTGATGCCGAGAAGTCCTGCGCCCCAGCCCCATTGGAACACCGCGACCTGGATGCCGATCGCCGCGAACACCGACAGCAGGAACCCGACGATGGACGTCAGCGGTACCAGCGCCGCGCGGAAGGCGACGGTGAGCAGCACGAACGCGAGTCCGACCACGACCACCAGGAAGATCGGCAGCGCCGAGCCGAGTTTGTCGGAGGTGTCGATATTGGAGGCGGTGGTACCGGTCACCTGGAGTGTCGCGCCGGTGCCGGCCGCGACGTTCGCGCGATCGTGCCGGATCCGGCGCACCAGATCCGCGGTGGCCGGGTCGTTCGGGCCGGTGGTGGGGATGACCTGCAGCAACGCGGTGCTGCCCCGGACCGGGCCGGGGGCCGCGGCGAGGACGCCGGGCTCGCGCTGCACCTTCGCCGCGATGGCGGGCACGGCGGTCGCGGGATCGGCATTCGCCGGCAGATCCACCACGACCAGCAACGGCCCGTTGAAGCCGGGACCGAGATGGTCGGCGGTGAGATCGTAGGCGCGGCGTGAGGTGTTGGATTCCGGCTGGGACGCGCCGCTGGGCAGTCCCAGATGGATACCCAGCGTGGGCAGTCCCGCCACGATCAGCACCGCGGCGCCGGCGAGCATCAGCGGCAGCCGGAACCGGACCACGAAGCGGGCCCACCGGGCACCCAGGGTCCGCTCCGGGGTGAACGCGGCGGTCCGGGCCACCTGGCGGGCCCGGCCGGGCCGCAACGGCGTGCGGATGAACTTCGCGACCTTGTCGCCCGCGAAACCCAGCAGCGCCGGCAGCAGCGTGATCGCGATCAGCAGGGCGACCAGCACCGCACCCGCGGCGGCCAGACCCATGTAGGTCAAGAACGGGATGCCGACCACCGCCAGACCGCACAACGCGATGATCACGGTGACCGCCGCGAACACCACCGCGCCGCCGGAGGTGCCCACCGCGAGCGCGGCCGATTCGCCCAGCGGGACGTGCCGGAGCATGTTGTTGCGATATCGGTTCAGGATGAACAGCGCGTAGTCGATCCCGCACGACAATCCGAGCATCAACGCCAATGACAGGGCCGCCGACGGCATGTGCACCACCGCGGCCGCCGCGTAGATCCCGAGCGCGCCGATCCCGACGCCGACACAGGCCGTCACGATCGGCAGTCCGGCCGCCACGACGGCTCCGAAGGTGATCAGCAGGATCACGAACGCCGCGACGACGCCGATGATCTCCGGAATCTCGGGCACCTTCACCTGATAACCCGGATAGGCGCTGCCGGAGTACTCCACCTGCGCGCCGGCCGCCTCGGCCGGCTTCATCGCCGCGCGCAGCGCGTCCAGGTCCGATTCGTCCACCTCACCCGGCGGCGACGACCACAGCACCGTGCCCAGCCCGACGCGGCCGTCGGGTGACACCTGCCGGGTCTGCTGTGGGCTCAGCGCCGCGGCCACGTGCGGCACCGCGGGCAGACCGGCCATCGCGGCGCCGATCCCGGCGGCGAGACCGGGATCGGAGAGCTTGGCGCCCTCGCCGGCGGCGAACACGATCTGGGTCTGCGCGCCGCCGTACTCCGGCATCGTCTGCCGCAGATGTTCGACGGCCCGCTGGGACTCCGTGCCCGGAATCGTGAAATCGTCCGTCGGCCGGCCACCGGCGGTCAGCCCGGCGATGGCCACCCCCAGGAGGACCACCAGCCAGATGCCCGACACCAACCACCGGCGACGGTAGGCGAAGGCGCCGATTGCATACAGATAACGCGACATCACGTGCCCCTCCTGAGAAGTGCGAGCCCGAATCCGCGGCTTCCACTGTGCACTGCCCCGAGCGCCCCCGGGCTACGCGCGCCCTTCCGGCACTGTGATGTGACATTCCGCGCACGGACCGGTTACCGGATCGTGCGCGGTCGCGTGTGTGGCGGGTGGTCGGGGAGCGTGTCCGACTACCCGCCTCAGGTCAGCGGATCTTCTCGGGGATGGTGTCGAGGGCGTGCAGCACGTGGACCGCGAGTTCGGATGCGGAGCGGTCGTCCAGTTCGGAATGTGCGCGCACGGCGTCCCGGACACGTCCGACGCGGCGCTCGTACGGTGTTTCGATGGTCATTTCGTTCCTATCGGCGGTAGTAGGTGATCTGGTCGGTGGTCTCGCGGGCACACGCGCATTCGCGCTGCAATCCGCGGCTCACGGTCGCGGCGCAGAATCGCAAGCCGATGTCCCCGTGTGCCGCGCGCGTGTGATCGCATGCCGGGCAATCGAATTCGAGCAGGGCAATGGGTGAGGAAGTCAATTCGGTACCACTTCGGAGTCGACCGGACGGAGGGCGGCGCCGGGTTCGGACGGCCCGGCGATAGTGGTGGCGGAGGCGGATTCGCGGGCGAGGAAGGTGCCGAGTTCGCCGATCGTGCTCATCAGCGGTGCGGGGAACACGACGGTGGTGTTCTTGTCGACACCGAGCTCGATCAAGGTCTGCAGGTTGCGTAACTGCAGGGCCAGCGGATGCGCCATCATGGTGTCGGAGGCGTCCCCGAGCGCGGCGGCGGCGAGCGATTCACCCTCGGCGGCAATGATTTTGGCTCGCTTCTCGCGTTCGGCCTCGGCCTGGCGGGCCATCGCTCGTTTCATGCTGTCGGGCAGCTGGATATCCTTCAGTTCGACGAGGGTGACCTCGATGCCCCATTCGAGCGTGGTGGTGTCGAGAATCTCCCGGATACCGGCATTGAGGTCGTCGGTATCGGACAACGCCTCGTCCAGGGTGTGGCGTCCGACCACCTTGCGCAGGGTCGTCTGCGCGATCTGATTGATGGCGGCGTAGACGTCCTGAATGGCCACCACCGATTTCACCGCATCGACGACCCGGAAATAGGAGACCGCGGAAATATCGACGCTGACGTTGTCGCGGGTGATGATGCCCTGCGACTGGATCGGCATCGTGATGATCCGCAGCGACACTTTCGACAGCCGGTCGATGACGGGAATGATGAATCGCAATCCGGGTTCCCGCACCGCGACCACACGCCCCAGGCGGAACAGCACCCCCCGCTCGTACTGTGCGACGACCTTGATCGACATGGCCAGCAGGATCAGCGCGACCACGGCGACGATCACGACGATCACGATGAATGCTTGCACGGACCCGTCCTCGCATTCGTCGCGCTGGGCGGGTTCGCCGTTCCGATGCTCATTTCGCAGCCTCTTTCTCCGGCGCCGCGGCCGTCCAGCGCTCCAGGCGGTCCCGCCAGCTCGGCGTCGTGCGGATATGACGCGAGCCACCGGCATGTTCGTCCCGGTCACGCGCCAATGCGGTCGCGTCCCGCTCGGACCGCTCGAATGCACGGTGTGCGGTGGTGCCGCGACGGGCGGTGCGGCGCTGCCCTGCCAGCAGCAGACCCAGCCCGCCCAGCCCGATGGCACCCATGACCAAGACGATCAGTCCGATGAGGACGATCATGACAACTCCAGTCGCTCGCGTTACCTGCGAGTATAGGAGCGTCCACGTCGTATGTCTACAACGTAGACAGACGGGATCGTCGTATTCGGCCTTTCGCTGTCGGGAGTGCCGTCGGCGCTGCCGATGGTGAAGGTGTGTGCGCTCACAGTCCGGCGGCCACGGCCGTCGCGGCGTCGATCAGCGCATCGACCCCGGCGGTGGTCGGCACACCGGCCGCCGCGCGGTTGCCCGCGCTGTCACGGGCGCGGCGCACCACCCCTTCGCGGATGATCGCGACCTTCCACAGGCCGAGCGCGTGCCAGAACCTCAGCGCACCCGGATCCCTTCCGTTGCAAGCGAAGTACTCCGCGGCGAGCTCCTCGCGGTTCGGAAATCCGGGCAGCGCGCAGACGCCGAAGCTGTCGCCGGGACGTTCGCCCGGCTCGGGCCAGTAGGCGAGCAGGCTGCCGAGATCGGCGAGCGGATCACCGAGCGTGCACAATTCCCAGTCCAGTACCGCCGTGATGGTTCCGGCGCGCGGCTCGGTGATCACATTGCGGATGTGGAAATCGCCGTGTACCAACGTGATCTCGTGCTGCGGCGGGATCGCGGCCCGCAGGCGTTCGGTGAGCCGGTCGAGCTTCGGCGACTCCCGGGTCTTCGACTGTTCCCACTGCCGTGCCCAACGGGTCAGCTGCCGTTGCGCATACGGCTTGTGACTCGCCAGGTCGGCCAGTCCGATCCGTTCCAGATCGAGGGCATGGATGTCGGACAGGGTGCGCGGCAACGCGATTCCGGCGGCCCGGCGCTGCTCGGCCGGCAGCGCGGCGGCGATGTCGGGGCGGTCGATGACCGTCCCCTCGACGAATTCCATCAGCACCATCGGCACGGTCGCGTGCTCCAGCACCCCGAGTACCCGTGGGACCGGCACCGCGGTTCCGGCGACGGCGCTCAGGATGCGGGCCTCCCGGACCACGTCGTGCGCCGACGCCAGCAACGTGCCCAGCGGCGGCCGGCGCACCACCCACCGCCGCCCGTCGGCATCGGTGACCACATAGGTCAGATTCGACTGCCCGAGCCCGATCCGTTCGCCACGGAACGGACCGCGATGCGCCACCCCGAGTGCCGTGAGCCATCCGGCCAGCGCCGCATCGTCCACCACAGCGACCGCCGAATCCCCGGACGGTCCGACCGGCGGCTCGATATTCGGCACCGTACTCGTTCCGGACATGTTTCCGCTCCTCAGTGGTCGCGCCTTCGGTCGATACCGCCGCGATCGACCGGGAACGGCCCACCGCACGCGCCACCGACAATACTTGGGCGACCGCTCAAACCGGCCGGGAAGTGTTGCCGGCGTATCCGGATGGTCGACGGTCCCGGAATCCTCAGTGCGGCTCGGTGATCGGCGACAACGCACCGGCCCACGCGAGCAGGGTGGGGTCGTTCAGGGTCGGGAGCAGCCGATCGTGGTCGATGGTGCTGCCGGGTAGTGAGGGGACGGTGACGAGGAACAGGCCTGCGGCGCGGGCGGCGGTGGCGCCTGTGCGGGGCCGAACGGGTGGCCGTGGGCGGTTCGGTTCACGGGTGGGCGGGGGGTGGGATCGGTCTGAGCATGCGGAGCACCATGTCGACGGTTCGTTCGATCGGTCGTTGGCGGGTGGTGACGGTGAACAGGACGACGCGGGTCCAGATCGCGCCGAGCAGCATGTCGAAGACGTCGTCGGGGTCGATCGTGGGGTCGATACCGCCTGCCGGGGCGGCGCTGACGATGGCACGGAACTGCGGGCGAGCGGATACCCGCAGGTAGACCGAGGGGGCGCCGGGTTTGTCGGAGGTGCGGTGGTGGGCGAGCAGACCGGCGGCGGCGACGCGTGCGGCGGGTTCGCCGAATACGGCGATGTAGGCGCGGATGAATCGGCGCAGGTCGCGGCGCAGATCTCCGGTGGGGGCGACCTCGACCGGGGCGGCGGCGGGGAAGGCCGCGTCCTCGATCAGTTCGATGCGCGACGGCCAGCGCCGATACAGGGCCGAGGCGTGCACCCCGGCCCGTTCGGCGATCGCCTGCATGGTGGTGGCCTCGAATCCGCGCTCCACCAACAGGACCCGTGCGGCGGCGAGGGCGCGGTCATCGATGCTGGTGTCGCGCGGGCGGCCGACTTGTTGCGGATACGGCATGGGTCCTACCGTAACCGGTTCCTGATCGGGACGGCAAGTTGCAGGTCAGAGTGTATGAATCGGTACTCTGTCTCCTGTAACTTATAGGAGACTCTCTTCCGTATTCGGTGGGTGTGTGGTTATGGTCGAGGCCTGCGGGAAGAGTTGTCCCGCGAGAAGGAGACGACTATGCGTGCGGCGGTTCTGCGTGGCGGCCGGGTCGAGACGCGGGTGATCGACGATCCGGTACCGGGTCCGGGGCAGTTGCTGGTGCGGTCGCTGGCGTGCGGTATCTGCGCCTCGGACCTGCATTTCATGGACCATCCGGAGGCCGGCGCCGACGACGACAGTGGCATGTCGACCTACGACCGGGACGTCGACATCGTGATGGGCCACGAATACTGTGCGGAGGTCATCGGCTACGGGCCCGATACCGAGCGGCGGATCCCGCTGGGGACCCGGGTGAGTTCCCTGCCGATTCTGCGAACTGCCCACGGCCGCAGGATCATCGGGCAGAATCCGGACGCGCCGGGTGGGTTCGGGGAATATCTGCTGCTGGACGAGGCGCTGGCCCGGGTGGTGGTGTCGGATCTGCCCAGCGAGATCGTCTGCGTCGCCGACGCGATCTCGGTCGGCTGGTCGGCGGCCGCTCGCGCGCAGGTCACGACCCGGGAGGTGCCGCTGGTCATCGGGTGCGGCGCGATCGGGTTGTCGGTGATCGCGCATCTGGCGGCGCTCGGCGTCGGGCCGATCGTGGCGGTCGATTTCGTGGCCTCGCGGCGGGAGACCGCGCGGGCGATGGGGGCGCACGTCCTGGTCGATCCGGCGGAGGTCGCTCCCTTCCGGGCCTGGGGTGAGGTGGCTGCCGGTGCCGCGCAATCGGTTTCGGATCTGGTCGCGGCCGGCGGACCCGGGTGTGTGGTGTTCGAATGTGTCGGTGTGCCCGGCGTGCTGGATTCGATCATCACCGGGTGCCGGTACGGGACCCGGGTCTACTCCGTCGGCGGGCCCCCCGGTGGCGAGCATCTCAACACCCTGACGGCGAAACGTAAGGGCCTGAACATCCAGTTCGGCGGTGGTCCCCTGCCCGCGCACTGGGACGACGCGTTCGAGGCGGTCTGCTCCGGACGGCTGGACGTCACCCCGATGCTCGGTGCCACGGTCGGGCTCGGCGAGGTACCCGCGGCGCTGGATGCCGCCCGCGATGCCGCCGGCCCCGCCCGCATCGTCGTCGTCCCCTGAAAGTGCCGAGGAGCGAACATGAGTGAGATCGAAGAGTTGCGTGCCGCGGTCGCGGCGCTGACCGAGCGCGTGCGAGAACTGGAGGACCACCGGGAGATCGGCCAGCTGGTCGCCCGGTACGGGCCCGCGGTGGACAGCGGGTCCGGTGACGCCGCGGCCGAATTGTGGACCGAGGACGGCCTTTTCGCCGCCGTACCGCAGCTCACCATGCAGGGCCGGGCCGACATCCGGGCGATGGTGCACGGCGCCGGGCATCAGAGCCTGATCCACAACGGATGCGCACACGTGCTGACCGTGCCGCACATCGAGATCGACGGCGATCGGGCCACCGGACGCAGCTACGCCCTCAACATCCGCTGGGACGCGGACGCCGACCGGTTCTGGGTCGCCCGCGTCTCGGCCAACACCTGGACCTGGGTCCGCACCCCGGACGGCTGGCGGGTCAGCGAACGGATCAACGCCAACCTCGACGGCACCGCCGACCACCGCGAGATGCTGGCGCCCGCCAAGGACAACTGAAATACGCACTCGCACAGCAGGTCTCGTGAAAGGATATATCGTGACCGACTTCTCCCGCAGCTACGGTTCCTGGGCGGTGATCGCGGGCGGTTCCGACGGTGTCGGCGCCGCGTTCGCGCACGGTCTCGCCGCGCGCGGCATGAACCTCGTCCTCGTCGCCCGCCGCGCCGCGGTCCTCGACGAGTGCGCCGCCGCCGTCACCTCGGAGTATCCCGTGCAGGTCCGCACGGTGACCCTGGATCTGGCCGGCGACACCGCGATCGCCGACCTGGAACGGGCCACCGCCGACCTCGAGATCGGGATGCTCGTCTACAACGCGGGTGCGGACACCCGCAGCGCCGAATTCCTCGAGCGCACCCTCGACGATCACCGTTCCCTGGTGCACCGCAACTGCATCAGCGTGCTGGAGGCCGCCTATCGCTTCGGCGGCCCCATGGTCGCCCGCGGCCGCGGTGCGGTGGTCCTCATCACCTCCGGCGCGGCGTGGGCCGGCGGGCGCACGCTGTCCTCGTACGGCGCCACCAAGGCCTTCGATCTCGTTCTCGGCGAAGGCTTGTGGGCCGAGTGGCGCGACACCGGCGTACATGTCCTGTCGCTGGTTCTCGGCGCCACCGACACGCCCTCGCTGCACCGGACGATGGACCCCGGCGATCGTGCCCTGGCCGATCCGCACGATGTCGCCGAGCAGGCCCTGGACCATCTCGCCGACGGGCCCACCTGGATCTACGGCAGCGAGAACCCCACCGGTGGTTCACCGTTCGGCTCGCTGGACCGGCGCAGTGCGGTGCTCGCGATGAGCGCGCCCCGGCACTGACCACGAATCCGCTACCGGCCGAGGCGATCACACCTCGGCCCGGCAGCGGGGGCGTCAGGCCAGGGTGGTGACGATGTGCGGCAGATCGGCGGTGGTGCGGATGCCCGGCGCCGCCGCGCACACCGCGGCGACCGCGTTCACGGCCCGGTTCGCGGTGTAACCCGGGGATACCGCCGGCAGCCGGTCCGGCGCCACCGGGAAACGGATGTCGACGTCGAGGGGGGCATCGCCGTCGACATGGACGTGCCAGCCGTCGTCGCCGCGCAGGGCCCACTGCTGGTCCAGATCCGTGGTGCAGTACCAGTTGGCGGTGAAGGTCATCAGCGGCCGGCCGCCGGAGATGCCGGTGACGGTGATCCGCAGGCCCGCAACGGTGCCCGCCTCGATCTTGCCGGCGGCCACGGTGACGTCGTGGGTGGCGGTGGCCAATTCTCCGCGGGATTCGACCGAATCCAGTGGGCGGCCGAGGGTTTCGGCGAGCAGCCGCAGCGACGGGCCGAAGTTCCCGGCGATGTAGCCGAGCATGTTCTCGTCGAAAGCGCCTGCGGGACGGCCGAATCCCATGATGTCGAAGATCATGATCGGCGAGTCCCGCCGGGACACGTCCGCGTACTCGTTGATGGTCAGATGATTCAGCCGGCGCTGGACCGAGGCGAGCACCAGCGGCAGCGCCTCGGTGATGAACCCGGGGCTGCTGCCGGTGCTGTACACCGACGTTCCGCCCGTCGCGCACGCGGTCTCCACCCGTTCGCGCAGGGCCGGATCCATGGTGCCGGGATTGTGGAAATCACCGCAGGTGGTGACCACGTTGACACCGGCGGCGAGCAATCGGCACAGATCGTCCGGATCGCACAGGATCGGCATATACAGGACGCAGTCCGGTTTCGCCGCGAGAATGGTCTCGATATCAGCCGTGGCGGTCACGCCGGTCACGGTGTCCAGTCCGGACAAGGTGCCTGCGTCGCTGCCTTGTTTACCGTCCGAATAGACCCGCAGCCCGACCAGGGTCATATCCGGATGTTCGATGACCGACCGCAGTGCGTGCGTGCCGATGGTCCCGGTCGCCCACTGCGCGACGCGCAGGTTGCGCGGTGATACGGCCTGTTCGGGGGTGGTGGCAGTCATAACTCTCTCGTCACATCCGTTTCGTGGCCGCAGATATCGGCCGCTCTCGACGGTAACCGACTTCCCGGAAATAAAGAACAACATTCTTGGATCTGTCCGAATATACTCACGGCCGGTGCGACGGCCTCGAAAATTCGCACGGAGAAAGTCCGCGGCACCGAAATGAAATGGTGCGCGGATATTTCACGACCGCATATTCGATTTTCGGGCGGATCAGCGGTCCGGTGCGTCGTGCAGGCCGCGGACCAGCAGGCGCCAGCACTCCTCGGCGACGACCAGTCGCGTCGGGGGCGCCGTCCTCAGTACCATCGCCGCCACCATGCCCACCGCGAGGAACAGATCCTGCGGGGTGACGTCGCGGCGGAAGCCCACCCGTAATCGTTCGTCGGCGAGTTTGGTGGCGAGCAGGGTGTTGAACCGCAACCCGATCCGCGCCAATTGCGGGTCGGGACTGGAGGGTTCGAGCATCGCCATGAACGCCGCCGACGCGGCCAGCTGCTCGATGATCATCACCATGACCTCGTCGAGGGTGGTGCCCGGCCCGGCGGCCCGCTGCTCGAGGAGGTCGACATCGTCCTCGAACACGGCCAGCGCGATGGTCTCCCGGGTCGGGAAGTGCCGGTACAGGCTGGCCTGCCCGACGCCGGCCACGCGCGCCACCCGCGCCATCGACGCGGTGTAGCCCTCCTCGGCGAACACCTCTCTGGCGGCCGCGACCAGCGCCGCGCGGTTCTCCGCGGCCGCCGCAGGTCCGCGGTTGACTCGCGGCTGTGATGTCACACACACGACCCTAGCATCAAACCGGAGAGGGCTATCCGGTTTTGGCCGACTCGGATTCCGGTCAATCCCCCAGCGTCCCGTTGATGGTCAGGTAGAAGCTGGGCAACTTCACCGCGGGCTTGCTGCTGCGGACCCGGATCCGGACCACCGCATCCGGCGCGTTCGCGGCGACGAGAATCCGGGTCTCCACCATGCGCGTCGTCGGTGAGTCCGACAGTTCTCCGCGTGCGACAATCGCTCCGTCGCACTCTATTTCGAGCAGATCGGCCTCGGCGTCCGCGTCCGTCCGCGCCCAGGCGAACAGTCGATAGGCGATACCCGGCGCGAGACCGCCGCCGCCGAGCCGGACCGTCGCGCCGTCGGCGGCGATCAGCGGGACAACCTCGCCGGTGCGTCCGAAGACGTCCTGGTCACCACCGGAGACGCTGACCCGGTCCCACGGCAGCGGCGCACCCGCGCTGAGCCGCACCCCGGCCCGATCGTCGCCACCGTGGAGGGAGGCGGACGGCGGCCCGCCGTAGCGATGGGTCCAATCACCGATCATCGTCCACCGCGCGACCGGTGGGTTCGATACCGAACGGGCATAACGGTATTCACCGGTCACGAGTCCGATCAGGAAGTCGGTCATGGTGCCGTCGTATCTCGTCCAGATCGCGGGCCCGTGCAGATGTGCGAGCACCGTCCACCCGTCGGGATCCGCACCCTCGGTGACCCAGAAGAACATATCGCCGCCGGTACTACCGCCCCACTGGAGCAGACCTCCCGGCGCCGGATAGCCGACCAGCGGATTGCCGTCCTCGTCGTCCTCGTGGAACACCTCGTCGGCGATCAGGCCCTGCGCATTGTCGATCAGCGAGGTGAGCCGGACCTGACCGTTGCTCCGGCGCGAGACCGGGTACAGCACATGCAGATCGGCGATCCGGCCGTTCCCGTAGTTGTCGATGAAATCCCGATAGTCCGACGGCAGCCGGACTCCACAGGCCGATTCGATGTCGTCCCACGGCGGCGGCACCGCCGCGGGCAGCGGTGACGGCGCCATGATTCCCCGCAGCCGCGCGACCGACTCGTGCATTCCCGAACTCCTTCCGAAATCCCTTTCGCCACACAGTCTGTCAATCCGCGCCGGGGAGGGTCCGGGGTAGGCCGAAGCGCGCCATGACGGTGGTGTCGAAGAAGCCGGTGATGGCGGCGATACGGTCGCCGGCGATGGTGAGGACCACGAGCGCGTACGCGCGGTGGACACCGGTGTGCGGGTCCGCCGGATACAGGCCGAAGGCCGGCTGGCCGTTGGCGCGGGTGGGTATCACACGGTAGCGGCGGCCGGGCCGGAAAGTGGTGGCGGCCAGCAGAAGCCGGGCCGATTCGATACCGCGGTATTCGAGCATGGCCGGGGGCATGGACAGTCGCACATCCGTGACGAGCAGGTCGATCAGGGCGTCCAGATCGGCACGTTGCATGGCGTCGGTGAACCTGGCGACGAGCCGATGCTCGGCGGCGGTGTCGGGTCGCCGCGCTGTCGCCCGGCCACCGGAGTCGGCCAGGTGGTCGTCGACCGCGGCCCGCGCACGTTTGAGCGCGCTGTGCACGGATTCGCTTGTGGCATCGAGCATCTCGGCCACTTCGGCGGCGTGGTAGCCCAGCACGTCGCGCAGGACCAGCACGGCCCGCTGGCGCGGCGGCAGCAGTTGCAGGGCGGTGACGAAAGCCAGCGAGATGGCCTCCGTGAGGTCGTAGCGGGCCTCCGGTCCGGGCCGTTGATCGAGCAGGGCGTCGGGATAGGGCTCCAGCCACGGCGGGGCGTCGCCGGCGCCGGCGGATTCGGGCAGGGCGTCCTCGGGATACGGGGCGGCGATGCGGGGTCGTCGACTGTCCGCGCGCAGCTTGTCCAGGCAGCGATTGGTCGCGATCTTGTAGAGCCAGGTGCGCAGCGAGGACCGCCGGCCGAATTCGCCGAGGTTACGCCAGGCGGACACCAGCGTCTCCTGGAGTGCGTCCTCGGCGTCCTGCAGCGATCCGAGAATGCGGTAACAGTGCACCTGCAACTCGTGCGAGTGGCCCGCGACCAGATCGCGGAACGCGTCGTGATCGCCGGCCCGGGCCCGCGCGATCAGGTCCGTCGTGTCCATCGGCATCGGCATACATTCTCGCCTTTCGTTCGTCCTGCGGGGAGCCGCGTCCGGTCTCCTGACTGTGCAGACGCCGCCGGCCCCGCGAATCGGGCGGTGGCCGCGCCCAATTCGCGCATGCGCCGGCGTCTACCCGATCGACGGAAGCCGCATCGACGGCGCGGCATCCGGACCGCAGAATTCTCGAAGGAGTACGGAAATGGGAAAGATCGTCATCAGTGCCAATCTCACACTCGACGGAGAGGTCCGGGATCCGGACGGTGCCGAAGGCTTCGAGCTGGGCGGCTGGTTCCACCAGTCCGTGGGCAGCGCGGACCTCGAGGCGTGGGCCGCCCGCGAGACCGAGGAACTGCTCGCTGCCGAAGCGCTACTGCTGGGCAAGCGTAGCGGCGAGTGGTTCGCATCCCGGATGCTGCCGCACGACGGTGTCGGCGGCGCCGAGGTCCGCGTGAGCCGCGCGTGGGCGGACCGGATGAACACCCTCCCCAAGTACATCGTGTCGTCGACGCTCGAGGACGTTCGATGGAACAACGCCACGATCCTGGACGGCGATGCGGTGCAGGCGATTTCGACATTGAAGCAGGAGGTGGACGGCGAAATCCTCGTCTACGGCAGCTATCGTCTCGTGCCCACGCTGATCGCGGAGAACCTGGCCGACGAACTGCGCCTGGTGGTCTTCCCGGTCGTCGTCGGTACCGGTCGGCGCATCTTCGACGAGATCACCGACAAGAAGCCGCTGCGCCTGGTCGACACCCGGAAGCTCGGTGACGGCCTCGTGTTCCAGCGCTACGAATTCCTGCGGTAGGCAGCGACTCGCCTGCGCCGGAATCGAAAACGGCCTGCGGGTGCCACGGTGGCCGTGGACGGTCGCCGTGGCACCGGATTCTACCGGTGGATTAATATACTGACGGTCGATAAACTTGTAGCAAAGATCCGCCGCCCAGAGAGCAGGAGCGCACATGGTCAGCGTCGATTTCCGTACCCGGCCCACCGGCGAGGCCGACCTCACAGATCTCGCCACCTTCCGGGAGACGCGCCTGCCCGCACTGCTCGACCGGCACGGGCACGAGGCGGGCCGGGCCGCCGGGCGCCTCGGCCTGCACCCGCTGACGCTCCGGGTCGGCGACGAACTCCTGACGCTCGTACCCGGCGGGGATCGGATCGCGGCGCGGACGGTCGAATCGGACACGCTGGTCGTCGATTTGGACGCGCGGACCTTCGCCGACCTGGTCCAGGATGTGGTGTCCACCTTCGGGGCGCAGATGACCGGCCGCGCGGAGATCGCGCGCGGTACGGTCGCCGCATTCGTCGAATGGGAACCGGTGCTGCGCTGCCTGATCGACGGCCGCCCGGTCTACGAACCCGGCAGTATCGACTTCCGCGATCGCGCGGGCCGGCCGCTGGATCCGGCCGGATCCTTCACTCTCGCAGACGATCCCGCCGATATCGGCCACTTCCTCGCCGAGGTCGGCTACCTGCATCTGCGGAACGTGTTCACCGAGCCGGAGATGGCGCAGGTCTCCGCGGAACTGGATGCCGCGATCGCCGAGGCCACTCGCGACGACGGCGCCTCCTGGTGGGCGCGCACCGAACCCGGCGGCTGGTACCCCGCGCGCATCCTCGGCTTCAATCACAAGTCCCCGGCGCTGCGCGAACTCCTCACCGACTCCCGCTTCCGTGCCCTGGCCACCTTCACCGACGACGACTGGATCCAGGGCGATCCGGATCTGGACGACTGTGCGGAAGGGTTGCTGAAGAAGGTCGGCGTCGTCGAGGGCGCCTCGGATGTCAGCTGGCACAAGGACTGCACGATGGGCGGCCACAGTCACCACTGCGCCGGTCTGGTCGTCGGCATCTCGGTGACGAGCGCCGGGCGCGAGACCGGCGAACTCGGCGTGGTCCCGGGTTCCCACCGGGCCAACATCGCGACCCTGGGCATCGAGGGGCTCGATCTGCCCCGGCTGGCGCTGCCCACGAACGCCGGCGATCTGACCGTGCACTGTTCCTGCACCCTGCACATGAGCCGCCCGCCGGTGACCGGCGAACGCCGCGTGGTCTACACCGGTCTGCGACTCGCCGGCGGCGACGAGCCCGCCCCCGACCGGGCCGAAGTGCGCCGTCGCCGGGCCGCGCTCAACGATCGGGTGATCGAACGCCGCACCACCGACCGCCGCGACCGGGTGCGGCTCGGCAGCCACGACCTGTGAACCGATCACGGCCCGTCGGGAAGGACCGATCCGTCCCGGGAATATAGTCTTGCGGTAGTTTCCCGCCGCCCGCTGTGGATCCGCAGAACCGACGGCGACGAGGTGAGGAGCAGAGATGAGTGCGTCGAGCGTCCCGGCTGCCGCGCGCAGGCAATTCGTCCCGCCGCCACCCCCGCGGACCCCGAAGGCCGCCGGAACGCGGCGGCTGCTGCTGGATCTGGCCGCCCGGCTGTTCATCGAACGCGGCTACAGCGCGGTGTCGATGAACGATATCGCGGTCGCGGCCGGCCTGACCAAGGGCGCCGTGTACGGCCACTTCCGCTCCAAGGGTCAGCTGCTGGTCGAGGTCATCCGCTGGAAGCATGCCGAACGGGAACAGTCCCCCGAATTTCTTGCGGCACTGGGTGATCCGGACCATGCCCTGGATCTGATGTACGACGAGGCCGGGCGCGAGATCCGGCTGCTGGACGTCGACGCCGCCGCGGCCGCGCGCCACGACCCCGACATCGCCGCCGGCATGGAGGAACTGCACCGCGAACGCCACGACTGGATCAGGAACGCGATCGTCGGGGTCGCCGACCCCGACGTCGCCACCTGGCTGATCTTCGTGCTGTCCCTCGGCATCGGCATGCGCGAAGCCACCGGCGCGCCGATGCCGGACCTCGAGCGGCTGCGCACGGGCCTGCGCACCGCCCTGAACTCCCTGGGCGACCAACGGGATTGACCGCGACCGGTTCAGGCGAGGCGGATCTCGGCGGTGGCGAGGCCGAATATCTTGCGGCCGCCGGACTTCGCGACGAGGACGACGATCGCGGTCCGGGTGTCGGGGTCGACCGATTTGATGCGGCCGGTGAACTCGATGGTTGCGGCAGAGGTGGTTTCGATGACCGTGTAGTTCGACAGCCGGACCCCGTACCTGATCATCGCGCCCGGATCGCCCAGCCATTCGGTGAGGTATCCCGCGCCGAGGCCCATGGTGAGCATGCCGTGTGCGATCACGTCCGGAAGGCCCGCGAGAGCGGCGACCCCCTCGTGCCAGTGGATGGGGTTGACGTCGCCGGAGACTCCCGCGTAGTTCACCAGGTCACCGCGGGTCAGGCGCACCGTGCGGGCGGGAATTTCGTCACCGGCGGCGATGTCCTCGAAGCGGAATGCGGTGTGCGGGACGCGGGTACGTGAGATCTGCGAGAGGTGTGCGGCGGTATCCGGCGCCGGATCCGCCGCCGCCACCGCGTCTTTCGCGGCCGGTGGCCGGAAGCTCGTGTCGAGTCCGCTCATGATCACACGTTCGATCGTCTCCCGTGCGGCGGCGTCGATGTCCGCACCGGTGATACCGACCACGGTGGTGTGCATGATCTGTACGACCGCACCGGTGTGGTCGAGGAAGGTGTTGGTGATGGTGAGCAGATCCTTGCCCGCGATACGGCGCACCGACGTGAGTTCGACGTCGCTGATCAGCCGGTCGCCGGCGAGCACCGGCTTGTACATCTCGAAGACCTGATCGGTCTGCACGACGACGTCGTAACCGATCAGCACGGTTTCGGACATCCTGCGGTTGGCCAGCATCGCGGCGGTGGAGACGAAGGTGGTCGGCGCGATCAGGCCGGCGTACCCGAATGCGCCTGCGGCCGACTCACTCCGGTGCACGGGGTGGGAATCCTGCACCGCGCGCGCGTATTCGCGGATCTTCTCCCGTCCGACCTCGTAGTAGTCGTCGGTGCGGTAGCGAAACCCCACCAGCCCAGCCACATCGAATGCTGTCTCCACCCGGACCTCCTTCATCAGAGCACATCGTTATCCGGCACGCATCATCTGTTGCGCCGGTTGGCTTCCCGTGCGCGTGAATGGTCGCGTCACTCTTCGCATCGTGCCGTGCGGGTGCACGGCGTGTCGAGATGTACCACGGAGTGACCGGCCGTTCGGCTCAACTCATCTCGGCCGAATCGGTGCGGTACCGGATGAGCGTCGCTGCGTGGCCGGTCGGCCCGGCGTGCCTAATCGGTCACATGCTCATCGGCAGAGTAGCGAATTGGGCCTCGAGGCCCTTCACCGCACCGGTGCGCCAGCCGTCGGCCAGTTCCGCCGCTACCGGGTCGGGGAAGATGTCGTCCGTACCGGCTTCGACCGCGTCGAGGATGGCGCGGGCGACGGATTCCGGGGATGCCATCGGGAGCGGGATCTCGAGATTCGTGTTCATCTCGGTGTCCACCGGTCCGGGCAGGACCGCGTGGACGGTCACGCCGTCGCCGGCCAGACGCATGCGGAGCACCTGGGTCAGGGACAGTGCGGCGGCCTTGGCCACCGAGTAGGACGGACTGAACGGCAGGGGGGCGATGGCGGCGAGCGAATGGACGTTGACGATCGCACCGGCGCTGCGGATCAGCGCCGGCAGCAGGGCCTGTGTCACGGCGTAGGGGCCGAAGAGGTTGACGGCGAGTTGCTGCTCGAGCACCGCCGGATCCGCGAGGTCGTCGAAGGCGGTCACGCCCGCGTTGTTGATCAGGATGTCGAGGGATTCGACATCGGCGGCGGCCTGCCGGATGTGCGCCGGGTCGGTCACGTCCAGAATCACTGGGGTGACGCGATCGTCGGTATGGGTGAGGGGCTTTCGCGTTCCGATGTACACGCGGCTCGCGTCGCGTTTGAGCGCCTCCTCGACCAGGGCCCGGCCGATCCCCCGGTTGCCTCCGGTCACCAGTACGGAACTACCCGCGATCTTCGCCATGTTCATGATCCTCTTCTCGAAACCTGCTGTGTCCGAACGACTGACCATGAAGACAATCAGCAGTGCGGGAACTCATCGCGGGCCCCGAAATTTTTCTCCACGCGGGTTCGCCGGCGGGTTGCCCGGCCGAGTCAGGTCGTGGCGGGGTGAGCGAACAGTCTGGCGGTGGCCCGGGTCGTCACCTTGTCGTCGTTGCCCTCGTCGCGCAGGACGACCAGCCCGAGGTCGTGGTGGACGGTGGCGGTGGCGACGACGGGGCCGACCCGGGCCGCCTGGAGGTAGTGCAGGCCCAGCCCGGACAGGGTCCGGCCCGGCGCCAGGGACAGGACGGCCTCCTCGGCGGCGAGCGCGAGCAGGCCGCCGCTGATGGTGTTCGAGAAGTTCAGTCCGTCAACGGTTCTCGGCAGCGTCGCGATGCCCGGGGTGCGGCGTTCGCAGCCGGCGCGCTGCGCGAGCGGGACCGACAGCCGCTCGCTCGCCGGCGGCAGGCCGATGCTGAGCCGGTCCGGCATGCGCGCCGCCGGATTCGGGGAAGCCGTGAACGTTGCCGTGCCGATACCGAAAAGACCGGTGTCGCAGCGGAATTCGACCGTGGCGACGAAGATCGACCGGCCCGTCTTCGCCACCGCGCCGATCACGTCGACCCTTCCGTCCGCGGGCGCCGGCCGAATGAGCTGGACGTCGAGGTCCACGGTGACCGGGACGCGGGGACGCAGGGCCAGCGAGGCCAACAGGCCGGTGACGGAATCGGCCCAGGCCGCGAGGATCGACGTCCGCAGCCGGGCGGTGCCGGGGACGTGCATGTGCGGTGTGACGACCGCGGACCCGTGCAGTTCGTCACCGGCCATGGTGGTCGCGAAGCCCAACTCGCGGAACAGATGTCGCCGATGGCCGGTCGGTTCGGCGGCGGCCGCCGAGGGGGCCGGTTCGATGTGCATACCACTCCATTCCCGTGGTCGGTCGGTCGTACGAACTCGGTTCACCAGGGGGTGAGGACGAGTTTCCCTCGGACCCGGCCGGATTCGCTGAGCCGGTGGGCCTGCCCGGCCTCCGCGAGCGTGAGTTCGCGATCGATGTGCACCCGCACCCGACCGGCGCCGACGAGTTCGCCGATCTCCTCGAGCTGCGCCGGGGACGGGGCGCCGCTCACCAGCGCGACACGGGGATCCTCGCCGGCATCGGACTGCTGGGCGGTGACGTAGCGGCCCTCCGGCCCCAGTACCCGCAACGACCGGGACCCGTAGTCGCCGCCGACAAGGTCCAGGACGACATCGACATCGCCGACCGCGGTCGTGAAATCCGTTGCCGTGTAGTCGATCACCTCATCGGCGCCGAGCTCGCGGAGGAATTCGTGGTTGGCCGCGCGGGCCGTGCAGACCACCTGTGCGCCACGCAGTGCGGCGAACTGCACCGCGAGATGCCCGACCCCACCGGCCGCCGCGTGGATCAGAATCCGTTCACCGGCACGCAGATCCGCCAGATCCAGGGCCTGCCGCGCGGTCAGGGCCGCGGTGGGCAGTGCGGCGGCGGTGCGGTGGTCCAGGTTCGCCGGACGTGGCGCGAGACTGCCGGCGCGGGCCGCGACATATTCGGCGTAGGTTCCGGTGCGGGTGTGCACCATGCCGAAAACCTCGTCGCCGGAACGGAATTCGGTCACCCCGTCGCCGACGTCGACCACCGTGCCGGATACGTCGAAGCCGAGGGTGAACGGCGGCTCACCGAGGAACGTCACCGCCCCGGACCGCAGTTTGCAGTCGACCGGGTTCACCGAGGTCGCACCCAATCGCACCACGACGTGCCCGGCCCGGGGCGCCGGCCGGGGCGCCTCGACGGTCTCGAGCACCTCCGGACCGCCCAGCGTCCGCTGGCTGACTACCTTCACTTCGTGTCCTTCTGCCCGGAAATTGCACTCTCCGAATCGGAGCATAGCGTTCTTGTAGGAAGACCGATAATCGATCCCGGAGACCACGGCGACGGGGACGTGCCTGGTCAGAGGACCGCGCCGCCGTTGACCGCGACGACCTGGCCGGTGATGTAGCTCGCGGCGTCCGAGCAGAGGAAGGCGCACACCGCGGCGATCTCGTCGCCGGTGCCGACCCGGCCGGCCGGGATGAACCGCGACATCATCTCCGCTGCCGGAACATGTTTCGCCTCCTGGGCCGCGCGCAGCATCGGGGTGTCGGCGGTGAACGGCGGCAGGGTGTTCGCCGTGATCCCGCGCCGGGCATATTCCAGCGCAACGGTTTTCGTCATCGCGATCACGCCGCCCTTGGACGCCGAATAGTGGCCCTGCCGCAGTGCGCCGACCTGCCCGGCCGCCGAGGAGACGGTCACGATCCGCCCCCACCCGCGCTCGACCATATCGGGCAGCGCGGCCTGCAGGGACAGGAACGTCCCGGTCAGGTTCACCGCGAGATACCGATCCCATTCGGCGAGGGTGATCTGCTCGAACGGGGTGAATCCGCCGATTCCGGCACTGGTCACCAGGACTCCGATCGGGCCCAGCTCGGCGCGCACCCGCGCGAACGCGGCACCGACGGCCGCCGGATCCGATACGTCCACCGTCGCGGACACGGCTTGCGCTCCCCCACTGCGTAATTCGGCGGCCACCCGCTCGGCGGCGGCACCGTCGATGTCCAGCACGCCGACCCGATGGTCACGGGCGAGATGTTCGCAGATCGAGCGGCCCAGGCCGGATGCGCCGCCGGTGACGATCGCCACGCGCTCGGATTCGTTCATGGTGTTCGTTCACTCCCGTGTTCGGTTGCCGACCGTCGCGGTCGACGTCGAAAATGTTCCGCCCCAGCGGAAGTGGGGCTCGCTGAGCCGATCCCCCCGGATCGCTCACAGCACGGCGGGCATCGAATCCCAGCCGCGCACAGTCGAAGTGCGTGAGCGGCGCGCGTTGCCGAGGTCGACATCCCAGTGCGGGAACCGCTTCAGAACTTCCTCGAGCGCGATACGTCCCTCCATGCGGGCCAGGGGCGCGCCGAGGCAGAAGTGTGCCCCGCGACCGAAACTCAGATGGCCGCCCGCGCGGCGGTGGATGTCGAAGCGATCGGGGTCCTCGAACTTGCGCTCGTCGCGATCGGCCGAGGCGAGCATCAGCAGCAGCGCGCTGCCCGCCGGAACGGTCTGCCCGTGGAGCGTGATGTCCTCGGTGACGTAGCGGGCGACATGCGGCCCCGGCGGCTCGTAGCGCAGCAGTTCCTCGATCGCTCCGGGGATCAGCGATCGGTCCCCGGCGATCTCCCGGAGCTGGTCCGGGTGCTCGGCCAGCACCTTGCCCATCCAGCCGAACAGCCGGCCGGTGGTCTCGACACCCGCGCCCGCGACGACCGCGAGGAAGATCAGCAGTTCGCCGGTCGTCAGCCGCCGCGTCGTGCCGGTCTCGTCGATGAATTCGACCCGGAGCAGTTCGGTGATCAGATCGTCGGAGGGATTGTCGACCCGCCACGCGACATAGTCCGCGAACAGGTCGCCGTCGAAGTAACGGTCCTTGCGGACCGGGAGCGGTTCGCCGGGTTTGTTGCGTAATACGCGGTGCGCGTGCGCGCGCACGGCCGGCTGCTCGGCAGCCGGGATTCCGGCCAGCATGCCGATGGTCCGCATCGGCAATTCCGCGCCGAGATCGCGCACGAAATCGAAATCCGCGCCGTCGGCCACCTGATCCAGACATGCGACGCAGAAGGCTCGTACCTTGTCCTCGAGACCTTTCATCGTCTTCGGCAGGAATGCGCGCCCCACCAGCGCGCGATGGATGGTGTGCCGCGGCGGATCCTCGTTGATGAACACTCCCGGCGGCATCACCGGGTCGGCTTTCACCACCTCGAGGATGTCGCCCCTGGCCGAACTGAAAATCCGTGGGTCGCGCAATGCGGCGTCGACATCCGCCCAGCGGCTCAGGCCCCAGAACTCGTGCCGCTCGTTGTGATAGACCGGCGACTCGTCCCGCAGCCGCCGGTAGACCGGATACGGATCCAGGTCGATACCGACATCCCACGGGTCGTAATACAGATCGCTCAAGGTCTCTCCTCGGTCGGTGCTATACAAACATATAGCAGGCCCTGTACGTTCGTATAGCCTCAGTTCCGGGCAGCCGGGGCGCACGAAATTCGCGAAGGAGCAGGCACGGTGAACGATCGGTTTTCGCTGGCAGGGCGGGTCGCCCTGATCACCGGCGGTGGTACCGGCATCGGCCGCGGCAGCGCGCTGGTGCTCGCCGAGCACGGCGCCGACGTGGTCCTCACCGGCCGCCGCCCGGATCCCTTGGCCTCGACCGCGAAAGAGATTGCGGCACTGGGCCGCCGGTCCTCGGCGATCCCGGCGGACGTCACCGATCCGGAAGCGTGCCGGGCCCTGATCGACCGCGTGGTGCGGGAGTTCGGCCGCCTGGACATCCTGGTGAACTGCGCCGGCGGCGCCGAGACCAAGCCGATGAAGGCGTGGGCCGACGATGAGTTCGATCGGGTCGTCGCGCTGAATTTCGGTGCGGTCTGGCATCTTTCACGCGCGGCATCGGTGCCGATGCTGGCGCAGCGCAAGGGCGCGATCGTCAACGTCTCCTCCCGCGCGAGCCTGCTCGCGATGCCGCAGGCCGCCCCCTACGGTGCGGCGAAGGCGGCGGTGAACAACCTGACCGGATCGATGGCCGCGGCCTGGACCCGCAAGGGAATTCGCGTGAACGCCATCGCCGTCGGCGCCGTCCGGGCCGCGACCCTGCTCGACGACCTCGCCCGCTACGACATCGATCCCGACACCGTCGGCGCCACCAATGTTACCGGCCGCCTGGGTGAACCCGACGAGATCGGTTACGGCGTCCTGTTCTTCGCCTCCGACGCGTCGAGTTTCTGCTCCGGCCAGACCCTGTCGATCCACGGCGGACCGGGACCGGCGGGTGTATGAGAACGCGCGCCGAATCCCGATGACGCGCTGGTCAATCCGATCGCCGGGTCCGGCCGCGCCGGCGCTCGGACGGGCCGGTGGAATCCACCGTGTGCAGATAGCGGTCGAAGGCGTCCACCAGTTCCTGATGTGCGGTGGTGACTCCGATCCCCTCCTCCAGGCTGAGGAATTTCGGAATTCCCGTGATCAGCAACAACAGTCCGCCCGGCGTGAGTTGCCCGCCGAGAATTTCCTCGTCCACCGAACAGGAGGCGAGCGCGTCGAGCTGGAGCCTGCGGACCTGCTCGGTGACCTCGGCGATTTCCGCGCGCACCGATTTGCGATGGTTGCCCAGCGCCATGAATTCAGTGGTCAGCGCGCCGGCCGATTCGTCCCAGCTGTACTCCCACAGGACCCGCAGCAACTGATCGGGCGGACCCTGCAACGCCTCGGTGAGATGCCGGATGTTGCGCTCGGAATAGCGGCGGATCGCGGCCAGGAAGATCCCGTCGAGGGTCCGGAAATAGTATTGGACCAGACCCGGGGTGACACCCGCTTTCGTCGCGACCGCCCGGAAGGTCACCGCCGCGTATCCCTCGTCGAGCATCAGCCGTTCGACGCAGTCCAGCAGGAGATCTCGCGTCTTCGACGTCTCGGCGCCGGTGCGCCGCGGCGATTCCGTCATACCCACCTCTCCGTACCTACCGGCGATTGCGTATTGTCCCATCCGCCGAAAACTATACGACCGTAAAGTATCCACGACGGCGCCGGCCGCCACTCCCCGAGGAGCGATCAATGACCACCGACGTAGATGTGGCCGCACTCCAGCGCGACGTGCGCTATCTGATGGACCGGACCCGGATCCTCGATCGCATCGCCGGCCACGCACGCGGCTGCGACCGGCACGACGCCGACTTGATCACCGCCGCATACCATTCCGACGGAATCGACGAGCACGGCGCCGCCGTCAACCCCGGCCCCCACTACGCGGCCTGGGCCAACGACACCCACGCGGCCACCTCCACGGTGCACACCCACAACATCACGACCCACACCTGCGAGATCGACGGCGACACCGCACACGCCGAAAGCTATGTCGTGGTGATCCTCCTCGGCCGCGACGGCCGCACCGCCCAGATCATCACCGGCCGCTACCTCGACCGACTGGAACGCCGCGACGACGAATGGCGGATCGCTCTCCGCAGATCCACGGTCGAGGCCATGTTCACCGCCGACGCCTCGGCACTCCAGTCTTCCTTCTTCAAGAAGGGCGCCTTCCCGGTCGGCACCCGCGACCACACCGACCTGTCCTATCAGCGGCCCCTGACGATGGATACGCCCGCTCCGGCCCACTGGTGACCGGTCGCGGGTGAACGGCTCTACCTGTGGTTCAGCCGCGCACATGCAGCCCGAAACCTGTGCGGCCCAAGGGCTCCAGGCCCTGCTTCAGGTGCAGCTCGGGTATCTCGTAGTCGCCGAAGTTCTGCTGCCGGAACGCGATCGGCTCGGTCGATTCCAGGGTGCGCAGGCGTTGCTCCCATGCCTCGGCGACGCGCGGGTAGTCCTCGTCGGTCATCCGGTCGGTGCCGTACAGCACGAACGGAGGCAGCACCTCGATGCCCGGGTAGTAGAGGATGCCGTGCTGGATCGGGAACAACAGATCCTCGATGGGACCGTTGATACCTCGTGCGGCGTAATGCGACTCGGGGCCGCCGGCGGTCACCGACAGCAGCGCCCTGCGGCCCGCGAGGGTGCCCTCGCCGAAGCGCTCGCCGTATGCGGTGTCGCTGTGCTCGCCGACGCCGTAGGCGAAGTGGAAGGTGAACACACGGTCCACCCAGCCTTTGAGGATCGCGGGCATCGCGTACCACCACAGCGGGAACTGGAAGATGATCGTGTCGGCCCACAGCAGTTTCTCCTGCTCGGCGCGCACGTCGGGGGTGAGCGTCCCGGCGTCGAAGGCTCGGCCCGAGTCCCGGGCCACCTGCAGCGGGCTCGAGGCGTGGGGGCCGTAGTCCGCGGCGTCGACGACCGCCTTCCAGTTCATCGCATACAGATCGCTGACCTGCACCTCGTGCCCGGCGGTCCGCAGGGTGGACACCGCGAGGTCCTTCAGCGAACTGTTGAGCGACGTCGGCTCCGGGTGGGCGTGGACGATCAGCGTCTTCATGGGAACTCCTTCGGATCGGATCCCTCGAGCCTGGCCGCCGCAGCGGCCGGTATTCAGGGGCGCCGCTTCCATCGGACCGGACTTCCTGGTAACGGCAGGACCACCTTCACCCGCGTCACCGGGGCGATACTGGGCGCATGGACGATCTCGCGGGTTTCCTGCGGACCCGGCGTTCCCGGGTCGACCCGGCGGCCGCGGGTATCCCCACCGACAGCCGCCGGCGGGTCGAGGGGCTGCGCCGCGAAGAGGTCGCGCACCTGTCCGGTGTCAGTGTCGACTACTACATTCGCCTGGAGCAGGGCCGCGCGACCCAGCCCTCCGAGCAGGTCCTCGACGCGCTCGCCCGTGTCCTCGGTCTCGACGAGACCGAACGCGGGCACCTCTACCGGCTCGCCCGGCAGCGCCGCCGTCGCGCCAAGGTGCCGAGCGGGCGGGTTCGGCCGGAGCTGCTGCGCGTCCTCGATCTGGTCGTCGACGCGCCCGCGCTGATCATGGACCATCGCCTGGACGTGCTCGCCGGCAACCGCCTCGCCGGGCTGCTGTTCGGCCGGTCGATGCCGGGTTTGAACACCGCGCGGCACCTCTTCCTCGAGGATGCCGAACGCGGCCTGTACGCCGACTGGGCACAGTGCACCCTCGACGTGGTCGGGCACCTACGTCTGGCCGCGGGCCGCTACCCCGAGGACCCGCGCCTCGCCTCGCTCATCGGCGAGCTGGCGATGGGGAGCGAGCGTTTCCGCCGCCTCTGGGCCCGCGCGGACGTGCGCGCCCGCACCCACGGTCGCAAGGCGTACCGGCATCCGCTGGTCGGACTGCTGGAACTGCACCAGGAGAACTTCGCCCTACCCGATGAATCGGGCATGGAGCTGGTGGTGCTGTCCGCAGGCCGCGGCACCCCCGCCGAGGACGGACTGCGCCTGCTCGCGGGCCTGGGTGCGGACAGCGACGAGGCACATTCCACGATGAATGCCCCGGCCCGGGAGTAGCCCCGCGAACGGAGGCTTCGTCGGGAAGGTGATCGGCGGGCGGGCCTGGGCCCGGTAGTTGTGAATGTTATTGGCCTGCAACAACTGTCACGGTCCGGCATGCCTACCTGCTCCCCTTCCGGCGAGCGGTGGCATGTTCATGCCGCGTCGATGCGTCCGGTGAACTCGAGGATGATCTTCGCCAGTTCGTCGGGGGCCTGCATTGCGGCATAGTGGCCGACCCCGTCGAGGGATGCCGAGCTGACCTCGGTCGCGGGTGCGGCCTGGGCCATGGTGGTGGCTGTGAAGGTGCGTCCGCCGGCGCCGACCGCGAGGACGGGTACGGTCAGGCCCGGTGCCTCGGCGAGCGCCTTGATCTCGGAGCCCTCGCGCAGCATCGATCGGTAGAGGCCGGTCGCTCCTCGCCAGCCGTCGGGTCGCGCGTAGGTGCGGGCGAATTCGTCGATGTCGGCATCCTCGCCCGTCGCCGCGAATGCGAACTGCCCCAAGAACTCTCGTTCACGCCCGGTCAGCAGCATCTCGGGAACGCCGGGTGTGGTGAGAACGCCGATGTACCAGGCGCCGCCGCGGGTGACATCGGCCAGTGCCTCCATGCCGAATCCGGGAAGTCCCGTCTCGATCGCGGTCAGGCTGAGTACGTCCGACGGGTGTTCGGTCGCCAGGCGGAACACGGTCGGGCCGCTGATGTCCTGCCCGGTCAGGTGGACCGGGCCGAGGCCGAGGTGTCCGATCAGTCGGTGCAGGTCCTCGGCCGAGGTGGCGCTGTCGTACTCGGCCGGTCCGTTGTCGGAGTCGCCGAAGCCGCGTAGGTCGACGGCGATGACGTGGTGGCGTTCCGCCAGCAGCGGGATGAGTTTGTGAAAGGCCCACCAGGTTTCGGGAAACCCGTGGACCAGCAGGATCGGTGTTCCGCCGGTTCCCGCCGCGACGTAGTGCAGCGTGGTTCCGTTGACCTCGACGAGGTGGTGGGTGATCTCCGGAAGTGTGGCGCCGGCTGGTGCGGTGGTCATGGTCTCTCCTCGATTCGACAACCTGATTGTCGAAATATTAGCCAACCTGGTTGTCGATGTCCAGGCATGGCATACGCTGCTGCCATGTCTCGCTCCGGTGCCGATCTTGCGCTGCTCCTGCTGGGAGGGTTCCGTTCGCTGGTGGACGATGCGACCGAAGAGCTGGCTCGACGTGGTTACGACGATGTGCGTCCGGTGCACGACTTCGCCATGCGGGCTATTGCCGCGGGTGCCGACAATGCCTCCGAGCTCGGCCGCCGGCTGTCGGTCTCCAAGCAGGCGGCGGCGAAAACCATTGCGGTGCTTCAGGAACGCGGATATGTGGCGCGCGACGCCGACCCTCATGATGCCCGCCGCAAGCGCCTTCGGGTCACCGAACTCGGCTTCGATGTACTGCGTCAGGGCGAGGAGATCTTCGACGAGTTGCGCGACAGATGGAAGGAGCGGATCGGCGCTGTCGAACTCGGGAAGCTCGAGGCGCATCTGGTAGCGCTGGTCGGTGCCACGCCTGTACGGTTCGACACCCCCGGGTGGTTGTCCCGAGACCTCGGCTGACCGGACGGTTCAGCTCCGGCCCGGCTGCATTGCTCCCGCTGAGCGATGCCACTCACGCACCGACATGCAGCCGCTCAGGGTCGGCAGATCAGGTCGACGGCGGCGTCGATGATGGCGTCGAGGGCGGCGGGCGGAGCGCCGGTGCGGGCGCGGACGGCGAGGGTGTGCAGTGTCGCGGTGGCGATCTCGGCGAGCGCGGCGGGCGGGTGGTCGGTGAGTTCGCCGTCCCGGGCCGCCCGTTCGAATCGTTCGGTGAACGCGCGGGTGAATCCGGTGAACGTGGCCTCGGTGATCTCGCGCACCCGGGGATCGTGGCGTGCTTCGGTGATCGCGGTGCCGATCAGGAAGCAGCCGCGAGGAGCATCCTCGCCGGCCAGATAGAAGTCGCGCGCTCCACGGTAGAGCGTGTGCAGGGTGTCGCGCAGCGGGTGCGGATCGGCCAGGACCCGGTCCACGGACTCACCGGTGGAACGCGCGTACCGCTCGACCGTTGCGCGATAGAGCGCCTGCTTGTCGCCGAACGCGGCGTAGATACTCGGCCGGTTCATGCCCATGTCCGCGGCGAGATCCTCGAGCGAGGTGGCGGCGTAGCCGGCCTGCCAGAAGCAGTCGCGTGCTGCCGCCAATGCGGCGTCGGGGTCGTAGGCGCGCGGTCGCCCGCGGCGCTTGGCCGGTGTGGTCACGACCGTAATTTTATACTATTCTGCATAAAATGATGGTGCATCGGATCGACGCCGGCGAGGGTGAGCCCGTCCTGTTGTTGCACGGCTACCCGCAGAGCGCGTCCTGCTGGCGGCATCAGATACCGGCGCTGGCCGCCGGGCATCGGGTGGTTGCCGTCGACTGGCCGGGTTTCGGCCGGTCCGCGCCGCCGTCGACGCCCCCCGACTACGACAACGAGGTCGAACGGATCGACGAGATCGCAGACATGTCGGGGTTCGACCGGTTCACCCTGATCGCCCACGACTACGGCGGATTGCTCGCCCTCGGCTACACCCAGCGCCATCCGGGGCGAGTATTGCGGCTGGCGCTGCTGAACACCCGTGGGCACGCGAACTTCCGGCCGTGGTTCCAGCGCTTCTCACTCGCCCAACGAGCGCTGGTGACCCGCTGCCCCGCCCTGGTGCGCCGGATACCGCTCCGCCGAGTCCACGAGCGCGGCCTGCGACCGTTCCGGGAACTCGGATGTTTCGACGCCACACTGGAATCGGAATATCTCGGCTGGATGGACACCCCGCAGGGCCGGGACACGTTCATCGAATTCTTCGCCCACTACCGCGTCCCCGCGATCCCCGGCCTCGCCGAGGGCCTGGCCCGAATCGCCTGCCCCACCGCGATCATCTGGGGCGATCGCGACCGCTACATCCCCTCCGCCACCGCCGTGGAACTGGCCGACCGGATCCCCGCCGCCACACTGACCCGGCTGCGCGGCGGTGACCACTACATCATGGAGGAACGCCCCGCCGAGGTGACCGCGGCCCTGCTCGAACTGCTCGGGCGTCCGGTCGTCATCGCCGAGTCCGAAACCACTCTCGAACAACCCGCGTCGACAACCGCCGATTCGTCTGCCGCGCAGCGACTTACGGATCCGGAAGCTCTCGGATCGGAGGGAACGGTGATCACCGATCCCGGGTCGATGCGGGAAAGGTGACGGTCCAGCCTTCCGGTGGCGGGCTCCCGGCATCGGGCAGCCGTTGGGCGAAGCTCCAGAACCGCCCGTGAGTCAGGGTGCTCGTCGTACTCGGTTCAGTAGCCGATGGTGAAGCGGCGCTGGATGAAACGGGGGATCTCGATCTCGTCGAGGAGTGCCACGGCGGCGTCGTCGTAGGAGATTCGGCTCCGGCCGTCGGCGTCGACCACGGGCTGGTCGGTGCCGACCCGGTAGCGGCCGGTGCGTTCGCCGGGGCCGATCTGCTCGGCGGGGCTCAGGTAGGTCCAGAGCCGGTTCGAGGTGCGCAGTACGTCGAGGCCGTCGCGGGCGCCGCGCACCGCGGCCGCGTATTCCTTCGGCAGGCCGATACTTTCGAGCAGTGGGTGCAGGCGGTCGTCGTTGTCGGCGAGGACCCGGCCCGGTTCGTATTCCAGGCTGCCGGCGCCGCCGATCACGATCAGCCGGGTGCGCGGATGGGTGTGCAGGGCTTGCAGCAGCGAGTTGCCTACGGTGACATGGGTTCCGGGGTCCGCGATCGACTTAGCGACCGTGTCCGCGAAATCTCTTGCCGCACTGCCGGGTTGATAGCCGCTGATCAGTACGTCCAGCCCGGGGAGTTGTGCCGCGACGGCCGCACTGTCGAAGATGTCGAGTTCGGCCCAGGTGAGGCGGGGATGGGTGGCAGTGACGCGGGCGAGGTCGCGGGTGAACGCCGTGACCTGGTGGCCGCGCGACAGTGCCTCGGTGACGACCTTCTGGCCGATGTTGCCGGTGGCGCCGATGATGCCGATGAACATTGTTGTCCTCGTCGGGTTGTGGGCTGATGTCGGGCCGGGCGCCATGGTCGCGCCGACCCGTCTCCTACCTTCTGCCTCGCCGGATCCGTAGGATAGTGGCCCGAATGCCAGATATCCGGAGGTTCAGGCCATGCATCGAGTGACCGTCATCGCCGTTCCGCCGGCCACGACCTTCGATCTGTCGATTCCGGAGTTGGTGCTCGGTGCGACGGTGGTCGACGGCCGCAGCGGCTACGACGTGCGCATGTGCACGGCATGTCCCGGGCCGGTCGCCGTGAACGGGGAGCTGGAGGTCTCCGTCTCGCAGGGATTGGCGGCCGCCGACGATGCCGACACGATCGTGGTCACCGGCACGGGCGCGCGGGACGATATCGATCCGCGGGTGCTCGAGGTGCTGCGCCGGGGCGCGGCGGCGGGGACCCGGATCGCGTCGATCTGCACCGGCGCGTTCGTGCTGGCCGCGGCCGGGCTGCTCGACGGACGTCGTGCGACCACCTACTGGGCGCAGTCCGAGGAGTTCGCTCGCCGGTTTCCCGCGGTGGAGTTGCGGCCCGGGGTGCTGTTCGTCGAGGACGGGAATGTGCTGACCTCCGCCGGGCTGTCCGCCGGTATCGATCTGTGCCTGCATCTGGTGCGCAGCGATTACGGTGCCGCGGTGGCCAATTCGGTGGCCCGGCTGATGGTGGCGGCACCCGTGCGGCCCGGCGGGCAGGCACAGTTCATCGAGGCGCCGTTACCACCCGAGACCGGCACCTCGCTGGCGGCGACCCGCGCCTGGGCGCTCGGCCGATTGCACGAGCCGCTCACCCGTACCTCCCTCGCCGGCCATGCCCGGACCAGCGTCCGGACACTGACCCGCCGCTTCCATGCCGAGACCGGGCTCAGCCCGCTGCAATGGTTGCTGCATCAGCGCATCATCCGCGCGCGGGAGCTGCTCGAGACCACCGATCTGCCGATGGACCGGGTCGCCCACCTCAGTGGCCTGGCGACCACCGACTCACTGCGCCAGCACATTTCGCGGCGGACCGGACTGACCCCCAGCGCCTACCGGGCAGCGTTCACCCAGAACCGGGCCGCAGTGTTGTCCGAGGTGCGCTGAATCGAACGACCGCGTCCGCTCCGCCGTCGGTGCAGAAGGTTCACCGCGTGGTGGTCGGGTCCGCGAGTCGCCGGGCGACCAGGTGCTGGAACAGTGCCGTCACCTGGTCCCAGTGGGGTACCAGGGCGATGGTGTCCGCGGCGGGTGAGCGGCGGCCGGTCTGGAGTTTCGTGAGGATCGGGAGATCCTGTTCGTTGATGTGGAACAGATTGTCGCACAGTTGTTTCCGGGTGCCGGCGAATTCCGGTGTGGCCGCGGCGCGGTCGACGAAGACCGCCAGGTGTTCGACGGTGCGCGTGGGTGAGACGGCGTGGAATCCGATCACCTGCAGCCAGTCGGCTTCCAGGATCAGCAACGTGTTCGGGAAGAGGCAGAACAGGTCCTGGCCGCGCGTTCGCTCCGGCGGAAAACCCGGGAATTGCGGTAGCGGCCGATCGGTCTTCTCGGCCTTCCCGACGGCTCCGGAGGGATACTCCGCGCCGATGACGGTCTCGCCGAGTGCCAGATCGTCGACGTCCAGTGCGGCGGCCAGGGGCCCGACCTGGGGATGGACGAACGGCAGGTGATAGAAGTCGAGGAAGTTCTCCACGACCAGTTTCCAGTTCGCGTCGATGTCGAAGCGGCGTTCGCCCGCGAGGTGCAGGCGGGTGAAGTCGACGGAGTCCCATCGGCGCAGCAGGGGGCCGAGGTCGTCCTCGAACGAGTCGGCGCGGCTGCCGTCCGGATCGACGAACACCATGCCCGCCCAGCATCGCGACGGCACCTCGATCAGACCGAGCCGGCGGCGATCCTCCTCGCCGATGCCGCCGTCGCGCCGCCGCCGGTACAGCGGCGCGGTCGCCAGCGAACCGTCGAGATGATATGTCCAGCAATGGTATTCGCAGCGCAGGCGGGTGTTGCGCGTCGTGGGTTCGTGCACGAGTGCCATGCCGCGATGGCGGCAGGCGTTGTGGAACACCCTGATCCGGTCGTCGTGGTCGCGGATCAGCAGCAGCGGCGGGCCGCCGACTTCGGCGGGATGGACCGTGCCGGGTTCGGTCAGCCAGTGTTCGAATCCGGCCCACACCCAGCCTCTTCCGAAGATGCGGCGTTGTTCGACGGCGAAGATGTCGGGGCCGGTGTAGTGCGCACCGCTGAGGATCGCGGTACCGGTCGGATGGTCCGGCAGTGGGCCGGGCAGGACGACGGTGGTCCGGGGCTCGGTGGTCACGACCGGCCTACTCCTGGTCGATCATCGGCCGATATCCGGCGGTTGCGATCTGGTCCCGCACGTGGGCGGCGATCTCGTGCAGGGGGGCCAGCCAGATCTCGTCGTCGTCGCGCAGCTCGCGCACCAGGTCGGCGATGGCGGCCAGTCGCGACGGGCGGCCGCTCAGGAACGGGTGCCACACGCCGATCCACAGTCCGCCGACCTGTTTCGCGGCGGCGATCTCGGCGCGGTACACCGCCATCGCGGCGGCCGGGGATGCGATCGGCATGTGGTAGGCGAATTCGAAACTCTGCGCGTACTGCGGCCAGTCGTCGTTGGTCCAGTCGACGGGCAGTTCGAGCAGGGTGGCGTCGCCGGACCGGATCAGGTAGGGCAGGTGATGTCCCATCAAGGTGGAGTCGTATCGGATTCCTTGTGCCAGAAGAAGTTTCGTGGTGTGCGTGCTGTAGCCGTAGTTCGGGCCGCGCCAGCCCTGCGACGTGCGCCCGAGGACGCTGCCGAGCACGGCGCAGGCGCGTTCGATGTCCTCGGCCTCTTCGCCGGGGGTCAGATCGTGCGCCGCGATGTGCCGGTAGCCGTGCAGCGCCACTTCGTGACCGGCGGTCACGATGGCCTCGGCCAGCCACGGATACCGTTCGACGACCCAGCCCGGGACGAAGAAGGTCTGGCGCACCCCGAGCCGGTGGTACATCTCGAGGATCGCGGGCACCGCGACGCGGTCGTAGCCTGCCTGCGACAGTGCCGACCGGTGTGCTGTCGCTTTCGGAACATTGTGCAGCAGTGCGCTTTCGGCGTCCACGTCGAAGGTCACCGCGGCCGCCGCGCGGGCCCGGCCCGGCCACGAGATCGCCGCCGCCGGGCCGGTCGGGATCGGGCTCACCATACGACGAACTCCGGTTCGGAGGCCCACCAGGAGGCCGCGGTGAGCATGTCCAGTTCGTGCCGGTCGAGGGTCAGCGTGGCGGCGGGTGCCGCGTCCTCGAGTTCGCCGATCGCCTGGGGCCCGATGATGGTGGCGGTCACGCCGGGTTGGGCCAGGGTCCAGGCGAGTGCGACCGCCGAGCGGGTGGTGCCGTGTGTGGCCGCGATCGCGGTGATGCGGTCCAGCAACTCCCAGCCCGCCGGGGTGCGATACCGGCTCAGCTGCCGTTCCCGGGCGTCCGATCCGGCCGTGTCGTCCGGTGTCGCGGCGCCGGCGAGGAATCCGCTGGCCAGTGACGAGTACGTCATGATGCCGAGGTCGTGCCGCAGTGTCAGGGCCTGCAGGGTCGTCTCGTACTCGGCCCGATTGAGCAGGTTGTAGCGGGGCTGTTCGGCGGCGACGGACGGCAGTCCGGCGTCGGCCGCGGCCAGCTGCAGCATCGGGGACAAGCGGTCGCCGTTGCCGGCGAAATCGCAGAAGTTCGACGTCCCGAGGAATCGGACCTTGCCCGCGGCGATGAGATCGGCTGCCACACTCAGGAATTCGACGAGGTCGTCGCCGGGTTCGGGCCAGTGCGCCCACAGGATGTCGAGGGTGTCGGTGCGCAACCGGCGCAGGCTGTCCTCGACCGCGCGGGTCACGTGCGCGCGGCCCAGGCCCTCGCCGTCGGGGCCGTCCCACATCCGGGCGCGGACCTTGGTATCGAGCACGAACTCGTCACGGCAGGAACGGGTTTCGAGCCAGCGGCCGATGATCTCCTCGCTCGTCCCGACGTGTGCCCGGTTGTGCCGGAACGATTCGACCGATTGGTCGCCGCCGTACATGTCGGCGGTGTCGACGACGTTGCCGCCGAGTTCCCGGTAACGGTCCAGGACCCGCATCGACTCGACGCTCGACAGGGTCCAGCCGAACTGCATCGTGCCGAGCACGATCGGGCAGACCGCCAGGCCGGTGGCGCCGAACCGGCGCCGGGAGGTCAGCGGGGAGGCACCGTGGTCGCGCTGATCAGACACCGCCGAACTCCTGTCCGCCGTTGACGGCGATGGTCTGTCCCGACACGTATCCGGCCGCCGCGGAGGCGAGGAATGCGACGACGGCGGAGATCTCGTCGGCGGCGCCCCAGCGTCCCAGCGGGATGGTCTTGCAGTCCTCAGCGATGTCCTCGGGTCCGTAGTCCGAGGCCATCCTGGTCGGCACGCTACCCGGTGCGACGGCGTTCACGCAGACACCGGCGGGTCCCAGCTCGACGGCGAGGTTGCGGGCGAAGGCGATCAGCGCACCCTTGGCGGCGGCGTAGGCGTGGCCGAAACCGGGTCCGCGCTGGGCCCACAGCGACGAGGTGAGCACAATGCGCGGGCTGCCGGAAGCCAGCAGCAGCGGGACCGCCGCGCGCACGACGTTGCGGGTGCCACCGACGTGCACCGCGAAGATGTTGTCCCATTCGTCGTCGTCGGTGTCGAGAATGCCGGTGCGGGCGTGCATATTTCCGGCATTGGACACCACGGCGTCGATACCGCCGAGCGCGCGGCCCGCGGCGGCGACCGCCGCCTCGACGGCGACGCGGTCCCGGACATCGGCCACCGCGCTCCACACCCGGCCACCGGCGGCCGCGGCGGCCGCCGCGGTGCCGGCCAGCGCCTCGTCTTCGATGTCGAGCATCGCCACCACCGCGCCGTCGCCGACGAGCCGCAGCACATGGGCACGGCCCAGACCGTTACCGGCGCCGGTGACCAGCACCACCCGTGGCGCGCTCATCGGGCTGCCTCCGCTTCCAGCACGGCCGGAGCCGGGTTCGGCGTGGCCGGGCGCACTCGCGCCCGGATTCGCGGGCCCTGCGGTCCGTAGACGGTGGCGGGTTCGGGGAACACGAGCAGCAGGATCGTGTAGATCACGGCGGCGACCAGACCGGCGCTGATGAAGCTGAGGTCGATGCCGCCCGCGGCCTGGGCCCACGGCCCGGTCAGCAGCGGCGGCGCCGCGGAGAACAGCATGCCGACCACGACCGCCGGCAGCCACGCCGCCAGCGCACGGACGTTGAATCCCGCAGTGAACCAATAGATTCCGCCTCGCCGGCGATGGGTGAACACCTGCAGGTCCGCCGGGGAGTACCAGCCCCGCCGCCACCAGTACCCGATCGTCAGCACGACCATCCACGGCACCAGCACGATGACCAGCAGCACCAGGAACGCCGACACCGCCGCCTGCGCCTGCCAGACGAACGAGCCCAGGTAGACGAAGGCGGTGGCGACCACCGCGATCACCAGGGTCGCCCACGCCCGCGACAGGCCCGGGATCAGCGACGACGTGTCCAGCCCGGTTCCGTAGAGTCCGATCGCCCCTTGCAGCGAACCCGCGACCAGGCCCAGCAGCAGGAACAGGAACAGATACCAGGACGGCGAGGCGGCAACGAGATCGAGCGCGAAGGAACCGCTGCTGGGTGACGCGGCCATGGCGACCGCGACGTAGACCCCCCAGACGCTGGGAATCGCGATACCCAGCGCCGAGCCGATTCCGGTGGCGGCGAACATCTTCGCCGATCGCCGCCGCGTCTCCCCGACGTAGCGGGCCCAGTCCCCGATGAACGGGCCGTAGGAGATGACCGTCGACGCGGCCATCAGCGCGGCGAGCACCCAGGTCGCGGGCAGGTTCCCCAGCAGTAACGTGCCGCCGGAATAGGAGGCGTCGAAATGTGGTGCGAAAGCGAACAATCCGACGATCATGAGCAGTCCGCACACCGGGCCGAGGTACTGGTTGACCCGCACCACCATGTGGAAGCCGCGGATGGCGACCCCGAGGACCACGAGGGTCACCACGGCGTAGCACACCGCACGCGCCCCGTCGGACATGGCGGTGCCGGACAGTCGGCCGATGCCGCCCGCGAGCGCGTCGCCGGTGGTCCAGATGGTCAGCGCGGTGAACCCGATGGCGCTGAACAGGCCGAGCACGGTGCCGACGAGCCGGCCCGCGACCCCGAAGTGCGCCCCGCTGGACACCGCGTTGTTGGTGCCGGTCTTCGGGGCGAGCAGGCCCATCGGGGCGAGTACGACGCCGCCGACGATCGATCCGAGGATCACCGCGGACAGCGCGCTCCAGAATCCCAGCCCGAATCCCACGGCCAGCCAGCCGGTGACCATGACGGACAGGCAGAGATTGCCCAGCAGCAGCACCCGGAACACGTGCCACGGCGAATAGGTGCGATGTGATTCGGGAATGGTGTCGATGCCGAGTGTCTCGAAACCCTTGTTCGTAGTGGGCGTGTCGCCGGATCGGGTAGCGGTGGTCATGGCGTTGTCCTTCCTGGGACGGGGACGGGGACGGGTGGGTGGAACCGGTTCACGGGGTGAGGCTGCGGCCGAAGCCCGCGGACAACGCCGCGGCGCCGTCCGGCAGCACGATCTCGCCGCTGTGGACCCGGTCGGTCAGATAGTGGTAGCTCTGCACGATCTGGCCCCAGAGATGTTCTCCCGCAACGACTCCGGGCCGTGCGGGACGTCCGGGGGTGACGAAGCGCGGCAGTGGTTCGACGTAGGTGTGGTAGTCGACATTGAAGAAGAAAGGGAAGGAATAGCGTTCGGTGGCGACCCGGCGCACCCGGTGTGTGGTCGAGACGAATTCACCGTTGGTCCACAGCTCGAGCATGTCGCCGATGTTGACCACGTAGGCGTCGCCGATCGGGGGCGCGTCGATCCAGTCACCGGCCTCGTTGAGGACCTCCAGGCCGGGCCGGGTCGGGCGCAGCAGGGTGAAGCATTCGTAGTCGGTGTGCGCGCCGATACCGGGCCGGTCGTGAACGTCGGTCGAGTAGGGGTAGTGGATCATGCGCAATGCGCTCGGCGCCTTGGTGACATGGTGGGTGAAGGAATCCGGCGCCTCGCCGAGGGCCACGGCGAACACCTCGAACAACCTCAGCCCCAGGTCCAGGACCGCGTGGTAGTAGGCCATCGCGGTCTCGGCGAAGCCGTCGATGTCCGGCCAGGAATTGGGACCCAGCAGCGGGATGCCGGACAGCCGGTCCGGGTCGTCGAGCGGCAGGTCGAGCGCGAAGTTGAAGGCCTCCTTGTGGTCGATTCCGCCGCCGGAGAAGGTCTCCTCCCCCTCGGGCACGTACCCGCGGTGATTGGGCGAGTCGCGGATGTAGCAGCGCATCTTCTCCGCCGCCGGGCGGGCGAAGAAATCCGCGGCGGCGGCGGTGAGGTCGGTGAACAGCTTCTCGTCGATCCCGTGGCCGGTGATGTACATGAATCCGACCTCGCGGGCCGCCGCGCCGACCTGCTCGGCGATCGCGAGCCGCGACCGCGCCGTCCCGTCGGCCAGACCACCGACGTCGATGACGGGAAGTTCGGTGAAATGGGGCATGCGAGTGTTCCTTTCGTCTCGGTTGCGGCGGCTACCGCGCGGTCGCGCGCGAGTGGTCCGCCGCGGCGGCGAACAGCGTCCGGGCGCGCGCGGCCAGGTCCAGGGATTCGGCCCAGCGGTCGCTGAGTTCGCGGCCGTCGGGTCCGACCAGGGCGTAGGGGTAGGGGCCGAGTTCGCAGAGGAATACGCAGTCCTGGTCCGGGCGGCGCCGGTGCAGGCTGCGGAAGGCATCGGTCCACCAGGTCTCGAAGCGCCGCTCCGCGCGCCGGTGCGGCGGCCAGTGCAGCGGTACCTGGATCTGTTCCCGGGTGGCGACCCGGCCCTGGACCGACCCGGCCCGCTCGTAGAGGATGTCGAGCAGTCGCTGCACGCGCGGGCGTTCGGCGCCGCCGGCATCCGGGTCGGGCAGCTCGCTGCCGACCACGTAGTGCGAAAGGTCCAGTGCCAGTGGAACATCGACGGCCTGCACCAGTTGTGCGGTGAAGGCGGGATCGTTGGTCAGCGTGTAGCGGTGGGTCTCCAGCTGCATCGCGACGCCCGCGCGGCGGCTCTGCTCCATCCAGTCGGCCACCAGCTCGGCCGCCGCGGCGACCGAATCGGGGAACACCTCACCGCACACCACCACCAGTTCGGCGCCCACGTCCGTGGCGTACCGCAGCCCTTCGGACAGCGGTCGCTGCTCGGTGACGAACACGGTCACCGAGGACCGCAGGCCGGCGGCGTCGAGCAGCCGCGCCATCGTGGCGGCGGGCGGATTCTTGCCCGGCGTGTAGGTATCGATGCCGACCCCGTCGAACCCCGCCTCGGCCACCCGCTCGACCCGCTGCGGCACGGTCCACCGGGCGCCGTGCAGCGGCAGATCCTCCATCGCCCACAGGGATTGGAACACCGACAGCGTCATGCGGCCACCGCCGGTTCGGTCGCGGCCATGAGGCAGACCAGTTCGTAGACGAGGTTGGCGGCGGCGATCCCGGTGAGCTGCGCGTGGTCGTAGGCCGGCGAGACCTCCACCACATCGGCCCCGACGATCCGGTAGCCGGTCAGCTCGCGCAGGAAAAGCAGCAGTTCCCGGCTGGTCAGGCCACCGATCTCGGGGGTTCCGGTGCCGGGCGCGTGAGCGGGATCGAGGACGTCGATATCGATCGAGACGTAGATCGGCCGCCCGCCGAGCCGGGCGTGCATGCGCTCGAGTGCGGCGCGGATACCGTCGGCCTCGATCTGCGGGCAGGTGATCCGCGCGAACCCCAGGGCCGAATCGTCGATCAGGTCGGTGGCGCTGTACAGCGAGCCGCGGATGCCGATGTGCAGCGAGCCCTCCCGGTCGATCAGCCCCTCCTCGGCGGCGCGCCGGAACGGGGTGCCGTGGGTGTAGGCGGCGCCGAAGTACGAGTCCCAGGTGTCCAGATGCGCATCGAAGTGCAGCACGGTGATCGGCCCGTGCCGGCGATGCAGCGCGCGCAACATGGGTAGGGCGCAGGTGTGGTCGCCGCCGATGACGGCGGTGCGCAGCCCGGCGGCGGCCAGTTCGTCGGCCCGGTACTCGATCGCGGTGATCGCGGCGCCGATGTCGAACGGCGTGCAGGCCACATCCCCGGCGTCGACCACCTGGGTCGCGGCGAACGGAAAGATGTCCAGGTCGGCGTTGTAGGGCTTCAGCAGCCGCGATGCCTCGCGCACGTGGGCGGGCCCGAACCGGGCGCCCGGACGGTAGGTGACCGCACTGTCGAACGGGACACCGAGAACGGCGATCCGGGCCGCGTCGACATCCTCCAGGCGCGGCAGCCGCCCGTAGGTGGCGAAGCCCGCGTAGCGCGGGATCACCGTGGGGTCGAGCTGCCCTCGCGGTGATTGCAGCTTCATCGGTAGATCGTCATCCATGCGACAATTAAGTCACGAAGATCGAGATACGACTTACTATCTTGCGGTTAATTTACACGTGCGCCGCACTTTTAACCTTGACGAAACTACGAGTGCGGCATGCGACACCGGGCCGATCGGCCGGGTGGCAGCCGCTCGACCGGGCGGGCAGGCAGATTCCCCGCCGGCCGCACTACCATGGATGGTTCGGCAGGGACGTCAGCGACGGGCGGGTTCGCCGGTGCGCTGACGCCGGTATCGAAGGTGAGAGGCGTCACCGCAGCAATGAGTGAGATGTCCGTGGATGCCGTGGATCGGCAACTGGTCGCTGCGTTGCAGCGTGACGGTCGCGCCACCCACGAGGCGCTGGCACAGGCCGTCGGCCTGTCGCGCGTCGCGGCCAGGACCAGGCTGTTGCGGCTGCTCGACAGTGGGGCGGTCACCGTTCTCGGCATCGTCCACCCCTCGGTGTTCGGCCTGCACTGCTGTGGTCACATCGGTGTGCGGGTCGAAGGAGCGGCGGCGCCGGTGGCCGCGCACATCGCCGGCTTCGACCACGCCGCATTCGTCTCCGTGGTGGCCGGCGCCTACTCGCTGGTGGTCCAGATGCACTGCCCCGACGAGACTGTCCTCGCCGCGGAGATCAACCGCATCGCGGCACTGCCGACGGTGCACGGGATCGAAACCGCCGTCTACACGGAAATCCTCAAGGACAACCACGTGGCGCCACGCCGCAGCACACATGTGCTCGACGACACCGATCTGGGTCTGCTGCGCCGGCTGCAGGCCGACGGCCGCGTCTCCTATGCCGATCTGGCGAACGAGATCGACATGTCCATCAGCGCCGTCCGCGCACGAGTGCTCCGGCTCATCGAGACCGGCACCATCCATATAGGCGCCCGGATCCAGCCGGGCGTCTTCGGTTCGAACCATCTCTGCGGCCTCGGCATCACCTTCGGCGCAGGCCGCGACACCGCCCTGGCCACACTCGCGGATCTGCCCTGTGTCGACTACCTCGCCACGACACTCGGCCGCTGCGACGCGATCTGCACCGTGACCAGCCGATCCGTCGACGAAGCGCTCCACGATCTCGAAACCGTCCGCAGCGTGCCCGGGGTACGGTCGGTCGAGGCATTCAACCACTTGCGGGTGGTCAAGAGCCTGACCAGCAAGTCCTACTCACCCGCTTCACCCGCCGATACGGACATTCGGATACGCGAGACGCTGTCGTACCGTCCCGTCGTATGACCCGGCTGTGGTCGCGCTACATCTACCGCTCCCAGCTGCCGCGCGTGTCGACATCCGTTGCGTCCGCCAGCGCCTCCAGCTCCGCGATCTACGCGCCGGCGAGTCCGATGCCGTGCGCTCGGACCAGCCCGTCGATATAACCCGCCTTCGTGACCCCGATGATCGGGGTGGTCCCCTTGGCGATGGCCCAGGCGGTGGCGACGTCGGCGGCGGACGCGTCTCGGTCCCGGCCGATCGCTGCCATCCGGTCCGTCAGCGCCTGTAGCCGGGGCAGCATGCGGTTGTACACGGCCGCCCGGCTGCTGCCCGCCGGCAACGGATGGGCCGGGCTGTACTTGCCGGTCAGCGCCCCTTGCTCGAGCACCATGTAGGAGAAGAACCGCACGTCGCGCTCGTGGCAGTACTCGAGGATGCCCGCACGCTCCGAGCTCCGGTACAGCAGGCTGTAGTGGTTCTGGACCGCCTCCACCCGGAAACCGTCCTCGCCGAGGATCTCATCGGCGAGAGCGATCTGCTTCAGGTCGTGGTTCGAGACGCCGACATGCCTATCCTGCCGCTGCGCAGCAGCGGTATCAGCAACGGCGTCCACCGGGCCACGTCGGCCGGGTTGTGGATCCAGTACAGGTCCACGTAGTCGGTGCCCATGCGGTGCAGGCTCTGCTCCAGCATGTCCGCGACCGGATCGTCGCCGTCGCCCGCGATCTGCGGAGTGAACTTCGTCGACAGCTGATACTCGTTGCGGGCGTAGCCCTTCAGCGCCTCGGCGAGGACCGTCTCCGAGTGGCCCATGCCGTACACCGCCGCGGTGTCCCACAGGGTGAACCCGTTCGCGTGCGCCTTCTCGACGACCTCCCGCAGGCCGGCCGCGGTCAGCCGGCTGCCGAAATAGCCGTCGCCCACCTCGCCACTGTCTCCCCAGGCCCACGTACCCAGCGCCACCGCCGGCGTTGTCAGGATCGTGCTCGTCATATCGCCCACCTCCAGTCTCGGAAACGTTCGATCTCCAGGAAACCGTGATACCCGCCCTCGGAGAAGGTCGCGTCTACCGGGGGTACGACCTCAACCCCCTTCGCACCCTGACCAGCGACTACCGTGAACGGGATGGACCAGCAGCCCGGAAACCGCGGCGGACAATCCGACTTCCGGTACCTTGCCCGTGCTGGTGGTCATGCCTCTCTTCGGTCACGCCGCTGCGGGAGCCACCCCGACCGCGAAACCGCAACCGGACATATCAGTCGGAACCTCACTTGATAGCGGCTATCCCGCGACTGAACTTCGGTCGTCCTGTCGAGAAGAAACCGGCACATTCGTGACGCACCGAGCAGTCGCCACACTCCGCGACGTACGCGTTCTTCCAATCCGAGATCGACTGCACCGCGAACGGCCGGATGCCGGCATCGAGGACGCACAGGGGCAGGTTGTAGATCGAAACGTTCACCCCGGCGGCGGACAGGGCGTCGACACCAGCCTTCAACTGCTCCTGGTAATCGACGGGATCGATCCACAGTGTGGCGTCGTTGGCGACCGCGAAGCCGGTGTTTTCCATACCCATCAGAGCCACATGATCGACGAATGGAAGGTTACGCGCGATCCACGAGCAGGTCTCACGGAGGCGCGGTGCGGTGATGGCGTGCAGAACAATACGAATCTCGACCCGTTGCCCTAGGTTCTTGAGTCGGAGCACGCCGAGAACAGTTTCGTCGAACGCGCCCGCGGCCTGAACCACATAGTCGTGAATGTGATCCACCGCCGCATAGATCGGTATACCTGCTGAGAGCTGTGGATGCCCGATCTCGGCCCAGGCGTGCGCGACCTCGGGAACGGAGAAGGCGCGCCCGTTGGTCAACACGTGGATCGCGGTGCCCGGGAGCAGATCCCGCGACAACTCCAGCAGCCCGATGAATCGGCGCCATTCGGTGAGCGGTTCCCCGCCGGTGAATGTCAGTGCGGGAGTTGCCGGGTCGAGCAGTGGCAGTGCCTCTGCGATCTCGTCGATCAGCCAACCGTCATCGACCTTCTTCGGTGGCTGCGAACACATCAGGCAATAGTTGTTGCAGCGTTCGGTGACGAGGAAGAAGTTGTGTCGCGACGACCGACGGTAGAGCAGCCTCACTCGACCCGACCGCGGGTAGATGCTCAGCACATCGCCATCGCCGACCTCGGCGAACCCCGCCGGAAGTCGGAGGTAGCTCGACGATACGCCGTCCGGGCACGCGTCGCGCCCGACCGCGATCCGGAATCCATTCGCCTGCGCCGCCGTCCAGTCGCAATCGTCGACGATCAGCGCGGCATCGCGATCATCCGACGGGGCACTGTTCGGGGGGCGGAGCCGCACGATCCGGTTCTCGTCACCGAGTCCGACGTTGTCCGCCGCCGATGATCGTCCTACGAGCAGAAGAGGTTTCACGACGCCCACTCCCGAAGAACGGCGGCGTCTTCGGGTGAGTGTTCCAACAGTTCGAACAAGTGCGTGATCACGCCCTTCTGTCGCTCGCAGAACTCGGACAGCGGTTTGATCCCCAGCAGGTCCCCCTGCGTCGCGTGGTGATACACAGGGTCCGCGCCGCAGTTGGGCTCGAATACGCACGTCGAGCACTGTGGAGCCGTCTGGGTCAGCGAATCCGCCACCGCCGACACCAGCGTGTCGGACAACACCAGATCTCGGTAACCATGCTCACGAACGTTGCCGAGTTCGAAGCTGCGGTCCCCCATTTCGGCGAGCATCCGCGCCTCGTCCGAGGCGAATACGGTGCCGTCATAGTTGTAGACCAGCGCACCGAGACCGATCCCCGCCGGACTTCTCAGATCGACGTACCCGATGGGCTCATCACTCAGCATCCGGCGCAGGATCAGAGCCGAATAGAACTCGGGAAACCGGCGGCCGGACTTGTTGATCTCCAGGATGTAGCGAAGACCGCGCTTCCAGAATTCGAGCCATTCTCGGGCATCGTACTTGTGGAACTGTTTGGTCTTGATCGCATGACCGTACGGAGACAACGGCCTCAGGAAGATGCCGTCGAGACCTTGCGCGAGGTATTCGTCGACGATCTCCTCCACACGATCCAGACTCGCCTCGGTGGTGGTCATCAACGCACCGACCCGGTCCGGGCCGAGCCGCTCTCGAATGCGCCCGATTCCGGCCACCGCGAGCTCGTAGCTGTTCTGGCCACGACGGGGCCGATTCTTGTTGTGCAGATCGCGCGGCCCGTCCAGTGACGTACTGAGCAGAACATCGTGCTCAGCGCAGAATTCGAGCACTTCGTCATCCAGGAGCGCCAGGTTCGTCGTGATCACGAATTGCAACTGCTTGCCCAGGGACATCGCCCGCTCCTCAGCGGTCACGACGATCCACCGGATGAGTTCGAAATTCAGCAGCGGCTCGCCGCCTTGAAACTCGATCTTGATCATCGGCGCCGGCGCGGACAGAGCGATATCCAGTGCTCTGGACGCCGTGGCTCTGTCCATGTCGTAGCGGACGCGGTCCTTGCTCTGACGCGACACCTGGCAGTACGGGCAGGAGTGCTCGCATCGCAGCGTGACGACGAACAGGTGCAATGGCGTGGCGGCGCGCAGGAAGCTCAGGCGGCTACGCAGACGGAGGGCGAGAAGCTGCTGCGGTGCGCGCTGATCGGCCGATCCGATGAAGAGCTTCTCGAAAGCCCTTTCATAGAGCCCGTCACCAGGGGTGAGATCGAGCGCGCACAACCGCTCCAGCTCATTTGCCGTCATTTCCGCCATGTCGCCGACCATGTTGCCGACGAGGAAGCGGTCTGCACCGAGCCGTTCGAACCTGATGGGCAGGAGTCGCAGCCGGGACGTGTCGGGACGGAACGAGTCCGCTGAGGCGAAGCCGACCAACGGTCACTCCCCCTCGGCGAGCGATCCGAATGCCAACGCGACGATGACATCGCGAAAACGGCCGGTCTCGCGACCGACCTTCTCGCGCAAGTTCTCGTCCGTCACGAGATTCAGGAAATGAGTGCGCAACTCCTCGCCCCGAAGCTGTGACTGCGTTGGTGAGAGCCGACAGACGTATCGCCCGTCCGCTTCATCGATCTGGCATGCCGCCTGCCCGATCAAACGGTAAGCGGCCTCCCGCAGCGCGTCGAGCGACTGCACCGACCTGCTGAAGTCGACAACCAAATCAGACACTGACATCACTCGATCCCATCACAGAACGCGGAACCCGCACTCGCCGAGAGCATCTGACATATTCGAAGGCAACTGCACTGATCGGTCACCGAGGGGGCACCGCAGTCGTGTCGACCGCCGGACACAGGTCCAATGCTCGCTGGGCAAGATCCTCGGCCTCGGTCGCAGCGAGGCCGTAGACCTCTTGCAGCGCGCTCGCGATCTCATTCAGGCCGAGGCCCCCCTTTGCCATCGTGCACGCCAGAGAGAACGGATCGGAGCTGGTCGGTGGGGTCGTGGTAGGCGGCGGAGCGGCCGGTGGGGTCGTGGCAGGCGGTGGAATGTAGCCCGGCGTCGGCACATTCGGTCCGCCGAGCCCCGGACTGGAAGACGCATGAGATGCATGAGACGAATGGGATGAATGAGACGAATGAGAACCATGCTGCGCGAACAGCCTGCCATCGCTGGCGCGATACGTCGTGAAGCTCATCAACTCGAGGTCGTCCGGCAAGGCAACCCGAGGCTCCGGCCGAGCCCCCTCCTGTTCCGCCGTGACGCGAGGTTCGTCCGTTCCCGTCGAGACGGACGACTCCGCGACTGCCTGTGCGGCCGTGGGGATCGCGAGGGCGGCGAGGGCCGCCGTCAGACTCACGATCTTCGGCGTCTCACGCATTCGTACCTCCCGTAATCGAACCCGAGTCGACCACAGCGAACGAAATGCCCGTGCGTTCCAACGTCACTCCCCTCCACGAGCTTCGAACTTGTTACCGCAACTAGTATCTCGCCCGCCACCGGACCGTTACACGTCGAAGCCCCACGCGCCCGCCACAGCTACTACCAGCGACGAACCGAATCACACCGCGATCCGGAAGTCCGGCTCGAACTCCTCGCCAGCTTGGCAGCTACGCAATCCCGGGCAGGAGAGCCCACCCGCCACTCCCTCGGCCCGAGTCGCATTGATCCGTCGCGATTCGCCCGGCCGTGAATCCGGGATCCGAACTCGTGCGGCTCCGCATGACCTGGAACCGTCGAACACTTCGGGAGGTGTTGGCGCAGAAGGTGATCGGTGGTCCCGATGGTAACCGACTCCGTCGTTCGGTCATACTGGGCTCGATACGGAAAGTGCCCGGCGGCAAGCGAATCACAGCCCGGAACGGCGATAATGCACATCGAGCGAGCGATCCCGGACCGGCCATGGTGGGTCGGCGCAGGCGGCGACCTTCTCAGAGCGGCCTGCGGCAGCGGCTACATTTCCGATGACGAGTTGAGATCCATTGCCGCCGATAACAACTCGGCAATATTCCTAGCCCACGAGACCTCGGGCCTACTCGGTATCTCCCTGGTCGCGGTCGCAGATGCGGGAGTTCGCGCCCAATTGACTCGCTCGCTCGCCGCGTTGGGGATCGCCGAGGACCTGACAGGCGACGAGACGGTCGGCTGGCTGCGGGCAGGAGTCGTCGCTCCGGCTGCCCGTGGACGAGGTATCGGCGACCGCGGAGTGAAAGCCGGACTGGACTTCCTCGGGCAGAAGCGATGCCGAACCGCCTATGCGGTCTCCTGGATATCCGGACTTGGTCAACAATCCGATGGTCTGTTGGCCCGCAACGGATTCGGCGCGTTGGGTGTCATCCCCGACTACTGGTCCGGCGTGCTCGACTACCAGGGCGACTGCGCGGTCTGCGGCAAGCCCTGCCACTGCGCTGCGATCGTGATGCGGCGAAACATCAACGTAGAGATCAGCGTACCCGACGATTGACGAGACTCCCTGCTGCGTGTACGGCCGGCGACACCAATGGCGCGGACTCGAGCACAGTCCCGTTTCCGTGTGTTCATGTTGGCGCAACCACGGATTGGCGGTCGGCTGGCATTGTCGGTACAACCAGACTCCAGTCCGGATGGGGGTGCCGATCATGGCCGACAAGGTCGAGGTAGATCCCGAGCAGTTGCGCTCGGCAGCCGGTTCGACCACTGATGTGCAGACCGCCATCGACACGGTGATCAGCACTCTCACAGCGGCATTGGCGGGTCGTGGCGCACCCTGGGGCAACGATTCGCTGGGTCGTCGGCTCGCGAGTCAGTACGAGCCCGCCAAGCAGGCCCTGATCGACGGTGCGGGAACGTTCTCCGGCACGTTCCAGGGTCTTGCGACCGGACAGATCGATGCGGCCGACCAGATGGAGCGGACCGACATCATCAGCGGCGATGGATTCCGGTGAGTCGGCAACGGGGTTCGGAACAGCCATGACGAAAAAGCCCACTGTCGAGGAGTTGGCGGATCTGGTCGACCAGGCACACGAACAGATGCGCATGGTCGCCGAGATACGCCGTACCCGAACCGAATTGACCGCGACCGGGTCGGTGCGCCACGGCATGGTGACGGTGACGGTGAACTCGGACGGCACTGTGATCGAGACCCGGTTCGCCGACGACATCGATGATCTCGAATACGCCGACATCGCCCGCGCGGTGACCGAGGCCGCGCAACGGGCCACCGCCGAGCTGGCCCGCAAGAATCAGGAACTGATCGCCCCGTTGCAACAGCATCGGACGCGCATGCCGAAGCTGAGCGATATGATCGACGGCCTGCCGGATTTCCGCGCAGAGCTGGGTGAGCCGCCGAAAGTGTCTGTGGCGCCGCCGAATTCGCCGACACGAAACCGTGGGGTCGCGGCGGATGCGTCGCCGTCCACCGGTGCCGAGACCTACGACCGCGAGAATCGGCGTGGAGGTTTCGTCACCGATTCCAGTTGGTGATCGGGTAACCCTATGCTGGAATTCCCTGAGTCGCTGGCGTGGCTCGGGTGGCTCACCGGGATGGAATGGCCCGAGGGCAACGAGGACGAAGTGTGGGGCGCGGGCGGGGATTGGCATACCGCCACCGCGAGCCTCCGCGAAATTCTGCCGCAGATCGATGCCGCCAAACGGGCCGCGCTGGACGCCTACTCGGCGGGTGACGGGCGCGAGGCCATCGGGAATGCCTTCGACGAGACGATAACCGGAGCGCCCGCGACCGGTGGGCAGGGTCTCGACGACCTGATCACCGAGTTCGGCAAGGTGGCGGGTTCGCTCGACGACGCCGGCACGCAGATCCAGTACACGAAGATGATGTTCTACTCGATGCTGTCGATGCTGGCGGCCGAGATTGCCGCGGCTTGGCTGTTCCCGCCGACGGCCCCGGAGGCTGAAGGGGTCATCATCGGCTGGGGCCGGGTGATCATGCGCATCATCTCCCACGAGGCCGAAGCGGCGATGGTGCGGTTGGCCGGCCGGATGGCGGAAAGCCGCCTCGCGAAGTTCCTGATCATGCATGTGGCCGTCAACGCGCTGATGGGTGGCGTGCAGGATGCCGGAATCCAGGCCATCCAGGTGGCGGAGGGGCGTCGCGCCGGTATCGACTGGGGTGAGGCCGGAACCACGGCCCTCGCGCTCGGCGTCGGCGGTGCGCTCGGTGGCCCGTTCGGCGAGGCACTGGGTAAGCGGTTCGGCCGTGTGGTCACCGGCGATCTCGGCGAGGCGCTCGGACGTCGGGGACCCGCACCGATGGCGCAATTCGGGATCGGTGCGGGCAGCGGCATGCTGACGATGGCGGGCATGGTCGGCACCGGGGTGGCCGTCCAATTCGGCAAGGATTGGAGCAAGGACGGTTTCGGCGCGGCGTGGTCGAATCTCGAACACACCCAGTTCGATCCGCGGCTGCTCGTCGGCGGGGCGCTCGCCGGCGGGGTGGGCGGGCTGAACCGTTCGATCGCGCACGACTTCCGCCTCGGCCGGCAGTTTTCGACCGGCGACGGAGTCAGAATCGGTTCTCTCCCTTCGGATCTGCCCGGAGGAATGGACGGCAGTACCGATCCGGTGACTGCCGCCGGTGGCGATTCTCCTGCCTCGCCGGTCGGCGGTGGGACACGGGCCCGACCGTCGATCTCGGATCCGGGTGGGCAGCCGGTCGCCGGTGCATCCGCAGATCGAACATATTCCGGCGCAACGGATCACGACACAGCGACGAACTCGGCGAACCCACCGGCGGCTGTGGTCGAGGGCAGAGCAGGCTCCGGCGCCGGGGAACCCGATGTGCCGGTGCGTGATTCGTCACTCGCGGCTGCGCAGCAGACATCGGCCTCCGGGTTCCCGGCGACAGCGGACAGTGGCGGGCACGCGCCGGTCGCCTCGTCCGGCGAGGTAGCCGACCACGCCAGTGCGCAGTCGGTCGCGGCACCTGCCGAGTCCGCCGCACCCATCGGAACCCATGACGCCGCAACGCAATCCGCGCCGAGCCCATCGCAGCCCGGCTCGGCCGGCGGTGCGACCGCCGCACCGGCGAACTCTGCGTCCGCCCCGACCGGCGCGGTGGCGGGTACCGCGCCGCCCGAGGCGCGGGGCGTATCTTCTCCGGCGTCCGGCGCGAGCGACGTTCGCCAGGCGCCTCGTGGCGACGCAGTGGATTTCCGTACCGGCACAACGGATTCGCGTGGCGAGGCCGGACCGCGGCCCGCCGCGGACGGCCGGGCGAACGGCAGCGTGGATACCGCCGGTGGACGCAGCAGCACCGGTGACACCGGCCGAGCCGGGGCCGCCGCGGGCGGTCGATCGGGATCCGCGGCCACCGACGGCGGATCACGCGTGCAGGCGCGCGCCGCCGAGGCCCCGCGAGCGGCCGATCGCGCGGGGGCCGGTGATCCGCGACGGAGCGCCGGGCCTGCCACGGAGCCCGGCCCCGAGGCGGGTGCTCGATCCGCCGCCGACCCGGCGACCGGGTTCGGGGTGGAACCGGGATCGCCGGAGGAGGGTAGCGCGCACGTCGCCGATCGTTCACCGGAACTCGATGCGGACGTCGTGGATCTCGCCGCCGATCCCGTGGGCGGCGCCGAGAGAATGTCGGAAGACGCTGCCGCGGGCCGTGATTCGGTGGAAGAACCACGCGAGCAATCGCGATCTGCGGGAGAACCTCCCGGGGAAAGCGAAGAGGTCGTCGCCAGCGCAGCCCGGGAAGGCGACAGCGCGCCCGGTGCCCACACCGACCAGCGCGAGCCACTGCCCGCCGCTGCGGCGAGAGAATCCGGCGATGCCGGAGAGCGGCCGGGCGCTCGCAACGACGACACGAACAATCGTGCGCAGGACCCCAACGCTCGCGAAGGGGGGCAAGGTGACCGCGGACAGCCCCCCAACGCTCGGGATGGGGAACCGGGTGACCGTGCGCAGGACCTCAGGGCTCGCGACGGGCGGCCGGGTGACCATGTGCAGCGGCCCAGCGCTCGGGATGGGGAGCCGGGTGACCATGTGCAGCGCCCCAGCACTCGCGACGGGGAACCGGGTGACCGTGCGCAGCACCCCAGCACCCGGGACGGGCGGCTGGGTGACCGTGGGCAGCAGGCCAGCGCTCGCGATGGGGAGCCGGGTGACCGTGCGCAGCCCCCCAACGCTCGGGACAGGGGGCTGGGTGATCGTGGGGAACGGCCCGGGAGTCGTGTCGACGCTGGTGGACGGCGCGACGCGGATTCCGGTGCCGAGAGGGCGGTCGAAGACTCTGCCCGGCAATCGAATTTGTCGAACCCGGGGCCAGCGCGCCGCGATCGGGCCGTGGCGGATCCACGCCGGGCCGGACTTTCCGCCGAGGCCGATGCGGCCGGTCGTCAACTGCACAGTGCGGCCGACCCGAGGGTCGTCAGCGGGGGTGCTGACAGGGACGTGCAGCCGGTTGCCGGGGCCGATCGGCCGGACGGTGAGGCCGCCCGGGACAGGCAGGCCGGTTTGGACGGGGAGGCTACCCGGGGCAGTGAGGCCGCTCAGAACGGGGAGGCCGCCGCCCGCGACGGGAACGCCGGTTCGGACGGCGAGAACGACCGGAGCAGGGAGACCGGCGCCGATCAGGGCGCCTGGCGGCATGATGACGCGAAAAGTACTCCCCCCGAACATGATTCCGGTTCGGACCGGGAGCATCCCGAGGCTCCCGGACCAGAGCGCGCGGGACACCGGCACCCGGACGATCCCGGCGCGGAGCCGGTGGTCTTCCCGCCGTTGGCGGATCCGGGTGCGCAGCCGCACGCGCGCGCACCGCGGGCTCGGACAGGAGCCGACGGCAGCACCGATCCGGCCGCCGAGCGCTCGGCCACTCCGGTCGAGTCGCGCCGTCCGAACGTGCAGGGCAACCGGGCGCGCTGCGCCGAGTTGAGCCTGCGCTTGCTGGCGAAGCTCGGCATGAACGTGCACCCGCCGGAGCGACCGGTCGGCCTCGACGGTATGAGCCCCCGCGAGGTGGAGATCAGCGCGGGCGGTCCGCTGCGGAAGTTCCGCAACTTCGATCGGCTCGTCCGCATGCTGCGCCGCCCGGGTTCGGCTGCCTTGGTGGTCGTCGAGTTCCGCAGTCCCGTAAACGAATACGGCGTCGGCGGGCATGCCTTCGTACTGCGAAACGACGATGGCAGGATTGTCCTCGAGGATCCGGCCACCGGCCGTGCCTACGATTATCCGGACGGCTTGCCGGCCGACATCGGACAGATCAAGGCGGTCGTCTTCACGCCTGACGGGCGAGCGCACTTCGCGGACCAGCTGTGGCGCGGCGGTGTCGCGCCCGCCGGCGCGGAGGCGGCCGACTCCGATCGCCCCCGCTCACTCGCGGAGGTGTCACTCGATGACCCGAACCATCACCCCACCTCCCCGGATGTCGCCGAGCGCCTGGAGACCGCCCGGCAGACGGCCGGTCACGAGGCAGCCGCCGCACAGCGGGCCGGGCGGGACGTGCGCGACCGGGCCAGGACACTGCGCATCGATCCGCGGCTGAACCACGAGACCATGCGCGCGGTGATCGACTCGCGGCTGGAGCGAGTGGACGCCGAACTGAGGGATCCGGACACCACCCCGGAACGCGCGGCCCGGCTGCGGCGGATCGACCTGAGGCTGCGCGAGCTCTCCGATCGGTCCGACGACTACGCCAACCATCGGTACAGCGCCGAGCACGCGGACCGCGAGGTCACCGGTATCGCGGCGCGCGACTACATCTCCCGTGCGGCCGAGGGCCGTAACGACGCGGTCCACTACGGCGACCGGATCGTCCTGATTCCCGGCGAACCCGATCGCCTGGTGATCGCGGCGGCTCCCGGTGAGCACGGACGAGTGCTGGAGAACCACGCGTCCGAACTCGCTGCGGTTCTGGACGACCCGGCGGTGCGCAAGGAGTACATCGATGTCGAGGTCGCCGAATCCGGTGCGGTGCGTGCCGAATCCGGTGACCGTCCGGGGCCGGTCGCCGACCGTGCCGAGCCGGTCGAAGCGCGCACGCTGGTCGGCCGAGTGCTCGCCGACCGGCTCGCCGCACTGGACGAGGCCCTGTCCGGCGACGATGCCGCGCGATGGGCGAAGGGCGTGCTGGACCGGCAGGACGTCGAAATCCGTTACGGCACAGGCCCGCGCGACCAGCTGCACGTGGAGGCCGGACGCTTGGTGCTCGACGTCGGTGGCAGCGATGCGGAGCACATCGCCTCGGTGAAGGCGGCCGCCCTCCATCTTTTCGATGCGGAACACCCGGCTGTGGACGAGCGGCCGCGGATCGAAGCGGGCTCGGGGGACGCACCGGGCAGGCCACCGTCCGCGGACGATGTCCCGGGCGGTATCGCGCATCGGACCGAGGACCCGGCCGAGTCGCGGCCGGCTGCCGACCGCGGAACGAAGCCCGCGCAACAGCCGGATGCGGACAGTGCGGCCGAGCGGGATCTGACGGCGAAAGTCGATGCGGTCCAGCACATTCCGGCCGAGGACGAGCGCGCCGACGCGGTGCGCCGGGAGCAGCGGCAGCGCATCGACGCCGCCGTCGAGCGGCTCGGAGCTGCCCGCACGGAATTGCGGGCGGCCGAGCGGGGCGTGGCGGATGCCAAGGAGGCCGCCACCGGACTCGATGAGGCACGGAAGGCGACGCGAACGGCCGCGGACGAACTCGCGCGGACCCGGATACGCGGGCGGGAGGCTGCCGAAGAACGACTCCGCGACGCGCGCAAGGCATTGCGAGCGGCCGAGGCGGCCGCGGAAGCGAAGCCGGTCGAGGAGGCGCAGCGGGCACTCGGGGAATCCCGCACCGTATTCGATGCGGCGCAGGACGAGCATCTGGCGGCGCTGCGGGACGCGACCGGCGTCCTGGCCGCCGAAAGAGACCGGGCGGGAACCGAATACGAGCGGGCCCACGAGGACGGCCGGCTCGAGCGGGACGTGGCCGACCGAGGCATCGAGCGGGCCCGCACGGCTGCCGACCGGGCGGTGGCCGAAGCCGAGGCGCACCAGCGCATCGCGGTGGCGGATCAGCGGGCAGAGGCGGTCCGCCGGGAGCACAACCAGCGCATCGACGCCTCCGCCGAGCGAGTCGAGGAGGCCCGCAGCGCGCTGCGGACGGCCGCGGAGGCGGCCGGGAAGCCGGCGCCGGCCGCACAGCGGACGCTCGCGGCGAAACGCGCCGAATTCGAGCAGGTACTGAAGGACCATCAGGACACGCTGGCGGAAGCGACCGACGTGCTGGTCGGCGAGGCCGAGGGAGCCGGCGCCGAATACTCGACCGCCCTCGACGCCGGTCTGATCGAGTCGGAACCGGCCTACCGGGGCATCGCGGCGGCACGCAAGGACGCCGCCGAAACTGCGGGCAGGACGGCACTGAAGTACTTCGAAGCCCGGAACGACCCGGATGCGCCCCCGAACCTGCGGATGGCCGCGAAGGTTCCGAAGGAGACGCTGCTGGCGATGATGACGGACGGCTCTCCGGCGGAGAAACTCGCGGCGGTCATCAAGATCATCCATGAGGGCGAGGGCAAGGTACTGCGGTGGACGCAGGTGACGGCCGTCCTGGCCATGCGCGAAGGTCCGGTGAACATGGCTGCCGGAGAAGGCAAGTCGTACGTGTTCCTGGCCCATGCGGCCCTCGACGCAGTGGAACACGGCTCGGCCCACGTGGTGACGACCCGGGACAATCTCGCCAACCGCGAAGTCGACGACTATCTGAAGGTACTCGGTGACCTCGGTTTCGAGATCGTCCGGATGAATCCCGATGCGCCGCATCCCGAACCGGTAGCGGGCGAACCGACGATCTACATCGGAACCCAGCAGGACATCGGCTTCGCCATGTTGCGCGGAAACGATGTGCCCGGCCGGCATGTCGCGCTCGACGAGATCGACGAGATGCTGGTCTACGCCAACACCAGCTACATCCTGTCCGAAGGCGCCGGGCGCGATGCTCGACCGGAGGTCGCCGCACAGGTGCGCGCGGCTCATGCATTCCTCCATGACAATCTGGCGTCCCGCACGCTCACCGAGGAGGACTTCGGCCGGGTTCCCGAGCAGAGAGGTGGGCAGGCCGGCTTGACCGCGGCCGGCCGCACCGAGGTCGAGAAATTGCTCGGCAGACCGATGAATGCCGACGAGATACGGCGGCTGAACATGGCGGCCACCGCCCACTGGGAATACGTCGAGAACGACCACTACATCGTGCACCAGGGCAAGGTCAAAATCATCGACCAGACCACCCACAAATTGCTCGAAGATCCCGAGACCTCGAGTGAGAGCCGGTGGAACGGCGGTCTGGCGCAGGCACTCGAGGCCGCGCACAATCTGTCCATCCGCGACGACCCCGGCGGCTCCAAACAGATCACCGCTGAGGAGATTTTCGGTACCAGGAAGTACTACGACCGGGTCAGCGGCGCGTCCGGCACCGCCAAAGGCGTGGCGGACAGCCTGCGAGAGCGCGGCCTCGACCACACCACAGAGGTGGACCGATTCTCGGAGTCCCGCCTGACCGGGCACGAGCGCACGAACGACCGGGCATCCCAGAGCGAGCAGCATTCACTGGAACGAATTATCCGCGACGTCATGGAACTCCGTGGTACGGACGGAAAAGGCCGTCCGCAGCTGGTCTTGGCGCACCGCAACAGTTTGGTCGCGAGGCTGGCGGAAATGGCCGAGGAAAAGGGGCTCCCGTACAGAGCGGTGGATGCCAGATGGTTCTCCGAACACGGCGCCAGGGCCGAGAAGATGTTGCAGGACATCATCAAGGAGGCCGGTGCCGAGGGCAAGGTTCTGATCATCAATATGCAGGGCGCGCGCGGCGTGGATATCAAGATTTCGGACCGGATGAACGAGCGCGGTGGCCTGCACGTGCTCATGACCGCACGCTCGGCGGCTTCCCGCGATATCGATATCCAGGCCGAGAACCGTGCCGCGCGTAATGGCCAGAACGGCAGCGTGCAGTACTACTCCTCGCCGGACGACGAACTCTACGCGCTCAGCGACAACCCGGATGTGCAGGAGGTGGTGGTCCGCTATCGGAAGGCCGCCGAAACGAGCGCCGTCGAGTTGGGCGAAACGAACACCGTCTCGGAAGCCACCCAGGCCGAACTCGATTCCGCCGCCGCCGATTTCGAGCGCTTGAATCCGACGGAACTTCAGGACGTCGCCGCCGCGCGGCTCCGCGCGCCACGCGGGCCACCACCGTCGAATCTGCTGATCGTCCAGTCGCAGGACGACACCGAGAACCACACTCCCGCCGACTTCCTGGAGCCCGCGCAGCCACCACCACAGGCAGATTCGGGGACGCCGAGCAGCGACGGGCTCGGCGACGTGGTGCCGTCGCCGGACGCCGCACCCGTGGCGCGCGGCCGAGACGAGCTCGATCGAGCGATACCGAATGCGGAAGAGGCTCCGCTGTTGCGGGATTCGGAGTCGTCGCCCCAGGTGGGGACGATGCCGCCGGTGGATGGCCCAGCAGAGCAGGCTCAAGGAGGGTCGGTGGTGCCGGAGCGGTCTCCGGCGGCGGTGGCCGGTTCGGTCGACCGGGCTCCGGTAGGTCCGGTCGTTCCGGGAGCTCCTGCGGCGGCAGACGGCCCGATTCATGGTCCGGCCGAACAGATTTCGGTGGAGTCTGTGGTGCCGAGGGAATCTGCGGCGGCGGTGATCGGTCCGGCTGCCGGGGGGACGATCGACCGGATTTCGGTGGAATCTGTGTCGCCGGCGGAATCTGCGGCGGCCGTGATAGGTCCGACTGCCGCAGGGTCGATCGACGGGATTTCGGTGGAATCTGTGTCGCCTGGGGCCGAGGAATCTGCGGCGGCGGTGATCGGTCCGGCTACCGGGGAGTCGATCGACCGGATTTCGGTGGAGTCTGTGGTGCCCGGGGAATTTGCGGCGGCGGTGATCGGTCCGACTGCCAGGGGGACGATCGAGCAGATTTCTGTGGATTCGTCGGCATCAGGAGAGTCCCCGGCAGGGCAGGTCGAGCAGGGTTCGGCGGTGCCAGAGGGGTATTCGGCAGCCGATCGCCCGACTCACGTTTCGGCCGAGCAGATTTCGGTAGGCCCGGTGGTGCTGGAGGGGTCCGCGGCGGCGGATGATCGAGCCGGGCAGATCTCGGTGGATTCGGTGGTGCCGGAGGCTGTTTCGGGTGTCTCGGCGGTCGGGAGTGCGGACGGGCAGGCTCCGGTGGTGCCGCAATCGTCGGAAGCGCAGCAGGTTTCGGCGGTTCGGAGCGCAGGGCACGATCGTCCGGCGATGTCGGACTCCGCGGCGGACCGGGGCGGTGCTGCGGCTGCGCACGACGTGGCCGACGACCGCGCGCACCGGTCCCCCATGCAGCCGGCCGCGGATGTTGCGGAGACACCATGGCAATGGGCCGCGCGTCGGCGTGCGGATCCGGCCGAGCAGGTCGCCGAACGGGCTTCTCGGCGAGCTTCCTTCCTGCGCGAGGAGGCGTATCGGTCTGCGGCGGCGCAACTTCCGAGTGCCCCGGCGGCCGGACAGTTCGCGGTTCAGGCGGAACGGCATGCCCGTCTGTCGTGGCGGTACGCCGACCTGCTGCGGGGTGTGGCCACCGGCGCGGTCGCCCCGGAGGCCGGGCCGATGCCCGCCCTGATCTCCGAGATCGATGAGGCGCTGCGCGCCGACAGGCTCGCGGCCGAGGAACTGTTCCGGGGCAACGACGAATTCGGCCGACCGGCGACCGAGTCGCTCGACGGCATCGTCGGCGGCCCGGCCCGGATCGCCGACGGGCGGCCGGAAGTCGACGGGCGGCCGGAAGGTGTTCCGGCCGAGCCGGTCCCGGACAGCGTGCAGCAGTGGGCCGCCGCGATGCGAGCCGAACAGGCCGACTGGAGCGCGCAGATGGCCGCCGAGCATGCCGCCTGGCTCGGAGACGTGGCAGATCAGGCCACCGCGACGGCCGACCCCGATGTCGGGTCGCTGCGCGACCGCGCCGACAGCGCCGAATGGGTCGCCCGCGCCGCCCTCGACCACGCCGATTGGATGTGGCGGATCGCTGCGGGTGTCGGCTGGTCCGACACGACACGCGCGGCCGATTTGGCGGCCGCCGCAACGGCTGCCACAGTCCCAGTCGTAACGCCGGGTGCCACAGTCCCAGCCGTGACGTCGATTGCCACAACCCCAGCCGTAACGCCGGTTGCCGCAGACCCAGCCGTAACGCTGGCTGCCGCAAGCCCAGCCGCCGCTAACCCGGCTGCCGCAACACCGACTGCCAGAACGCGCGCTGCCGCAACCTCGGCTGCCGCAATGCCGATTGTCCCTGCCGTGGCGAACGTCCCGTTCGGCAACCAGCCTGTGGCCGCAGCGGCGGATGAGTCGTCACCGCCTGTGCTACCTGCCGCGCTACGCCTGCCCGCTGCGGACGGACCGGCCGTGCTGTTCGACGAGACCAGTACCGCGTCGCTCGATGAGCGGACCGACTATGCCCGCCGGATCTGGGCCGAGGTGCTCCGCGCATTGACCGAGGCCGAGCGCGCCATCCTGGGTGACCACCAGGCGAGCCGACGTCCCGGGACACCGTCGCTGGCGGCCGAGCTCGAGGCGGCGCTGCGCGGCGAATCGGGGCCGACCGCCGGACACCGGCGCATCATCGTCGTGATCGATGATGTGCTGCAACGCAATCCGCTGCCCGAAGCGATGGTCGTCACCGTCCTCGCGACGCCGGTCGAGTTCGCATCCGGCATGCCGAAGGCCGGTGACGTCCACGAGATTCCCGGCTACCTGGAAGGTCGGCTCGGCCGGCTGCCCGCGTCGATCGGCCAGCGGTTCCATCTCGAACTGTCTGTTCCTGCAGGCACTCCCGCCTTGTTCGTCGGCGACGATTTCGCGCTGTCGGGAAGCGGCCTGCCGCAGTTGCTACTCGGTCGCGGCCTGCGGGTCCGCCTCGACGCCGTCCAGGACCTGCATCACGACGGTCACATGCTGCTGCGCGGCACGGTGGTGCCCGTCGCGACGCCCGCATCCGTGTCGCCCGGCACACCTGCGGTCGAAATGCCTGCGGTGCAAGATACTTGGGTTGATCCGACTGTAGGGCCAGCGGATTCGGATGCCGGCCCGCTGATCGAACTCGCGGGAGCGGAGCATCCGCCGACCCGACCGGTGATCAGCGACGAGTTCTCGCATGCCGAGACCGCGGCCGCGGTGGGTGCGTTGTTCGCCGAGAGGTACCGTGGCTGGTTCCCGTTCCGGACTCCCATCGATGTCATCGGATTCGACCTTCCCGGTGTGGATGTGGAGATCGCCCGCGACTTCGTACGCGGTATCGAACCGGTACTGGTCCATTTCCCGACGGTGATGATCGACGAATTGCGCATCGGCGAGGTGTCCGGTGACCGGTTCGCGGAATTCGTCGCCGAGGACAGGCGTGGGCGGTCCGTGCTCGTCCTCAGCGATCGGTACGCGACGGATCCCGATGCCTTCCTGCGTGAATGGTCCGAGCGAGTGGAGACGGATCGGACCGTTGCCCCACGCGACCGGCCGGCCTACGGTGCGGCCGTCCACCTGATGGGACTCGCGTTGCGGGTGGCAGGCGCCGGTACCGCACAGCCGGCGGCGCAACGCAGGCTGGCGGAGTTCTACCGCGCCACCCACGGTGGCGTGTTCGCCGCGGACGAGTTCGGCGAATGGCTGAGCGAACAGTTCGGCGAGCAGAGTTTCGACGACGCAGGCAATTTCGATGTCGACAATGCCCTCGCAGAGGCATTCCTGGCGGTGGCGCACGATCCGGCGGCGGCGACCGAGGGGCATCATCTGCTCAACCGGATCCTGCTCCAGCAGGCCGACCCGGACACTCGGACCGAGGTCCCCCGCGATGCAGCACTCGAACCGGCTGCGCCACAGTCCGTTCCAGCCGCCTGGGTCGACCAACCGGTACGCGAGTCTGCCGCGCCGCAGCCCGTTCCAGCCGCCGGGACGGACCAGCCGATCGGCGATCCGGTACACGAATTTGCCGCGCCGCGGCCGATTCCAGCCGCCGGGACGGATCCGGCGATCGGCGAGCCGGGGCTCGAACCAGCCGCGCCACAGCCCGTTCCGGCCGCCGGAGCGGATCAAGCAATCCGCGAGCCGGGGCTCGGACCGGCCGCGCCGCAGCCCGTTCCGGCCGCCGGGACGGACCGGCCGATCCGCGAGCCGGCACTCGAAGCGGCTGCGCCGCAGCGTGTTCCAGCCGGGCAGACAGGACTCTCGACTCGGGCAGCGGCGCTCGAGCCCGGGCCGCCGACCCATGGGGAGCCGGTCGACCAGGTGCTGTTCGCGGATCCGGGCGTTCCGCACGCCGAGCGGATGGCGTACGCGGGTGAGGTGTGGGCGGAGGTGCGAAACCAGCTCACCGACTACGAGCGTGCGGTGCTGCGCACCTTCCTGGCCGGTCGGCTGACCGAGGATTCGCCGCTGTGGTCGGAGGTGGCGGCGATGTTGCACGGCGAGCTGCAGCCGACCGTCGAGCTCCGGCACATCGTCGACGTGATCGATGAAGTGCTGCAACGTAATCCGATACCCCAGACGGTTCAGGTCACCCTGGCGGACGGATGGCTGTTCGATCCGGCCGAGGTTGTTCCGGGCAGTGTCCACGACGAGGCGAGTTTCCTGCCGGTGGTGCTGGGCACGGTGCCGTTCCGGCGGGATGCGCCGTTCCATCTGGAGTTGGTGATTCTGGCCGGGACACCCTCGTTGTTCGTGAGCGCGGGTCTGTTGCCGTTCGATACCCCCTATGCGGAGTTGCTGCTCGGTCGTGGTCTGCGTATCCGCATCGATTCCCTGTCGGAATCCGACGATCACTGGCTGATGCGAGCCACCGTGGTTGCCGCCGAGCGGGCCGCCGCACGCGCGCCGGAACCCGGCGCTCCCGCTGGCCATGACGCAGGACTGGCCGAACCGGACCGAGCGGAGCCGGGCGGCGGCGCACTGCTCGCGTCGGTGGACCGTCGCGACGAACTCCCGCCGGACCTGGCACGCCGACTGGCACCGGTGATCGCCGAACGGGAGACCGCTGAACGGGCGCTGGAGGATCTGGCCCGGCAGCTGAATGTCGATGCGGCAGGGCTGGATCCGAGCGCCCTGGCCGCGGCGGTACGGACGCGGATCGATGTGGTGCGGGTCGCCGCCGACCGGACGATCGCCCGGGCGATACTCGATGAAACCGCCCGTCGGGACGAGTATCCGGCCGCGGCGACCCGCCGCGAGGAGATGCGGCTCGCCGAGTTCAGGCACGATGTCGCCGCGGCCCGCTACGAATGGTCGATCGCCGAGGAGGCCCGGCTGCGTCTCGATGCGGCGCTGCGGGCGGCCGACCCGGCTGAGGCCCGCGATCCGGTGGCACATCTGCCGGAGCCGGACCGCGCCCGATACGCCCGGGTCGTGGTGGAGCGGGCGTCCGCCGAAGCGGAGCGGGACGCAGCGGTCCGGCAGCGAAATGCGCTGGCGGACAGGCTGCGGGTCGATGACCGGGACGACTGGGTGGCGCTGCGTCCGGGCCCGGCCCTGGACGCCACCATGCTGACGCTGCGTGGCACGGCGCCGGCGACGGATGCCCGGACGGACCACACATACAAGCTCGACGCGCTGGAGGCGTTCGCCCGCCGGTACGCGGAGGCGGCGCGGCGTGCACAGGAGTTGGCGGCGGAGCAGTCCCGACTCGAAACGCCCTCGGCGCCGGATGGCTCGGCCGTCGCGGAGAATGCCGATCAGGGTGCAGCTTCTGCGCTCGGCGAATCTGTCAGAACTATTGCAGCACAGCATAATTCGGAATCCGGGCCATCATCCGCCACCGGTACTCCGAGCGTGGCGGAATCCGGCGATCCCGGCCACGCACTGCCTGGAGGCCCGGCGAACCCGCGCGACCGGCCACTACCCGGAGACACGTCCGACTCGGGCCGCCAGCTACCCGGAGACGCGGCCGACCCAGGCCACCATCTACCCGGAGGCGCGGCTGACCTAGGCCATCGGCTACCCGGAGGCACGGCCGACCCAGGCCACCATCTACCCGGAGGCGCGGCCGACCCGGGCTATCGTCCGCCACCTGGAGCCCTCGCCGACCCAGACCACCGTCCACCCTCCGAGGACCTGGCCGACCCAGGCGACCGTCCGCCGCCGGGAGATCCGGCCGATCCGGGTGACTCGCCGTCGCTGAGAGGTCCGGCCGACCCGCCGCCGGGAGGTCCGGCCGATCCCGGCCACCCGCCGCCCCCCAAAGGCCCGGCCGACCCAGGCGACCCCCCACCCCCCGCCGGCCCGCCGGACTCCGGCGATCCGTCCCGCAGTAACTGGACACCCGACGGCGCCCAGCACGAGTTCCACCCTCGAACCCGCCGCCTGCGACAGGCCCTGCGCGATCTGACCCATGCCACCGGCACGCGGACCCGGGCGTGGCACCGAGCGGCGGCGCGGCTGCGGGACATGGACATCGACGCCGACGGAATGCAGTCCCGGATGTTGCGGGACCGGATCGCGGCAGCGGCCGAGCAGCCCGGTGCCTCGTACCGATTGCGCGAACTCCGCCGCGCAGCGGACTCCGGGGCAGGCATGCTGCTCCGGCACGCCGCCGCGGCCGAAGGGGTCGAGGTTCCCACCGATCATCAAGTGGAACAGGCGATCCGGGATCTGCTCGACGAGCGGGCCGCGCGGTCGGACCGGCAGCGCAGAGACCTCTCCCAGGAATTGATCGGCGGTCGCGCGAGTATCGAGCTGCTGCGCGAACTGGCCCGCGCACACGGGCTCGAGCCCGGCCGGCGGGACCGCACCGTCCTGATCGCGGAACTGCGGGCAGTCGAGGGGATCGACCCGCACCGATGGGAGTTGTCCGAGCGTAAGCCGAGGCGTGCCCGGCGGGAGGAACTGGCCCGCGAGTTCGGCATCGACCCTGCCGTATACGACCGGGACGACCTGATCGAACGACTGCAGCAGGCGATCGACGCGCGGGCCGCCCGGGCCGCCGCACAGCATCGCACCGCGATCGAGGCCCTGGACCGGTATCGGGTGGCGCGCGCGAACGAGTCGGTGCGCCGCGACCGGGCCCAGGCGGAGGCCGAACGGGAGGTGATGTTCCACAGCACCGATCAGAGCGACAAGGTCGATCGGGTACCGGGCGTCTCCTACCGCCGGATGCGGGTCGGCCCCGGACATGTGCGCACCGTGGACGACGACGGGCAGCCGGTACGCGCGATCGGGGTCGGCAGCACCGGCGATCCCGACATCTACCTGGATGCCCAGGAACGCCGAATTCTGGCCCTGCGCGGCTACACCGACATCGTCTACCGCCGGGTCCGGCTGGACGAGGACGGGCGGATCTGGGTCGGCAACCACCGCCCGCCGGCCGATCCACCCGCGGTCCGCCCGGCCGCGCCGCACCGGCCCGGCGACTGGGTGCCCGCCGGTGCAGAACGGGAGCACCGCCCGAACTCCTGGATGATGCGCCGGGCGTTGCGCCAGACGGGCGACGAGATCCGCCGGCTGGCGAAGGCCCGGGACAAGGCCTTCGCCGAACTGGTGCGAACCGCCTATCGGATCGGGATCGACGGCCGCGAGATGACGGCCGGCGAATTGGCCGACGCGATCCGCTCGCGGACCGCCGCGGCTCAGGCCGAGGCCAACGAGTTGTGGAACCGGGCCGACCTACCGCACACCGAACTCGAGAACTTCTTCGCCGAGCGACGGCGACTGGAAGGCCGCGCACAGCTGGTCGAGAAGAGCGGTAAGTCGCTGCTGAAGGCGATGGAGATCTACCATCGGCGGTTCGCCGTGCCGCTGGAACGCGCGCTGACCGACGCGGCCGTGGCGGCGGCGCGCGATGTGCTTGCCGCACACGGTGGCCGAGCGCTGGGCAAGGACGGCCGGCTGGTGGACGCCGACCATACGGCGCCGGAAGTGGCTCGGCTGGAACCGAATCGGCGGCTGCTGATCGTGTCCCCGGGCCGCAACCCGGACCGGATTCTCGCGCCGGACGTGCGGGGCGGACTGGCCGGCGGCGGCGAATTCGTGTTCCGGCAGGCGCGGGTGGACGAGCACGGCCGGGTCTGGCTGACCGACCTGCGCGAATACGATCCGGCCCGGGACGAACCGGCCGCCCTCCCGGCCGCGGCGCCCGTGGCACCTGCCCCCGCGGCGCGTCCGCAGCGTCCATCGGGTAAGGCGCCCGCCTCGGATCAGGAGGAGATGGACCGGGCAGTCCTGGACCGGGCCCGGGAGGCCGACCGATACGCGTTCTGGCGCGACGAGCTGGCGCAGCTGGCCGGGCTCGTGCCCAACCTGTCGATCGCGGAGTTGTCCAGGGACCGCTGGGCCGCGACGACCACGCGGCTGAAGCAGGAAGTCGCCGGTTACATCGAGGAACCGGGTGCGCCGGACCAGCCCGGAACGATGATCCGGGAACAACTGGGTGAGGCCGAGCGCAGTCGCCGCGAGGAACAGATCGACGCGATCGCCGCGGCGGCCCTGGCCCTGTACGGGGCCGAGGACGCGATCCGGCAGCTGGACGAGCGGATCCACCAGCTCGAGCTGAAGGGCGCGCGGCACGACGCCTCGCACCTGGTCCGGGTGCACGACGAGGCCGAACGCCTGGTTCGCCGGCGGGCGGCCGTGGCCGAGGCGGCGAAGCCGGTGCGCCGGCGCCTCGCCGAACTGGAGATGCGGCATTTCGAGGAGCCGGACAACTTCACCCCCGGCGATCTGCGTGCGCTCGCGGATGCCCGGGAGGTGGTGGCCCGCACGGACAACGAGATCGGCCGGATCGACGATCGGCGGGCCGCGCTGGTCGGCACCTGGCGGGATCGCGCGGCCGAGCACTGGCGGCAGGTCACCGGGGCGAGCGACAGTGCGCAGCCGCCGCTGTACCGGGTCGGCGAGCAGGTGTGGGTGGACTTCGGTGCGCCCGTCGCCGAGGACGGTTCCGGCGGCCGTCCGCCCCGGATCATCGTGGTGGCGGGCCGGGCGGAGTTCGGGCGGCCGGATGCCGCCGATCACGACGCCGCCTTCGCCGCCGCGCTACCGTACACCCCCGCGCTGGGCGCCCGGTTGCCCCGCGGCCTGGCCGGACTGCTGGACCTGCGGCCGGACACCGTCGTCGACTATCTGCGGGTGACCGCGAACGCCGTCGGCGACACCGAGACGGAATCGCTGCCACCGCCGCCGATCCGACGCTGGGTGGCCGACGGATTCGCCCCCGGCCAGCGATCGGTACTCGTGCCCGATCCGGTGGCCTGGCGGCAGATCATCTCCGAGGGCGCCGGAATTCCCGCCGGGCCGGACGGCCGCCGGATGCTGCCGTCGCAGAGCAGGCGGGCGGCCGAGCTGAGCCGGATCGTACCGGTGCCGCCCGACGAGATCATGCTGAGCTGGGCGGATTCCGACGGTACCTGGCACGACATCCACGAGCGCGAGGCGCGGGCCTATCGGGCGTACCAGCCGCAACTGCCGCCCGGCGTCAAGCTGGCCAAGTACTGGGGTCTGCGGGCCGGTGACTGGCGATTGCCGCCGAAGGGGTGGGCGCCGTTCGGTGGGGAGGACCGCCGGGGTGTCCACCCCCGGACCTACGACGAGAAGATGCCGGACGGATTCAGCGGCGACTACGCCATCGACCCGTTCCAGGACGGGGTCGAACCGCTGCTGTACTACGCCCTCACCGGGCAATGGCCCGAGATGAGCTTCGAGGAAGAGCTCTCGCTCACCCCCGAGGGCCGATTCCTGTTGTGGGCCAGCCAGGGTCCGGTCGGAGGTCCCGAGCCGCCGCCGGGCTGGGACGAGGACCTGCATCACGAAATGCTGCTCGACGGTGCGCTGTACACCGTCGGCAAGCGATGGGTGCAGATCAGCGCGGAGGCCAAGAAACATCCGTGGCTGCTGCGGTGGATCCAGGGCCGCCCCGATATCGGCGAGTGGGCGCTGGCGCACAGCCGTGGACTGCCGAACGGCCCGTTCGATCCGGATCACCCTGTGCTGCGCAAGATTCCGATCGTGCGGAGTTTCCGCAAGTTCAAGTGGCACGGTTCGGACGTCTGGCAGCAGCTGTTCCGGAGCCAGACGGAGGCCGAGCACCTGCCGCTCGCGGACCGCACGGCGCTGCAGGTGGCCCGGACCGTCCGCGGGCAGGAACGCTGGGCCGCGGTGCAGCGCTGGGCCGATCGAGTGCTGGAGGGTTTCGCCGCGGACGAGCACGACACCGACGCCGACCGGATCCGGGCCGTCCTGGCCGAGCCGCGGGATCCGTTGCTGGACAACCAGGACGGCGGCGGCAGCTTCCTCGGCGGATTGACCTTCGCGCACGACTCCGAGGGCAACCTGCTGCCGGCCGATCAGCTGCGGGCCCGCATCGTGGCGATCAAGAACCATCTGATGCGGGACGAACTGCTGGTCCGCGACCACCGTAGTCCGGACGAACTGCCGGTCAGGAAGCAGGTGGAGCGGCTGGCCCACATCGCCGACGCCTGGCATCGGTTGTCCGGCGTCGGCGACGGGATCGGCCGCCGCTCGCCGCTGCGCGAGGATCTGGTGCTACTCGAAGACGCATGGGCCGAACACGAATTCCTCGCGAAGAACCCGGGTCGCACCTGGGAGGACGCGGACCGGTACGCGGCCGGGCTCGGCTTCGATTGGGACAAGGTGCGTCCGCGGTTGAGCGAGCATTTCGTGCTGCGCCGCGGCGAGTTGCTGCATCCGGGCGAACTGCCCGATGATGCGCCGGAACGGTTGCGGCCCAGAGCATTACCCGGATGGTCGCGACGAATGTTGTTCAACGCCTGGGACAAACAGGTGTTGTTCATGCGGATCCCTTACGCACCTGAGTCTTTGCCGGTCGGTACCGAGTGGGAGTCGCCGCCGGCGCGGCGGGCGGCGGAGATCCTGCCCGAGATCACGGCGCGGTACGACATCCGCGGTCTGCCGGACGAGCCCGAGCAGGCACTGCGCGTGCTGGCGGAACGGGCCGCCGACGGCAGGCTGCCCGGGGTGCGGGTGGGCCACGCCATCGACGATCCCTGGCTGGAGCTCGCGGTGTGGGCCGGCCGGGTGGAGGCGTTCGCGGCGGCGGATACGCCCGGCGCGCGCGGGCCGTGGGCGGACCGGCTGGGCGAACCGGCGGCGGCCGACGGCGGCCGGGCCGAACGGCTCGCGACTATCCGGCGCTGGCGACGGGACCTGGAGCAATGGCTGCGGGATCTGCAGGGGCAGTCGGAACCCTTGCCGGTCCGGGTGGCCGTCGTCAACCGGCTGTTCGCCGAACGGGATGCGTCCGTGCTGGAGCGGGCCGCCGCACTGGACGAGCTGCGGGCCGAACTGCCGGGCCTGCCCGTGCGCCTGCACGAATTGCTTTCCGCCGAGCCGAGTTCCGACTCCGGGCGAGCCCGGTACTTCGACGATGCGGCGCAACGTGTTCCGGCCGAGTTCCGGGAACAGCTCGACCGGCTCGCGGCGGCCACCACCGCTTATCACGAGGCCGACGCCGACGTCGCCGGATTCGACGAGATCATCGATGACCGCCTCGGCGTCGACGCCCGGCTGGCCGTCCACCCCCGCCGGGGCGAGGCGCCGCGCGCCCTCCTCGACGATCCGGTGATCCAGCGCGCCGACCTCGAACGGCTGCGGCAGCGGTCGGCGCAGGCGATCGTCGTGCGCGACAGTGTGGCGGAGTCGCTCGAGGCGGCCGTGGCCGGGCTCCCGGTGACCGCGGCGCGGCTGCGCGAGGCGGATCCGGCGGCCCGCGCGGCACTGTTCCAGCAACTGCGCACGGCACCGGTCCAGGCCCGCACCGCACTCCCCTATTTCGACCGGCTGGCGCAGGCGGAGCTGACAGCGGACGCCTATCACGCGGCCGCCGCGCGGGCGACCGCACTGCAGGCCGACGTCGCCCGAGCCGCCGCCCGCGAGCGGCTCGCCCCCGACCCCAGCCCGGCCCGGCAGCAGGCCGCCGCCGCTGTACCGAGGAACGCAGCGGACCGGGTGCAGATCGGCCATCGGGTGTGGGATGCGGTGCTGGACAACCTGTCCGACGACGAGCGGGCAGTGCTGCGCGACTATCTGAACGGCGACGGCACGCAGCCGTCCCCGGAAACCGTCGCGGTGCTCGACGACATACTGCGACGTCAGCGGCTGCCGGAGGTCACGGTGGTGACCTTCGACGGCCGGTACGGGCTGTTCGGACCGGACGGTGGCCGGCCCGGCGGGGTGTATCACGTGCCCGGACATCTGGAGGTCATGCTCGGCACGAGGGTCGCCACGCCCACCTACCGGCTGGAACTGACCGTCCCCGAAGGCACTCCGGGACTGTTCGTCGGTGCCGCGAACATGTTCCGGGCCGGACTGGACGCGCCGCGCCTGCTGCTCGCGCGCGATCTGGTCGTCCAGATCCAGGAGGTCCGCTCGGCCGGCGGCGGGGTTGTGGTGCGCGGCACGGTGGTCGCGGCCGATCGCGCGGGCGCGCGGCCGGTGATCCGGCCGCATCCGGCCGACGAATACCGGCAGTCGATCGCGCTGGCGCGGGATCGGCAGGCGGCCGCGCTCGGTGATGTTGTGCGGTTGATCCGGAGCCTGGGTGTCGATCCCGGCACGGCGGCCGGTGCCGAACTGGCCCGCGCCGGCCTGAGCGCGGTGGCCGCCGAGCGCGGACGGCTCGCGGCCGCCCGGACGCGTGGTGCCGATGTCGCCGACGACCTGGCTGTCCTGCGTGTCGTCCGCCAGGCCATGGGTGCGGCCACCCAGCGCTACTGGGAGTCCGTCGCCGACGAGGAGCGATTGCGCGCGGAGACCTACGCGCTCGGCCCGGAAACCACGGCCCCCGGCTCCTCCGATTCCCATGGCTCCCCCGCCGCCCCGTCCGATCATGGGCCGGGTTCGGCTACTCCACCTACCGGATCCGCGGATGCCGCAACCCCGGCGGCGGATCCTGGCGCCGCAGTGGCGAATGCCGGTGCGCATGAGTCGAAGTCCACCGTGGGTTCGCCGAATCCCGTTGCGGCAGAGTCGACCACCGGTGTGGCAGCGTCGAGCGACTTTGCCTCGGCGTCGGACACTGGTGCAGCAGAGCTGAATCCCGTCACAGCACAGTCGACCCCCGGTGCGGCGGCGCAATACGACAATTCCTCCGCACTGAATACGGGTGCAGCAGAGCGGAGTCTCGATGCAGCAGAGCCGACCACCGGCGCAGTGGTGCCGAACGTCGATGCCTCGGCGACGAATAATGTTGCGACAGAGCTGAATCCCGAAGCAAGGCAAAATCCCGGCGCCACCGAACCTAATCCCGGCGCAAGGCGGAACCCCGGCGCCATCGCACCTAATCCCGGCGCAAGGCGGAACCCCGGCGCCATCGCACCTAATCCCGACGCAAGGCGGAACCCCGGCGCCACCGCACCCAATCCCGACACGCGGCAGAATTCCGGCGCGACCGCGCCGAATACCGATGTGGCCGCGCCAAATCCCAGTGCGGTAGCGTCGGATCCCGATACAGCGGCATCAAATCCTGGTGCGGCAATGCCGCCGTCCGAGGTCAGCTCGGCGGGACCGGGTGCCGATGCCGACATCTCCGCAGTCGAGGCGCGTGCGGCCGCGGATTTCCCGGACGTGTTCGAGCGGCCGCGCACACTCGCGGAGTTGCACGAAAGATTGCGCGCCGGAACCCCTTTCGAAGATCTGCTGACAGTCCGCGCGGCGTCGTATCGACGGCACGGCCAGGTCCCGCCCACGCTGTCGCGGGAAAGCCTCACCGACTTCCTGCACCGGATCTGGGACGAGCGTGCTGTCGAGGGCGGCCCGGACGTCTACCGCAGCTACAGCCTGGACCCAGGAAAGGACGCGGTCCGCGATCCGCAGGCCCATGTGGCGCGGCTCGGCGAGATTCTGGCCGCCAGGTTCCGGGAGCAGGACCAGGTCGCCACCATGAAGGGGGGCAGTGCATTCGTCCCCGAGAACGCCGCCACCCTCGATCCGGACGCGGTCGAGTTCGTCCACTTCTGGCGGGCCGGCTTCGGCTCCGTCGACCGGCGGCTCCGCGTGTACATCAACACGACCGGCGAAGCCATGCTGGACATCGCTCGCGAGATCGTGCACGAGGTGGTGGACCACCATTCCGGATTTCCCGGCGTCCAGGGCGTGCGGGTGCTGGGCCCACAGCAGGCCCGCGCGGACGGGATCGTCGTCTATGTGGAGTCGCCGGCGGCAGTCGAGCGAGTTGTCGCATGGCTGAAGCAACTTCAGCAGCGCCGCCCGGACGCCTTCCGGTGGCAGGTCCCGCCGATGACCGAACAGGTCTTGCCCGGCGTAAGCGTCGGAACCGAACCGCCGCGTGGCACCCACGGCCGGGAAACCTTCGGATCGTTGCGCTCGAACATCATTGAGCGGGCGCTGACGGCGCTGCAGACCGAGGATTTCGGCGCCTTCGAGGCCGCCGTACTGGTCGGTTTCCGCAGGGCCGGTCTGGATCCGGACGACCCGGCCCGCAATCTCCCACCGGTGCAACAGGATCCGGCGGCCGGCCCGGACACGGAGGACACCCCGACGCCCGCTGCGGCCGTGTCGGATTCGCCCGCCGTACCCGAGGCGGAACGGCCTGCTGTGGTCGTGTCGGATTCGCCTGCCGTCCCCGGAGCGGAACGGCCTGCCGTGGTCGTGCCGGAATCGCCTGCCGCACCCGAAGTGGAACGGCCTGCCGTGGTCGTGTCGGATTCGCCTGCCGTCCCCGGAGCGGAACGGCCTGCTGTGGTCGTGTCGGAATCGCCTGCCGTACCCGAAGTGGAACGGCCTGCCGTGGTTGTGTCGGAATCGCCTGCCGTACCCGAAGGGGAACGGCCCGCTGCGGCCACGTCAGGTTCGTCGATCTACCCACCCGAGGTCCCGGCCAGCCCGGCACCCGCCCCCGAGCCCGGCGCACCGCAGAACACCCCGGCCACCGTCGGCCCAGCGGAACCCGAGCCGGGCGCACCACTCAACAACCCGGCCACCGTCGGCCCGGCCGAACCCGTCCCCGGCGTACCACAGAACGCCCTGGTCGCGGCTGGCCCGGCCGAAGAACCGGACCGGGCAACCGATTCCACCGACGACAATTCGGATGACGACCCAGCCGCGACGATCGGCCGGAACGGGCAGCCCGGAGAGCCCGGCGCTAGGGTCGATCCGGGCGTCGCCGATGCTGTCCGACAAATCGCCGAGCCTGCCGAAACCCGTAGTGAGACAACGAGTTCTCCGAACAGCGGCTCGCCCACGACGATCAACTGGAACGGGCAGCCCGGGAACCTCGACTCAGCGGCCGATCCGGTTGTCGGCGATGCTGCCCCACAGATCGCCGACCTTCCCGATAAGTTCAGCGAGACAACGAGTTCTCCGATCATTGACTCGCCCGCGACTGCCCTGCCGACCGAAGGGGCACCCGCCGACCCTCCGGGCAACGTCGGCAGCACAGCCGATCCGAATGCCTCGAACGCAGCTCAATCTGCTGCCGACGCGGTCGAACAAATCAGCAACACAACGGATTCCGATGACGAGAATCCGGACGGCCCGTCGGGTTCGGCGACAGTGCCTGCCGGAATACCGGATCCGGGCGGGCAGCCCGGAAACACAGGCGCTGTCGCGGATCCGGACGCCGCCGATTCGGAACAGCCTGCCACGAAGGCGACCGACCCCGTCGCAAGCACGGCCCATCCTGCGACCGGCGAGGCCGAGCCCGCGCCAGGCGAGGTCCGGTTCGCCGAACCCAGGAGCACGGTCGAATCGGCCGACGGCGAAGGAGAATCGGATCCCCTTGATACCTCTCGGGCCGCCGAGGAAACGGCCGACCCCGTCACTGGTGACGCCCGGTCCGTCGCCGAGGAGCCCCGGTCTGTGGCGGGTGAGGCCCCGTCCGCCACCGATGAGGCTCGGTCCGTGGCTGATGTGGCCGAGCCCGCGATAGGTTCGATCCCATCTGTCCCGAAACCGGTAGGCCCTGCCGTCGAAGCCGGCTCGCCTGACGGCTCGGCGGCGGACGACCACATCAGGAGCCCAGCCGAACTGGTGCTGGGCTCGGCCGAACAACTCAGCGGAAGAACAGATTCGGCTGCGGCAGAGCCGGGTACGGTCGCGCTGTCTCCCGGGGCCTCGCCGGATCCAGCCGGGCAACCCGATCCAGCCAGGCAACCGGACTCGGCCCAGCAACGGGATTCAGCCCGGCAACAGGATTCAGCCGGGCAGCAGCCCGATTCGGCCGGGCAACCGGATTCAGCTGGGCAACCGGACTCGGCCCGGCAACGGGATTCGGCCCGGCAACAGGGCTCGGCTGGGCAGCGGGATTCGGCCGGGCAACAGGACTCGGCTGGGCAACCGGACTCGGCCCGGCAACGGGATTCGGCCCGGCAACGGGGCTCGGCTGGGCTACAGGATTCGGCTGGGCTACAAGACTCGGCTGGGCAACGGGATTCAGCCCGGCAGCCGGACGGCGTCGAGGACGATCCGTTAGTCGCAGGGTCGTCCGGGTCCGCTGTGGACGACGCATCCGCGATGGATCCCAGTGCTGAGCCGATCGAAGAACGCAGCGAGACATCGGATCTCGCTGCGGAGGAGTCGGACGACGGGTCGTTCCCCGCGGCACCACCCACCGCGGGAACACCGGAGCCCACTCGGCCCGAGTCGGCTCGCATCTCGGACGAGTCGGCCGCCGCGGCCGTACGCGAGATGCGGGGGCTGGTCTTCGCGGATCAGCCGGACGGGTGGTCGGTGCTGGAGATCGATCCGCGTCTGGTTGCGGCGTGGGAGGTTCTGTCGCGCAACGAGATCGGGCGAGCGGCCGCTGAGCTGCTGCGGGCCGCCGGCGCGGCCGTGCGGCTGGTGGACGACGGGGACGGCGATCGTTTCGACGGCCGGACCATGGACGTGGTCATCGATGTCGGCCTTCGTGGTGAAGTAGCGCTCGCCGGTGCCATCGTGGAGGCCGCGGCGCGGGCCGAGACGGTGTTGTCCGGTGCGGTCGAGGTGTCGCCGACGCAGATCCGCCGATCGGAGCGGATGGAGCATGTCGCGGCGCGGATCTGGGCCGAGGCAGCGGCATATGGCCTGCGCGAGGAGTTCTACCGGGAACTCGGGGCGGTGGGGATCGGCGTTCCCGAGGATCCGACGGTGGTCCGTGCCGAGGTGGTCGCGCAGTTCCTGGCCTGGCACGACCGGTTCGACCGGGACATGAGAGACCAGGGATTCCGCGTCCCGCGCAGGCTCACGCGGCCGGCCGTGCCAGAGAACCGGATCGGCCTCCGGCAGATCTACCTGGACGCGTACGACCGCTCGATTGCGGCGGCTTCCGGGGAGTCGGCGGCGGCCGCGCGGCAGCTCGGTCGTGCGGCGGGAACAGCGGCGCTGCTGGCCGATTCGCGTTTCGAGTGGGTCGACGGCCCCGGCGATACCCGCCGTCGCGCGGCCGCCGGCCAGGAATGGGACGTTGCCGAGTCCGGTTCGATCGCCGAATTCGTCCCGCCGACTACGGAAGTCGTGCGGCAGGTGCAGGAATTGGTGCGCGAGCACGCGGCCGCCACCCGGCTGCTGCGACGGCTGGATGCGGCGTTCGACGATCTCCACGCCGAGCTCCGGCGGAACCTCGCGGTCCCGGCGGATGCGTTGTCCGGCAACCGGATGGAGCAGGCCCGCCGGGTCCTGGACGGTGTGGCCGCGTGGACCCGGCACGGCACGGTGGACAACTCCCGGGTGTGGATGCTCGGGGAGCTGGCGACCCGATCCGCTCGGGCGCAGGCGGAGCTGGCTCGCATCGATGCCGCACTCGCCGATATCGCCGGTCCGTCGGTACGGATTGGTATCGACGAAGCCGGTGTGGTGCGGGTGGTGACCGGCGACGCGCCTCCGGCGACGCCGCGGGTCGTCCCGGCCTTGGACCACGAGCAGTGGGCGACGACGCGTCCGCGGACCGTTTCGAGCCTGGTCGAGTACCTGGATCACGAACCCGGCTCGCCGGTGTGGTGGGCGGCCGGCGTGCTGGACGAGCGCGGTGTGGTGCTGCGCTACACCCTGGACCGGGAATCCCGGTCGCTGGGCTACGATCCCGCCACGAATTCCCTGTTGCTGCACGGTGACGAGCGGCCCGAGGAGCTGATCGCGGCCGCGGTACTGCTGTCCATGGATCCGGGACCGGCCGTTGCCCCGCAGCGGCTGACCACATCCCGCGACGAATACATCCGGCTGATGCTGGACCACCGCGCCGAGGCAGTGGCCCTGCCGCTGAGCCGGCTGCAGGCGGACCTGCGACGGCCCGCCCCCGCGCTGCCCGAACCGGATTCCGCCTCGCCTCGGGACGTCTACCACGACGCTTACCACGGCGCATGGCGATTCGCGCAGGGGCTGTTCGATGCGGATCGCGTCACGGAGGAGATGGTGCGCGGGGCCGCGCACCGCGCCGGGGTTCGAGCGGTCCGGGCCATCGTGGACGCGCAGGGCGCGGCGGTCGCACGCGACAGTCTCTCGGCCCGGTTCGGGGCGGAATGGGATCGTGCGCACGGAGCGGAACCGGGCTCGGCCGGATTCGACGACCTGCTGCTCGCGGACAGCTCGGAGCGTCGCGACCAGCTTGCCCGCGAATACGTCCGGGAGATCGAGCAATTCCGCCGGCTGCGGGCGCAGTGGCACCACTACATTCCGGCCGGCCCGGCCGAACGCATCTACACCGAGGCCTACGATCGCGCGTACCGGCGGGCCCAGCGCGCCCGCAGCGGCACGCTGCCTCCGACGGCCGCCGCCTCGGCCGGGCTGCGGGCTGTGCGCCGCCATCTCGACCGCGTCACGCCGGAGCACGCCGAGATCGCCATGGACGTGGCCCGCGGCGCCGCACACGGCCTCGACTGGCGGTGGGGCCGGCCGGTCCGGTCGAGCTTCCGCTACGATCCCGTCGAACCATTGGAACTCGTTGTCGCACACCAGAATTCCGACGAGAGGCGAGCGGGGCCGGATCTCGTCTCCCGGGCTGCACTGGACGTACTCGTCGCGGGGCTCGGCTCCGGGTGGAGTGCCGAGCGGCTGACCGGCCGGGTGGTCCGGGCCCGGAACCACGCCGCCGGGGATCCGTCGCCGCATCTGTTCGTGGTGGCCGAGCCAGGCGAACAACTCGACGCGCTGCGGGAATTGGCGCTCGCGGCACCGCAATTCGGCACGGTGCTGTGGGACGGCACGCACATCCTGCACTATCGCGTGGCCGAACTCGATCCGATGGGCCGGCCGCGAACACGGCACATCGATGCGCGCACGGCCGAGGGTGCGCAACGGCAACCCAGCCGGGAAGAGTCGTTCGCCCAGATGCTGGGTCATTACCTCCGCTATCGCCTCGAGGGCCGGACCGAGCTCGGCTACCACGAATGGCTCGGACAGCTACTGGCCGGTGCGCTCGCGTACGAGGCGCGGCCCGAAGCGACGGTCGTCGTCGGCCTCGCCGATGATTTCCTGGACTTCGGTTATCGCCAGGCCGAATCCGATGCGGAGATCAGGTCGCCGCATCCGGCTTTCGTGGCTCACCTGCTGCGGACCCGGCGCGTGCCCCTACCGGCCGCCGCCACACCCGTGCCGACCGTCCCGGGCATGTCCGCCCACCATGTCCCGGTGCGGGACATGGCCGTTCCGGTCCGACTGGAGCGCGCCGAGGACGGCACCTGGCAGGTCGCGGATCCGATCGGGCGTGGTGACCGCGCGGACATGATCGCCGAGCACCTGCGAGGCATGTGGGACATCGACGCCGCTGCCCTGCTCGAGCGGATCTCGACGATGCTGACCTACGGCCGGTCCACGCTGACCCCCGTGGACCCGCACGGCCGCCGGCGACCCGCCCCGGCGCAGCGCGGACGTCTGCCCTGGAACCGGCGGCGCGCCGAGTTGCCGGCTGGGGATGCGGTGGTGCCGGAGCGCAGCGAGTCGCCGCCCACCGATAAGGCCGCACCGGGCCGCCGGGCACCGGCGCCACCGACCGGTGCGGCGGGGACGGGCCGGGTTCGCTTGCCGCGTGGCGGTGTACCGCTGGATCGTGCTGCGCTGCCGCGTAATTCGGCGATTCCGGGCGAGAGTGCAGTCGTACCAGGCGATTCGGAGATGTTGCGGGATCCGATCGCGCCGGATGAGGATACGGCGGCGCCGGGCAATCCGGAGATGTCGCGGAATCCGATCGCGCCGGACGAGAAGGCTGTCGTACCAGGCGATCCGGAGACATTGCGGAATCCGAGTGCGCCGGGCGAGGATACGGCCGTGCCGGGCAGTCCGGAGATGTCGCGGGATCCGAGGGCGCCGGGCGAGAGTGCGGTCGTGCCGGGCGATCCGGAAATGTCGCGGAATTCGAGTGCGCCGGGCGAGGATACGGCCGTGCCGGGCAGTCCGGAGATGTCGCGGGATCCGAGGGCGCCGGACGAGGATGCGGTCGTGCCGGGCGATCCGGAAATGTCGCGGAATTCGAGTGCGCCGGGCGAGGATACGGCCGTGCCGGGCAGTCCGGGGATGTCGCGGGATCCGAGTGCGCCGGACGAGGATGCGGTCGCGCCGGGCGATCCGGAAATGTCGCAGGATCCGAGGGCACCGGGTGACCCGGAGCTACCGGCGGATCCGGGCGCGGCGGATCGTGCCGAGTCGTGGTCTACCGGTGACCTCGTGCCGGGCGATGTTCCGGCGACGCCCGTCGATGAGCCGACGCCGGACCGTGCCCCGCTACCGCCCGGCGATCGCCTGGTGCCGGATCGGCACGCGTATCCACCCGTACCCGCGCTCGCCGAGTCGCCGGAATCCGCGCCAGAGTCGCCGGAACCCTACCGGAACCTGCTCGACCTCAGTGTGCCGCTCGATCCCGTCGACGAACCCCCGGCCGCCCCTGCGGATTCGCGGGCCGAGTTCGAGCCCGACCACAACACCACCCCGCCGGATCCGCGGCTGGTGCCGTCCGGCGATGGGTGGCGGTGGGTCGGTCGGGACGAGATCATCGCGGAGCTTGGCCGCCGGTACCCCGAGCTCGCGGTGCACGGATTCGAGCATGGTGACCTTGACGCGCTGCGCGAATTCGCCCGGGCCGTCGACGATATGCTCACCCGGCATCCGGGACTCCCGGTGCGGAGCATCGCGATCGGGCCGACGGCCGCCGGTCGCTTCGCGGAAGCGATCTGGCGGCACCGGCCGAACGGTGGTCACTACGCCGAATCCATTACGCTGAGTGCGTATTTCGCGACGCGCGTCGACGAGTTGCGCGACCGGATGGTGGAGGCGGAACGGCGTGGCTTCGTCCCGCGCGGTGTCGCGGACCGGCCCGTGTACGCGGCGGTGGTACGCGCATTCGCGCACGCCCTGGATTATGCCGGTGACATGCGGGCCCGGGCTGCCGCGGCAGACACCCTGCTCGCGCACTACGAGGCGACGCGCGGGTGGGTCGATCGCCCGGGATACCAGGCATGGCAGGGCCTGCTGAGCGGTTTCGGTGTGCGTGATGGTGTGCTGAATCCGGTTGAGGCGCTGGCTGATTCGTATCTGGATGTCCTGTTCAACGGCGCGCGGGCCGTGGAGCCCGCGCGAGTGTTGTACCGGCTGCTGCTCGATCACGCCCCCGGTGCGGACCCCGACGAGACGATCGGCGCTGACCCTGACGAGCCGATCGGTGTAGAGCCCGACGAAACCATCGGTGCGGAGCCCGACCGGACGATCGGCGCGGAGCCCGACCGGACGATCGGTGTGGAGCCCGACGAGGCGATCGGCGCGGAGCCCCGGCGCGGCCGACCGGCCGCCGATCCGTCGGCCGGGGCCCGGGACGAGATGCGGGCGGTGCGGTACGGGGCGGCGGATCTCCAGCCCGCGGACTGGCTGGCCCACGTACCGGATCCGGTACGCGACGGCGTGTGGGAGGTGTTGTCTGGCACTGTGATCGGGCGTGCGGCCGCCGCGACGCTCCGGGCCGCCGGTGCCGAGGTGCGGTTCGGCGAACGTCGCGGCGGTGACTGGTTCGAGGGTCGGATCATGGATGTGGCCGTCGACACGACCGGTCGCGATCAGCTGGAACTGGCGGCGGCGGTGGTGCAGGCGGCGACTCGTGCCGAGGCGGTGGTGTCGGGTGCGCTGGAGGTGCGGCCGGCCCGGATCCGGGAGCTGGACCGGCCGGTGCACGCCGCGGCACATCTGCGGGTCGCGGCGCTGGGCTTCGGTCGGGCAACCGAGTTCTACCGCGAATTGCACGCTGGGGGTTACGATCCGATCGGCCCGGTCCGGCCGATCGACGAATACGAGTTGCGCGCGGTCTATCTCCACGCCTACGACGCGGCGCTCGCCGTCGCGCGGGAGACCCTCCCGGCGGACCGGGCGCGGGAGAGCGCCCGCGCGGCGGGTGCCGCTGTGCTGCTGGACGATTCGCGCTTCGCGTCGTCCGAGGCCGCTCGGCGCGCTGCCGACGTCGCCGAGGCCGAATCGGCAGCCGCGCGAGTGCCGGATCCTCGCGACGGCCCGGCCGAACATGTTCCGGCGACGCCGCATTCCGCGCGCGTGCTCCAGGAGCTGGTACGCGAGCATGCGGCGGCGACCCGGTCGATGCACCTGCTGGCGGAGGCGTTCGATCGCCGGTACGACGACGTCGCCGTCGGCCAGGGATGGGAGCGGGCACCCACGACGGCCGGCCGGTTCGCTCGGCTGGCCGCGCAGTCGTGGCGTTTCCAAGGCGACGACGCCCGGCACACCGCGCACTGGCTCGCCGGGGAGCTGGGCGCCCGGCACCGGCGGATGACCGCGGAAGTCGAGCGGTTGCGGCAGGCCGTGGCGGCCCAGGTCGCCGACGACCGGGGGCCCGCGGCCGAGCGGGTGCGGGTGGTCATCGATGCCGGCGGTGTGGTGCGGACCACCCCGCCCCCGGCGGTCGATGTCCTGGCCGAGTTCGAAGCCGAGGCCGCCGCGCGGTCCGAAGCGCTGGACGCGTCGAAGATGGTGAGCGAACCACCCGACCGCTGGGCAACGGTGCGCGAACTGCTTTCCGCCGCAATCGATCCGAACTACGCGCGCCTGCCCGACGACTCGGTGTCGAACCACTGGGTGGCTTCCGTATCGGACGACAGCGGGGTGCGGCTCCGCTACACCATCGAGGCGGACGTGCCCGGGATGGGCAAGGTGGCCGACTACGACGGGCCCAGCCACACCCTGGTGATCAACCTCGCCCGGATGGCGCACACCGACGGCGGGGTCCGCCTGCGCGTCGACCTGCTGCGGGCGGCGGTACAGGTCCTGACCGGGCAGCGCGCCGGGGAACCGCTCCCGCGGCTGGTATCGGACCGGGACGGGTACCTCGACCGGATGCTCGATCTGGAGGCCGAAGCGCACGCGCTGTCCTTCGTCCGGGGGCGGGCGCTGGCGCTCGACCAGGCGTACGGGCACGGTCGCGCCGATCGCGTCAGTGGCCACGACATCGGTGTGCTGGAACGGATCTACGCGGAGGTCTACCGGGACGCCCTGAAATTCGCCGGCAACGCCTACTACGGCGTGCTGCCCTCGCAGCCCTGGCATGCGGCCGCGCATCGTGCCGGGGTGCGGGCGGTCCGGGCGCGGGTGGACGAACTCGGCCCGGTCGACGGCGTGCCGTATTCGGCCCGGTACGGGGACGAGTGGGATCGCGCGCACGGCCGGGCGAGTCACGCCCGCCGCAACCTTCCCGGCCGCTACGCCGATCCCGAGACCCCCCGGGACCTCCGCGATCGGCGTAGCGACGAATACGCGAGCGAGTTCGAGCATTTCCGCCGACTGCGCGATGCGGGCCGTCATGTCCCGGTCGGTCCCGCCGAACGGGTGTATGCCGAGGCGTATCGGGCGGCGTATCGGAAGGCCGAGCGGTCCGGTACCGAATCGCCCGATCAGGCCGGACGCCGGGCCGGACGGGCCGCGACGCGAAAGTACATCGACAAGGTCGGCCCGGCGAACGCCGAGGTCGGTGTGGACGTGGTACGCGCCGCCCTGGTCGGCCCCGGCTGGCGGTGGGCAACTCCGCGGGTGGCGGCGGACAGCGTGACCGAAGCACCCACCGACCGGGTCACGCCGCCGGCGCCGACACCCGAACTCGCCGAAGCGATCCGAACCGCGCTGGCAGCACAGGTGCGGGAGCACAGCAACGGTGAGTTGCTCACCGGCCGGGTCGCCCGGCTCATCGATCCGTCCCGGTCGCGCGAACGCCTGGCGATCGTGGCGCCGGCGGGCGAACATGTCGAGGCACTGCGGGAATTGGGTGCGCTGCGGCCGGAATACGCGAACGTGCTGTGGGACGGGTCGCACGAACTACGTTATCTGGCAATCGATCTCCGGCCGAATACCGGACCGCGCGTGGACCTCCGCAGCGCGGTCGAGGCGGAGGGACCGTTCCGGAATCCGGGCTACTCCGACGTGGTCGGCCAACTGCTGGCGCATTATCTGCGGTTCCGGGCCGAAGGTGCGGTCACGGTCGGATTCGATCGCTGGCTGCGGCAATTGGGCAAGAAGGCGTTCGAGATGCCGAAGCTCGGCACGGCGGGCGGCCTGGCTGCCCGGCTGACGGCCGCCGGTTCCCGGCTGGTCGAGGCCGATCCGACGTTGCCGCACACCCATCCGGCCCGGGTCGCGCGTGATCTGCGGCAGCGCCGGATTCCCCTGCCGCCCGCAGGGGTGCCGGATCGAGACGAGGTGCACTACGATCTCGCGCTGCTCACCGTCGCCGAGGTCAGCCTGAATGTCTGGCTGCAGCGGGACGGTCAGGGCGGATGGCGCCTGCCCCAACCGGATTCACACGGCGACAACGCCGACCTGCTGGCCACATACCTGCCGGGTCTGGCGGATCCGGAACGCCGCGGTCTGCTCGGGCAGATCGCGCGAATCCTCACCGATCCGTCGGCCCCGTTGCGGACCGAACAACCCGCCCGCCGGCGGCGCCGCGCCCGCCTCCCCGGACCCGCCCGCCTGCCCGCCTACGCGAGCGAGTCCGTGAACGTCCCCGGCAGCGGCAGAGACGGACTCGGAGCAGCTCCGGTAGACCGGCGAGCCGATCGCGGGCGTTCCCACGCAGTCGACGGCTCGACGGACGACTTCAACGGCTGGTGGCTGGCCCGGAGCCCGCTCGACGCGCCACCCGCGCTCCCGTCCGCCGCGCCGCCGCGCGCCCTCCCGTCTGCCGCGCCGCCACCCACCGACGGTTCGTCGCCCTACCCCGGTAGCGACGCGATGGAACCTACTGTGTCGCATCAAGAGTCGAATCGCGGCCGCTGTGCCGAACTGGCCCTGGCGACAATCCGGGACCAGACCGCCAGTCCGGTGATCCGGGCATTCGATCGCCCGGTGGGCCTCGACGGTGTCTCGGTCGCGGAGATCGAGCAGGCCGCCGGGGCCCGGCTGCACGGCTACCCCGGCCTCGCCGCGATCACGGCGCGGCTGCGCGCACTCGGTCCGGGTGCCGCGGCACTGGTGGTCGACGAATATCGCGGTGCCTCGGACGAATACGGTGTCGGTGCGCATGCGTACGCCTTGGTGAACGAGGGCGGCCGGATCGTGGTCCGCGATGCGGCCGAGTCCGGGGCACCCGGTTCGCCGGCGGTACATCCGAGCGAGGTGCGCGGTACCTACGCGATCTTCTTCGATCGTGACGGCCGGGTGGTGGATCGGCACGCTCCCGCCGATACCCGCGCGCCGTCCGGAATCCCGGAGTCCACCGATACCGGCGAGGTCCTCGCCTCGGCGGTATTGCGAGTCGGCACAGGTCGATTCGTCGACGAGTGGGAGCAACACGATAGTGCGGCCGAGGTGGCTGCCGTGGTCGGGAGCCGGTATCCCGGGGTCGAACTGCGCGGCTTCGATCGCGACGTCGATGTGACATTCGCGCGGGAGGTGGCGCGGGCGATCGAGCGGTTCGTGACCGAATTCCCGCACATCGGTGCCGTGCGGTTGGAGCCCACGGACACCGGTCGCAACCTCGCCCGCACCGTGTCCGAAGCAGTGTCTGCCGGCCACCGGAATATACAGTTGCACAAGGGCTTTGCTGCGGCGCCGAACCGATACCAGCAGAGCTGGATGGAGTCCGAGCGCGGACGGCGGATCGGACCGGCCGACCGGGCGGTGTATGGGCTGACGCTGTACATGTTGTCGCGGCTTGTGGCCGATGCCGGCGAAGGTACGGCGGATCGAATGACGATGAGGTTGCTCGCCGAGACTTATCGCGCGGCAAACGGGTCACTCGACCGCGCCGGATTCACCGAGTGGCTGCAGGAGCAATTCACCCCTCTCGCCTACAACGTGCGGGGATCGTTCCGAGTGCATCGGGCGTTGCAGGAAGCGGTCGCGGTCATGCTCGTGGCCCCCGAGGCGGCGACCCGGGGACAGCGGATTCTGCACGAACTCGCCGTCCGCCGGTCGCATCCCGGCACCCGGAGCGAGTTGCCTTCCGGGCACGCATCTTTCGTGCTCGCCGACCGGTCGGACGAGTGGTCGCAGGTGCAGACGTCGGCACAGATCGTCGCCGCCCTGCGTGCGCGTTACGGGGTCCGCATCCTGTTGTCCGGAGTCGAGCCGGCTGTCTTCGAGCTGCCCGGCGCGACCGTGGAGAGTATGCGGGAGGTGGCGCGGGCGGTCGCGGAGTTGTTCGCCGACCGGCCGAACGCTCCAGTGGCCGATATCGATATCACGTCGATGCCGGACGGCAAGTGGGCCACCACGATCATGAAGCCGGCACCCGGCAGCGTGCATATCCGGTTGAACGAGCGCTATATCACCGATCATATTCTGGCACAACATAATTGGGCTGCTCTGGTGGCGCGCGGCTATGCAGCGGGCGACCCGGAACGCCCCGAGTACAGCGTGCTCGTGCACGAGTTCGGTCATGCGATCGATCAGATGGGTGGCTATGCCGCGCGCGGGGCGGCTCCGGCGGTGCTGACCCGCGCCGGGATGCCGGCCGGCGCCGCCGGTGGACGATGGCTGGCCGACCGGATCAGTTCCCGCGGTGTGGATCTCGCGACCGGGGCGGTGGACCTCATCGAGGTACTGGCCGAGGCATACGCCGCGGTAAGGCATTTCGGCGCGCAGGCCGATCCGGTGGCACATCTGTTGAACGACGTACTGACTCGGTACGCCGATCGATCCGTCAGGCCACCACAGCCGGCGCTGATCGTCGCCGCACGCGATGCTGCCGTACGCGACCTCACTGCGCTTGCCGGGCGATGGGGTGTCGACCCGACCGGGTCGACACCGCGGGAGCTGGTGGCCACGCTGGGAGCCCGGATCGACGCGGAATTGACTGCCCTCGACGCGTCGATCCCCCGCAGGCCCGCCGGCGGACCCGAACTGTCGCGCTGGCAGGACACCGTCCGGGCCGCAACCGACCGCCGAGAGCAGTTGTGGGATGCGGAGATCGAGCGCGAGGCCGTGGCGCGGCGCTACGAGACGGCGAACGCCGCCGCGCAGCGGCCGACCGTCGACGACATCGCCCTGCGCGCTCCCGTGGTCTCCTCGCAGGCCGGCCCAGCGGTCATCGGCCGTGCCGGTGAACCGGAGGTCGCCACGGGTCGATTCGATGCCGAATGGGAGCAGTACGACACCGCCGTCGAGGTGGCTGCCGAGGTCGGGAACCGCTACCCGGGGTTCGATCTGATGGGCTTCGACAGTGATATGGACGTGGCGTTCGCCCGGGAGGTCGCGCGGGCGATCGAGCGATTCACGACGGTGTTCCCGGACCTCGACGATGCGGTGATCCGGACTTCGGATTGTGGTGGCCGCCTTGTGCTCACGTTGCCCAGCGTCCGGGTCGGGGGTGGTCGGATCATCAGGGTGGACGAGGGTTTCGCCCGGCAACCGCACCTGGACCGATATCGCGACTCCTGGGCGAGATCCGAACTCGGCCGGCGGATCGGGCCGGTCGATCGCGCGGCCTACGGGGCGACGCTGTACGCACTGGGCAGATTGCTGGTCGATGCCGCCGACGGCGCCGAGGCCCGTGCCATGCGAATGCTCGCCGAGGGGTGTCGCGCGGAGCACGGGGCGCTGGACCGGGACGGGTTCGCGGACTGGCTGCAACGGCAGTTCACCTCGACAGCCTTCGGTTCGCCCGGGGGATTCAAGGTCACGAACGCACTGCAGCAGTCGGTTGCGATCATGCTCGGGAACCCGGACGCGGCGACGGTCGGCCAGCGGATCCTGTACACGTTCGCAGTCGGTCGGGCCGATCCCGACGCGGCCGAATCACCTACAGAAGCAGAGTCTTTCGTGCCCGCCGAATCAGCGGACGAGTGGTCGCAGCTGTCGGATCAGGCCGCTATCGCCGCCGAACTACGCGAGCGCTGTGGCGTCCGGATCCTGCTCTCCGGGGCCGAGACCACCGATTTCGCGCGGGCCGGTGTGGCGGTGGAGAGTATGCGCGAGATCGCCCGCGCGGTGACGGAATTGTTCACCGCCTGGCCGGACGCCACGCTGACCCGGATCGACATCACCGCTGACGCACCGCGCGACGACTGGTTCGGTTACACGGAGACCCATGCGGCCATCGGTGGTGTGCTGATCGGGTTGAACCGGCGTTACCTCACCGATCGGCCGCTGTTCCGGCGCGAGTGGGCGGCCGGTGTGATCGACGGCCACACCGTCGGCGATCAGGATCGCCCCGAGTACGGGGTGCTGGTGCACGAGTTCGGGCATCTGATCGATGCGATGGGGAACCGGACCGCGCAGTGGGCAGGTGTCGTGGCACTGGCACATGCCGGGCTGACGGTCGGTATCGAGGCCGTTTCGTGGATGGTCCAGCGACTCAGCTCCTACGGCGTGAACCTGAAGACCGGCGATATCGACATCCAGGAGGTACTGGCCGAGGCATTCGCCTGGGTGTGGCATTACGGTGCCGAGGCCGATCCGACAGCGCATGTGCTCAACGATCTGCTGACGGAGCACGCCGCGGCCGTGGCCCTGGCCTCCCGGCCCACACTGCCGCCTGCGGGACCGCCGTCACCGGTTGTGTCCGGCAACGGCAGCGCCTTCCCCCGCGCGGGCGGATCCCACGGCGCGCGGCGTGTCGAGCCGGATCGGGAGGCGCCCGGTGGCCGGGTCCTCGTGCAGGCGTTCGGTGGGTTCGGGGAGCACGCCGTGTTCGACGTCGCGGGCGGCAGCCTGTCCGCCGCCGACCGGCAGGCGGGTGTGCCCGGTGGCGTCTACGCGGAGCTGGGCGGCCATCCGGTGGTGTTCTACCGGCACGCCGGAGGGCTCGGCCTGCGGATCGGTGATCGGTCCGTCGATCTCGATGCTCCCTCGGTCGGTGTGCACTGGGAGATGTTGCCGGACCGGCAGATTCGGCTCGCGATCGCAGGCGGCGACGGGCTCGGCATCGAAATCCGTTATCGCGCCGTCACCGCCGATCGCGATCTGGGCCGGCTGATCTACGACGTCTGCAACGATCCGGACCGCCGGGCGCGGATCTTCGGCGGATGACCATCGACCGACGAGCACACCGGAGGGCAAGTGCGCGAACAATTCCCGTCCGACCACGAACTGCGAGGCGATGTCGAGCAGGCGCTGCCGCCGGTGCTCGGCGGTGGTGGCCCGGCGGATGCCGAACGACCGCGGCAGCACTGACCCGTGGGCGACGACCCGATATGTGACGATGGGACCCGGACAGCCGGGCATCGTGTCCGCTGTCCGGGCGAGACGAGGAGAATTTCGGCGCCGTGACCACCCCAGACGAAGCCAGCAGCAGACATCCGCAGGATGCTTCCGGGCCCGGCCCGGACACTGCGGCGGAGCATGCCCGGCCGGCCGAAGAGCCCGACGTCGGCTTCAATCTCGGTGCGGCGGAGCAGGATCCGATCGCGCAGGCGCAGCAGCTGGCGCATCGGATCGCCCGTGAACTGGCCGCGCTCGGCCCGCAGGGCTGGCGCAGCATGGAGGCGGTGTTCGCGTTGACCGTCGCCGCCGAGGGCGGGCACGTCGTGTTCCGCGACGACGGACCGGGGCGGGTCCCGGTGCAACCGGCCGACACGACCCTGGAGCTGGTGCGGGAGCATCGCCGGCTGTCCGCACAACTCGGTGACGGACCGTGGTGGCGAATGCTGATGTCGCTGGCCGCTTCCGGGCAGATCGAGGTCGACTACGACTACGGCGACGAGCCGTTCCCGGACGATCAGGTGTTCCCTCCGGACGCGTATCTGGCCGACCTGCAAGAGTTTCCGCGCGACACCCTGCCGATCTGGCTGGCCGCCCATGTCGGCCATGCCGACCGGCAGTCCCGCCCACCGGAGGAGGCGGCCGGTCAGGCCCGCGCCGACCGCGCGGCGGGTGTGCGGGCCGTGCTGTCGGAGAACGACTTTCCCGCCTTCCCGGTGATGTGGGCACGCTGGTCGGTGATCGCCGCGGCATTCGTCGCCACCGGATCCGTCTGGGGCCCGCGGATGCTGCCCGCCCTCGGCTGGTTCGAGGGGGCCCGGCGCAGCGGCTCCACGCTCTACGCACTGCCCGGCGGCCGGGCCGTGTTGTCCGGCGGCGTCTGGGACGCACCGGAACTCGATGCCGCCTACAACGACGGCACGCCACTGCCCCGGTTGTATGCCGGCGCCCCGTTCTGGGTGGCGAATCCGGTGCTGAATCCGCGGGCGGCGCGCGGCATGCTGTCGTTCTGCTATTGGTGGGAGGGCGGCCGGTGGTATCGCGGCGAATCGCCGGGCCCCGGCGAGATGGCCGCGGCGGTCCCGGGAATGTGGACCGCGGGCACCGCGACCGACGTGGTCTCCGGCCTGGCGACCAGGGAACCGACTGCGGCACTGCGGGATACGGTGGCGACGCTGGTGTCGGCGGCCGAGGCCGGCGTGGTCACCCCGCAGACGCTCGCCGACGTGTTCGATCCCGATACCGGCTTCGATCTCGACCGGGCCTATTTCCAGCTGACCCTCGCCGGGGTCACCACCTCGGCGGTCGAACCGATCGGCCGGGAGGAGGCCGTCGAACTGGTCCGCCGCCACATCACCGACAACGGCCTGGACACCTCGAACTATCCGCTGGACCGGCTGCGGGCGGAGCGGGTCACCGTCGGCTGGATGGTGTTCGCGCCCACCGAACCCGAGGAGATCGCGATCGGCCGGGCCATCTTCTACGTCGCCGACGACGGCCTGCTGGAACACTCTTCGTCGTCGATCGCGCCGTCCCGTTATGTCGAGGGCTTCGAGCAGCGGTACCGGGAGCGCACCGAGGCCCTGCGCTGAGCCGGCAGGTCCGCTCATCCCGGTGGCCGAGTGTCGTTGCGCGGGAGGTCGAATGGTCCCGGCGGCTGCCGAAATCGGCAGGGCCGCAGCCTGTTACCGGAATTTTCCAGGCTGTTCGCGCGGTGGCAACCTCGCCGGACGCCGATGCGGGTTCGATTGGAGTCAGCTGTGTGTCCTGCTCGCGTAGGCGCCGAGGAGACGAGGAGCCCGATCGATGTCTTCGGACCCGAACACCATGGGCAACCCGTGGCCGCAGCTCAGGGACTATGCGCGCAGTCATCCCAGCGGGGAGTTCGCGCTGAAGTTCGATCCGCAGGCGGCATTGGACCTGGCCACCGCGGCCTCGAATGTGATCGAGGGCATCAACGGGCTGGAAGCCCTCATCGATCAGCAGGTACTCGAGCGGCCGGTGTCCGATCTGGAATCGGGTACGGCGCTGGGCAAGAAGTTCGGCAACAAGGCCACCGATCTGACCGACGTCCTCGACGGGCACAAGAAAATACTCGGCGATATGATCGAGACCTTCAAGTCCGCCGGCCGGGCCTACGGCAACATGGATCACAACAATGCGGTGGCGCTCGCGAGCCTGGGCAATGTGAACAGCTCGCCCACTGCGGCAAGAGATTTCGGCGGGCTCGACCTGCCGGTGACACTTCCGCCGGCGAGCTCGACCACACCACTGAATCCCCATGACTATCCGAATCTTCTGCACAACTTCGAAACGTCGCCGCTCGCAACAGTATTGGCCATTTCCGGCCCCGACGCGGCGCCGATGTACGACGACGGCTACAAGAAGTTCGATCCGACCACGATCGAGGCGGAGGCATCGGATTCGCTGGGCTGGCACGACCTCTGGGCGCTCGGCGATTACATTCGGAGCAGCGCGGTCGTTGTCAATCTGTCCGATCAGGCGGGTTTGTGGTGGTACATCGCAAATCAGGTCGGGACGGTGTTCTCGGATTTTCTCAACAAGGTCGATTCGGTCACGCAGGATCAGTGGACAGGGCCGGGCAGCGAGACCGCGGTGGCGGCCATCGGGGCGTATGCCTCCTCGATTCCCGACCTCCGGACCGGGATCACGACCGCAGGTGACAACATGTTCTTCACGGCGGGCTGGCTCGACGCGACACAAATCATGATGCCGCCGACCGAATACCCTCCGACGACATCGCCTACCGGATCGTCGCCGACGACCTCTTTGACCGCGATGGAAATCGATGACCTGACGTATATCTATCGCCAGTACTACGACGATTCCTACGGCACCTATATGAGTCAGTCGGCGGAAAAATTCCCGACGTTACCCGATGGGTCGGGATCCTTCGGTCCGGTCGCTACCGATCCCTATGCGTCGGGAGGCGGTGGCGGAGCCGGTATTCCGAGCCCTACCGGGGGTGGCGGCCTACCGGCAACGCAGGCCGTGCCGGAGGTGCTGGCACAGCCGGTGACGGCGCAGCAGGTGCTCGCGCAGCAGACGGCGGCACAACAGGCAGCGGATGCGGCTGCGGCTGCGGCACAGGGACAAGCGGGCGCGGCTGCCTTGCAGCAGGCGGCTGCCCAACAGGCGGCGGCACAGCAAACGGCAGCGCAGCAAGCGGCGGATGCGGCGGCGGCACAGGGGCAAGCGGGCGCGGCCGCCTTGCAGCAGGCCGCGGCACAGGCAGCGGCGCAGCAAGCGGCGGATGCCGCCGCGGCACAGGGACAGGCGGGTGCCGCTGCCCTCCAGCAGGTGGGGCAGCCGGGGGTCGATCAGGCCGCGCAGCAGGCGGCGGATATGGCTGCGGCACAGGGACAGGCGGGCGGCGCCGCACTGCAGCAACTGGCGCAGCAGGGGGCCGTTCAGGCCGCGCAGCAGCAAGCGTCCGCTGCGGCGCAGCAACAGGCCGTGTCCGCGGCGCAGCAACAGGCACAGCAACAGTCCGAGCAGGCGATGTCGGCGGGTCAGCAGGCCGCCCAGCAGGCCATGCAGGCGGCACAGCAAGCGGCACAGCAGCAAGCAGATGCGTTGAAGCCCGGCGGGTTTCCGGATCTCGGCGCTCCTGCCGATCCGTCCGGCCTGAGCGGTCTGCCCGGCCTCCCCGGTATGCCCGCCCTGGGTGGCGCCGGTGCCGGACTCGGCGGCGCACTCGGTGGCGCCGGCGGGGCCCTGTCCGCGACCCCTGGCGAGGGCGCTGCGGCGCGGCTGTTCCCGCGCGCGGCCCTCCCCGAGCCACTCGGCGGGTCCACCGCGGGCGCACCGCGAGCGGGACTGGCGCCGATGGCCGGTTCGCCCGGTTCGCCGGGTGCCGCCGGTGGCGGTGCACAGGCCCAGCAGCGGAAGGAGCGGAAGCGTCCCGCCTACCTGGAGTCCGCGGAACATCTGGACGAAGGGCTCGGCGAGGCGCGGCAGGTGGTACGTCCGGTCATCGAGCAGCCGCAGTGAGACCGCGCTGAATCATGAACCGTACCTGGAACTTCACCGATCTGGAATTCGTCGTGCTCTGGGCGGAGTTGCGGGAGAACCGGTTACCGCGGCCCTTCATGTTCACGACCGACATCCGGTATGCGAGCGACTATCGGCGTGAACGTGACCGCATCCGGGAACGCTTGCAGCGCACCGCCGATCCGGCCGTGCACGAGGTGCTGCGGGATGTCGCCCGCCCGGATATCGCGATCGCGGTACGCGGTATGGACGGCGTGGAGCCGACGAATCCGGCGGCGTCCGTCCGCTTGCTCGCCACGCGCCGCGCCGATCGCGGCTACCTGCTGACCCAGCTGCCCGGCCGGACCGTCGACCACGCGGCCGGCTTCACCGTCACCGAATGCGATCCGCTGCGGCTGGCCGACGTGATCGCCGACGCACTGCCCGAGCAGCCCGCCGGCCGATCCGGGCCGTTCACGGTGGTCCCGTCGCAGGGACCGGACGCGATGGACCACGGCTACGGCAGGTCCGGGTTGTGGGACTCGGCCGCCGCCGAGCACTCCGGTGCCGCGTCGGCCGAGCGGCTGCTGCGGATCGTCCCCGACCGCGTCGGCCTCGTCGAGATCGCCCAGGGCATCACCTCGTTCGGTCCGCGTGGACGTACGGTCCGGCGTCTGGAGTGGCGCGATCTGCCGGACGACGGCCGCTACGTCGTCTCCCCCGGCCCGCCGGTCACCGTGACCGGCGCCGACCGGCGCGGCCTGATCGCCGCGATCAACGCCGAGACCGCCGTCGTCGTGCGCGCGATCCGGGACGAGAAGTCGAGTATCGTGAACCACTCCGGCCCGGCGGGAAGGCAGCGCAGATGGTGAGTCTCCGGCCGCCCACCCGGGCCGAACTGATCGAGAACTTCGAGGCCGAACTCGCCTCTGCCGCAGCCGGATCCGGTATCCACAGCGAATCCGGCCTGGATATGGAGACCGAGGCCGCGCTGGTCGTGATCGCCCGCGCGTATCCGGACGTCAAGACCCAGCTGATCACCGCGGCCCGCAGCGCATTCGCCGGGCAGCTCGACGGCTCCAACACCGTCGCCCGGACCGAGCGCATCCGGCGGCTGCTCGCGGAGAAACGTGACAGAGGATGACTGGGCACCGTAACATCCTGCGGCCGAACCGATTTCCCGCTGCCGTACACTGACGTGGACGAACGGGTGACAGGGGGCCGTATGGTCGGCGCGACATCGCGGGACGGTTCGATATCCGTCGAGACCACCGAACAGGGTCTACCGCTGCGTATCTCGGTCGAACCCGGCGAATTACGCCGGAATCCGGATGATCTCGCGGCCGATCTGCTGCGACTGTGCCGGCGGGCGGCGAATCGGGCCGGAGCGGCCCGGCGGCAGCAGCTGGCGGAGGCCGGTATGAGCGCTGATCTGCTGGCGCTCACCGGATTACCGAAGGCCGAGGAGGTCGAGCGGCAGGAGCTGATCGACGAGCAGGAGTCCGAGGTCGAACCGCAGAGCTGGCTGCGGTCGGTGTGACGGGGGCGATATGGGTGCCATGGACGAGCTGGTCGCACGGGCCGAACGCCGGCTGGAGCAGATGCGGGAACTCGGCGAGGCGACGGCGCGGGTCCGGGCCCGCGAGACGTCGCCCGACGGCGCGGTCACGGTCGAGGTGGACGGCAACGGCGCGCTGCTCGACCTGTCGCTCTCGGCCGCGATAAGCCGCTTGACACCAACGGAATTCGACCGAGTCGTGGTGGACACCGCCCGCCGGGCCGCCGCCGCGGCCTTCGCCCGCCGGGGCGAGCTGATCACCGCGTTCAACCGGGAAGCCGAATCGGGACCGGGCACCGGACGTACCTAATTCGTTCGGCCGGTGTCCCGGCACTCCTCCTCGTGCAGGCGGGTGCGGATTACGTCGGCCTCCGGTACGCCGAGTTCGGTGTAGATCGTCAGTGCCTCTCGGAGGAGCTGGCGGGCGTGCTCGCCGAGGCCGAGGGCGCGCTGCGCGTGGGCTGCGCCGGTGAGCGCCGTCGCCCATTCGTGTCGATGTTCGATCGATCGGGCGACGAGCAGCGCATCGGTGTGATAACTGAGCGCTTTGGCGTGTTCACCGCGTTTGTGCAGCACGCGGCCGAGTCCGTCGAGTGACTCGGCTTCCAGCCGGAGATTGTCGGTCTGGACGGCGATCGTGTGTGCCTCGCGGTAGAGGTTCTCGGCCTCGTCGTGGCGCCCCTGAGCTTCGTGGGTGTTGCCGAGGCAGGTCAGCGCGGTGCCCTCGAAGGCGCGGTGACCGGATTGCCGGGCGAGCTGCAGCGCTTCGGTACCGTACCGGACCGCCTCCTGGTATCGGCCTTCGCCGAGGTGGATTTCACCGAGGTTCGCCAGCGCCGGTACCTCCATCACCCGTATCGCGGACTGACGCATGAGCTCCAGCGCCCGCTGTTGATGGGTCAGGGCCTCGTCGTAGCGACCCAGCCGGGTGTACACGATGCCGAGGTTGCTCAGTGCGACAGCTTCGCCGAACCGGAACGCGGCGGCCCGGGTGATCGCCACCGGTTCGATCCGGCCGCCGCGGAAATGGCGCGATTCCGCGAGGTCGGTGTCGGCGAGCAGTTGCGTGATTCTGCGGCAGACGGCGAGCGCCGCGCTGCTGTGGTCGAGCGCGGCGCGATAGTCGCCGAGGTGCGCGTGGACGATGCCGAGCCGGGTGAGTGCGTACGCTTCGCCGCGGGCATCCTGGTGCCGGCGTGCCGCGTGCAGCGCCGGAGTCAGCATACCCACCACCTCGGCGTGGAACCCGCCGCTGTGCACGTGGCGGTTCATCGTCTGCGCGAGATCGATGGCGCGGCTGTGGTTTTCGTGCTCGGCGGCGTAGACGGCGACTCGTACGATGTTCGCGCGTTCCACGGCCAGCCAGTCGTCCGCGTCGGCGGAACTGCCGAATTCCGGTGACACGGTGGAGATCGGCCGCGCCTGCGGCCGGAACTCCTCGTCGCCTGCCTCGATCATCTGGACGGCACTCATCGCGGCGTGCAGGTAGTAGTCCATCAGGCGGCCGATCGCGGCGTGCCGCGCTGCCTCCGGAATGGTTGCGGCGAGTTCCACCGAATAGGCGCGCAGCAGATCGTGCATGCCGTAACGGTTCTGATCACCCCGAGATTCCAGCAGGTGTGCGCGCCGCAGTGCTGTCGAAAGCCTCCGTGCCTGTGCGAGATCCACGTCGGCGAGCGCGGCGATGATGTAGGCATCGAAGTCGTGCCCGGGATGCAGGCCGAGGAGCCGGAATACCGTGGCGGCGTCGTCCTGCAGATGGGTGAGTGACCAGGAGAAGACCGAGCGGATATCGGTCCGGGCATCTTCTCCGGTATCGAGCAGATCGAGCGGATTCGCCTGCGTGAACTCGTGAACCACCGCCGCGAAGGCGACTTTCGGGTTCATGGCCATGTGCTCGGCGAGAATGCACAGGGGCAGCGGCAGTCGCGCGCACCGGCCGATCAGTTCGGTGACGGCGTCGAGTTCCTCGTCGATTCGGGCACCGATCCGGTTGCGCAGCAACCGGATCGCGTCGTCGCCGGGCATGGGGTCGAGCGTGATGCGGGTGGCGCCCTCGCCGGTGACCAGTCCGGACATCGAGTGGCGGCTGGTCACCACGACCAGGCAGGTCGGTGACCCGGGTAGCAGTGGCCGTACGTGCGCCGGCGACTGAACGTTGTCGAGTATCACCAGCATTCGCCGCTCGGCGAGCAGCGTGCGGTAACGGGCCGCGCGTTCGGCCTCGTGCCGGGGAATCTCGTCCGGCCGGACGCCGAGGCTGCCCAGGAAGGCCGCCAAGGCGTCGGACGGGGACATCGGATCACCGGGAGCGAAGCCCTGCAGGTCCAGATACAGCTGGCCGTCCGGGAATCGGGGCGAGACGGAGTGTGCCCACTGGACGGCCAAGGCGGTCTTGCCGACACCCGCGGTGCCCGTGATCACCGCGATCGTCATGTCCGCGGTCGCGCCGTCGAGCAGCGCGCCGAGCATCCGCAGATGCTCCCGGCGGCCGACGAATCCGGGGACCGCGCCCGGTAATTCACGCGGCGTCGCGGCCGGCGCCGTCCGGCCGAACGACCATCGATCGTTCAGCCGCTGCTCCGACGCGGCGAACCATGCTTCGCTCCAAGCCCGTTGCTCCGTCGCCGACGCGCCGAGAGCGATCACGATCCGGTCGAACAGATCGGCAGGCGGGAAGTGCTTTCCGTTCAGATAGTTGGCCAACGTCGACCGCGGCACGTCCGTGAACTTCCGATGCAGATCGTCGATGCTCATTCGAGTTTTCCGGGATCCGCGCGCGGCCCTGATCCGCAACAGGTCGAGCTCACGCACCAGGCTCGTCGAATCGACCACCCGGTGTGGGTCCGGGCCGCCGCTCACCACGCCCTCGGCGCGCTGTCCCTGGGACATGGTCCCCGTCCGTCTCGTGTCGCGAATCGGTCACTCGCCCACCGCTGATCGGCATCCGGGTGTTGCGTGACAGGCCGATGTGAGCATATCCGGACTCCGTCCCGACCGCGCCGCGAAGCGTCGGCGTCCAGGCTTGTCCAGGTCCGTCCCGGCTCGACGTCGATGCCCGGTGACGAGCGGTGTAATTGTCGCGTTCGACCACCGATCGTCCGGATCGGACGTGGGCGCAGCGATGACTTCGCCTCCTGGGCAGGGGGTTTCATATGAGTGACCTGGTTGCGGCACCCGAAGGCGTCCGTGGGTACGGCGCTGTCGCCGCGACGATGGCGGCACGGACCCTGGCCGCCGGCACCGTGGATCAGGCGGCCGCCGTCGCGGCCGCGATACCGGTCTTCGGTCTCATCGGACAGGATTTCCTCGCGAGTTTCGCTGTCGCGCAAGCCAATCACCTGAGTTCGGTCGGTGAGCTGGCCGCGGTACACGCGGGCACCGCGGCGGCCGCGTACGAAAGTGCCACGGAATACGAGGTTTCCGAGTCGGATACCGCCGCGGCGATACACGCCATCGGTAACACCCGATGAATTCTCCGCTGGATCAATCGGTGGTGGAGCTGCTCCGGCAGAGCGCGCTGGGCGCGCTGGTGGACCGTCCGGTCGGCGACGTGTTGCGCGATCTGGGCCTGCCGGCCCTGCCGCAGCTGCCCGCGATACCGCCGCTGCCGCAACTTCCGGCGCTGCCGGTGCTGGATCTGGACGCACTCACCAAGCCGATCACCGATCTGGCCGCGAGTTTCGGCAGCGGCCGGTTCGGCGCCCCGGCCTCATCCGATCCACCCGGCACCCCGGCCGCACCCGCGATGGATCCCACCCAGGTGCTGAGCCAGATCTCCGCGGTGCTGACCACCGTGGTCCAGCTCGGCACGTCCGCGTTGCAGCTGGCGATGACGCTGTGGCAGGGCGCCGGCGCCGCGCAGGCGTCGGATACGGCCACCCAGGCCGCTGGTGACGGCACCGCGCTGGCCGCCCAGGGCAGCGGGATCTCCGCCGACACGACCGCCGCGGCGGACAGCGTGTTCACCGGCAACACGCAGATGACCGGCCTCACCGCGAAGTACCTGACATCGCTGGCCGCGGCGGGCCCGTTCCTGCTGACCCCGCCCGGACAGGCGTTCGTGCTGTCCGCGTCGACCGAAACGCTGGCCGAAGCGCTGGGAATCGTCGGCAGGACCCGGGCCGAACTGTCCGCGCACAGCGCGAAGATGACGCAGACCGGTCAGAAGGTGAAGATCACCGAAATACCTCGGGGGGTGTCGGGCACCGCGCCTTCGGCCGAGCTGTCGGCGAGCACCCGGCTGCCCGCGGCGAAGGCGACCGCGAAGGTCGCGCAGACGCTCGCGAGCACCAGCGCTGCCCCGGCGACCACCGGTGCCACGAGCGCCGGCGCTTCGGCCGATCCGACGCAATACCTGTCCCAGGCGCTGCAGATGGTGCAGACCCTCGCCTCGATGGCGACCCAGGGAATACAGACCGCCACCCAGACCGCCGGCACCCTGGCGGCACAGCATGCGGCGCAACAGGTTTCGGCCCAGGGCAGGGCGCCTTCCGGAGCCGTCGCGGGCGGTGGCGCTGCCGGGGGCGGCGCGGGTGCCGGTATCGCCGGAGGCGCCGGTGGCGTCACCGAATCGGCGGTCCCCCTCACCGCGGCGCGGACCGACGGCATCCTCTCCGCCATGGCCGGCGGCAGCGCGGTGGAACCGGCCGTGGCGTCCGCGCCGGGGCCGGGTCCGGGCCCCGGCGTGCTGCCGATGTCACCCGCGGCCGCCGTCGGCGCCGCCCGCGCGACCGGGAACGCGACCGGCGACAGCGTCCGCGGCCACCTGATCAACGCTCAGCACGGCAACGACGTCGTCGGGCCCATCGAAGGCGCATCGCTGCCGGTGCTCGGCACGGCCGACGCGATGGCCGTGCTGCCGGACACCGACTCGCCGGACAAGGCACTCACCCTTTAGGAGGTCGTCATGGAATTCGATCCCGTACGGGCCGACCGAGCGGCCGCCGATCTGGACGCGCTCGCCGACCGGCTGGACGTCGATCTGCGGGTGCGGCGCCCGGCTCTCGCCGTGTCGGCTCCCGGGACGGACGAGGTGTCCCGGCGGGCCGCACTGACCCTGAGCGAGGTCGCGGCCGACTACGGCGACCGCGCCGCGTCCGGCGTGCTGGAGTTGCGCAAACTGGCCGCCACGCTGCGCGCCCAGTCGCGCAGCCTGGCCGGGATGGAAAGCGACAACGCGGCTGCCCTCGGCGCCCTGAGCTGACGCGAGACGATCATGATCGAACCACCGTTCGCCGGATTCACCGGTGTGGTCTGGGAAGCCCGGCCCACCGACCGGCTGGCGCGCGATCTGACCACGGGCCCGGGCTCGGTACCGGCGGCCGAAGCCGCCGTCGCCTGGGGCCACCTGGCCGCCGGTTTCGGCGCCGCCGTGGTGGAGTACGACCGGATCCTCGGCGAGATCCGGGACCACTGGCATTCCGACACCAGTGACGAAGTGCTCGAACGCATTTCGACGATGCGCGAATGGCTGCTGGACGCGGCCGGCGCGGCCGGGCGCAATGCCGTGCACGCCGGTGACCTGGCCACCGCCTACGAGGTGGCCCGGCTGGCCATGCCGCATATCGGCGAGATCGCGGCGCTGGCCGCGGCGGCGCAGGGGATGGCGGCCGCCGCGGCCGCGCTGGGTGCCCCGCTGATCGGCGCGGCCGCGCAGATCGGTGCGGATCAGGACATCGCCGGGGCGAGTGCGGCGCGCGTGATGCGCTCCTACGAATCGGCGGCCGAGCCGCTGTCGCGGCCGTGGTCGCAGACCGAACCGCCGACGCTGTCCACCGAGGTCGCGCTCGCGGCCGAACAGGCCGTCCCGGCCCGGCCGCCGACGACCACCGAGGCGCCGCCGATCATGGTGCCGCTGCCCGCGTTCCCGGTGCCGGAAGCCCTGGTCGGCGCCCGCGTGCGGCGGGTCGCCGTGGTGTCGCGGGAACCGGCCCCGGTGCGGTCGCCGGCGGCGCCGGTGGCCACGACGACCGGGCAGTCGGCGCCGGCCGCCGCGGCCTCCCCCACGGCCGGCGCTGCCGAGGAGGAACGCACCGTGCGGGCCGGTCCGGCCGAATCCGGATACGGCTCTTGGCAATTCGAGTCCGGCCTGGCCGCCGCGCCGGCCGTGGTGGGCGAGCACGACGCGCCGCCCACCGGGTCCGCGTCCTCGGGTGCGGCGGGATGAGGCAGGGCGGGCCGATGCCGGCACTGACCAACGACGCGATCCTCGCGGCCGCGGAACTGCTCGGCGTGCAGACCCTGCCGCATGTGCTCGGGGTCGGGCCGCGCCAGGATCGCATCGATGCCTTCCTGGCCGCCCGCACGGCCGCACTGGACGGCCTGCGCACCGCCCGATTGCTCGACCGGTACGGCGATCTGGATTCCGATCTGGCGGCGGCACTGCACATTCTGGCGCAGCCCGAACGAGAGTTGGCCACGCGCATCCACACCGCGTCCGGGGTCCGCCGGATCTGCCTGGCGCGCAGGGGAACCGGACATGTGGTGGCGGTGCGGACCGACGACACGTTCGAGCTCGCAACCGGATGGGGTGGTGACGCCGCCGGCCTGGCCCGGCCGGTGCTCGACGCGCTCGGTCCGCGCCCGCCCGCGGCCGTCCCGACCTTCAGCGCCCCTGTCGACCGGCTGCGCGAGCGGCTGGACGCCGCGCGCACCGCCGCCGACTACACGCAGATCTGTTACGGCCTCGGCGTCGAGGAGCGCGCGGCGATCGGATTCGGTCTCGCGATGTCCGGATGCCTGGCGCACGCCGAGATCGTCGCGTACACCCACGCGAACGGCGCGACCCGGGCCGCCCCCGGTGCGGTGGCGATCTACGACACCCACCGGGGCCGGATCGTGGCCGGGCCGAATGTCGCCGCGGACCACACGATCTGGACCACGTTCTCCCCCGGAACCGATCACCGGGTCGCCCATGCCGTCACGCGCCTGGTCGAGACGCTGCCGGGCGGAAGGTGGATGCCCTGACCCACAGCGTCGTGGAATACGGAAACCCAACTGGGACAACAGAAAGTAGGACCGACATGCCCGGACCACAGATTCAGCAGAACGAAAGTACCGCGTCCGGTGCGCAGACCGCCATGGCCGACGCGGTCGCCGCGATCCGCGCCAAGATCAACGCCATCACCACGGCCGTCGAGGACGCCAAGCGCGGTTGGCAGGGTGATGCCTTCGACGCGTGCAACACCGCCGCCGACAACTGGGAAACCGAGGCCACCGCACTGAACAAGACATTGGACGACCTCCAGGCCGAGGTCGGCACCAGCGTCCACACCTACTCCGGTATGGAAGGCGACAACACCCAGTTCTTCACCACGCTGGGTGTCGCCGCGCCGTCCTGACCGGCCGTATCCGCCCGGACCGCCACCCCCTTCGAGAAGGAGATCCATCATGGCTTTCGTCTACGAAAAAGTCGTCCTGCAGGAGCTGTCCGACCTGCTCGGCCAGTTCGGCCGGGATCTGGAAACGGAGTCGGAGAACCTGCAGACCGCGGCCGCCAACCTCGCCCAGGCGTGGGACGGCAACGCCGGTCTCGACGCTTTCCGAACGTCCAAGCACACGTGGGACCAGCAGTTCGGTCTGCCCGGCGACACCGGTCCGACCACCGCGATCGGCCTGGTCAAGGCGCTGTCGACCGCGGTCGAGGACGCTCTGCACAATGCCGTGGCCGCGGACACCAAGGTCCAGGTCGGCTTCGGCGGCTGAGGGATGCCCGCACCCCTGGCCCGAACCCGGTTGCCGGGTTCGGGCCATCGGTCGCGCACCGTCGGGCGAGTTCCCCTGCGGGACAGCGGAATTGCGCGCTCAGGCCGGAACCCCCACCGGGGCGCCGACATACGCCAGTTCCTCCGGGGTGGCGACCATGTACACCGGTGTCGCACCGGAGTTCGTGTGGACCGTGACCAGGTTGGCCGTGTCCGGGCTCTCGACCAGCGTGACGTTCGGCTCGAAACCGTCTGCCACGGAACCGTTCCGGCGCAGCACCAGCACGGTCGCGTCGGAGTGGTGGGTGGCCGGGGTGAGGCCGTCGTAGACGACCATGGTGGCGAGCCGATACGAATTCGCCTGCTGCGAGCCCGCCGGCCGGGCCGCCAGTGTGAGCGCCTGCTCGTCGGCGATCTGGGCGAGCATCGGCCGCCACACCTCGTGCCGGTCGGTGTGCACCACGACATGTGCGCCGAGCGCGATGGCGCGCAGGATCACCTGCTTGGCCATCAGCACGGACCCGACGATCTCCACCCGGCGCACATGGCTGCCCACCAGCGGCAGCGCCACACCCTGTCCGGAGTCGTCGGCGCCGATGAGCTGTCCGCAACCGGTGATCGGCATCGGCACATCCGCGAGTGCGTCGGGCGCGCCCAGGTAGCCGTCCAGCGGCAGCGTGGCCGCGCCGGCGCCGAGCGGCAAGCTGAACAGCATTGCGCGCCACTGCTTCCCGTGCAGCGGCAACAGCCCGGGGGCCTGCACCCGCACCGGGGCGTCGCGGGTGACGAACCGCGCGGTCGCGGTGACCGCGACAGGCGCGGCCGCGGCCGTCCGGGCCGCACCGGATCCTGCCCGCTGCAGCCGGACCGTGATCGTGGTGGCGACGGTCGGCGTGGACCACACCGCGGCGATGCCGCGCGGCCCGAGCGCCGCCGGGGTCATCCGGTAACTGGTGTGGTGCATACCGTCGTGGACCACGCTGCGCGAGGTTTCGGTGAACTCGCCGATCCCCACGCCGAGCGTGAGTTGCAGTGCGGCGGAGGTCATCTCCGCCGCCGACAGCGCCGCGGCGTGCAGACCGTGCACCGCCAGCCGGTTGGCCATCCGGCGGGTGGCGACGATCGCCGAGCGCAGCGCGCCTCCCGCGCCGCCGCCGCGGCGGTGGGCGGCCTCCGCGTTGGCCAGCGGATCCAGCCGCAGCACCACCCAGACCGTGCGGTGCGCGACCGCGGGCAGCGGGCCGAGCACGCTCTCGTAGATCCGTGCCACCGCACCGGTTCCGGCGCTGCGCGAGCCGGTGCTGACGATGTCGATGGTGGCCAGATCGATGTCGAACTGGTCGAGGCAGCGCGCGATCATCGGCAGCGGCAGCATGTCGTCGGCGAGCAGCCCGGTCGGGCTGAGCCGGGTGACCGTGCGCGGCTGGGCGTCGATGCGCAGCATCGTGATCAGACAGTCTCCGTCCCAGCGCATTCCGCAACTGCCGCCGCCGGGCAGCGGAACGTCGAACGGCGCGCCGGAAGCGGCGGCGGACCGATTTCCCGCCGCCTGCCAGCGATAGGCGATGCCCTGGCCGATCCGCTTCGCGATCGAGTTGCCGTGCACCGGAACGAGTCCGATCACGACGGCGGCCGTCGCGGCCGCCACCGGCACCCACCACTGCGGCGCACACACCTCCGCCACGTAGGCGAGGCCGGCCGCCACCACCAGAACCGGCAACACCCGCCGCAGCGGCAATGTGCGGAACAGCCAGAATTCGGGGGAACGCAATTGCGGGGCCGGCGAACTCACGCACCCATCATGGACCGGATCCGCCCGGCTTCGCTAGTCTGTCGTGGCGCAGGCTGCGCGAGACGTGTAGTCGCACAGGCACATACCGGTAGTTCGATCGTTCGGAGGCTCACGTGCCGACCCAGTTGACCACGCGCGCCCAAGTCAACGGTTACCGGTTCCTGCTCGATCGCTACGAGCACGCCCTGGTGCGGCGGGACATCCGTATGTTGCACGATCCGATGCGCACACAATTCCGCTCGCTGGTCATCGGTGCGGTGCTGGGGGTCCTGGTGGTCGCCGGCGCCGCGATCCTGGCCTTCCTCCGGCCGCAGGGTTCGATCGGCGACGCGAAGATCGTGATGGGCAAGCAATCCGGCGCGTTGTACGTGATCGTCGACGGTACCCTGCATCCGGTCCTGAACCTGGCGTCGGCGCGACTGATCGTCGCCGACCCGGCATCGCCCACGCCGGTCGGTGAAGCCAAGCTGACCATGCCCCGTGGGCCGCTGCTGGGCATTCCCGGCGCGCCCGCCGCGCTGCCCGGCTCCGCCGACGCCGGACACTCGACCTGGACACTGTGCGACACCGTGCAGGGCAGTCCGGCCGCCACGACCGGCGTGCTGACCACGGCGGTGGTCGGTTCGCCCGGCACCGGCGGTGTGGCCGGCGCGCGTCCGATGGGTGCCGGCGACGCGTTCCTGGCGACCCACGCCGGGCACACCTACCTCTTGTTCGCCGGCCGGCGGGCCGAACTGGATCCCGGCGATCCGGTGCTGATCCGCTCGCTCGGCCTGCGCACCGCCACCGCCCGCCCGATCGGCGCCGCGCTGCTCGACACCGCGGAACCCGTTCCGGCGCTGCAGGCTCCGCACATCGACGACGTGGGCACACCCGGGCCCGGCAAGCTGTCCGGGATACCGGTCGGGGCGGTCGTCCGGGTGCACCGGGTGGACACCGACGAGCTGTACGTGGTGCTCACCGACGGTGTCCAGCGGGTGTCACCGTTCGCCGCCGAGGTGATCCGCAACGCCAACTCGCAGAACATGACGGACGTCACCACCGTGCCCCCGGACCGGATCGTGGGCATCGCGGTGGTGAACCGGCTGCCGGTGGACAAGTTCCCCGGCCCGGTGCCGAGAATCGTTCCCGCCGATACGGATCCGGTCGGATGCGTGTCCTGGTCCCGGTCGGCCGACGATCCGGCCGGCACGCTCACGCTGCTCGCCGGCCGGCGGGTTCCGGTGCCCGGCGACGGCAGGCCGGTCCGGCTCGCCACGGCCGACGGCGCCGGCGACCGGGTGGACGAGGTCTATGTCCGGCCCGGCACCGGCGAATACGTCCAGTCGGTCGGCGCGCCCCCCGGCAGCATCGATCGCGGACCGCTGTTCTACTTGGCGGACAACGGAATTCGATACGGCATCCCGGACCGCGCCACCGCCGCGGCACTCGGCCTGGCCAAGGATCCGAAGCCGGCCCCCGCGCCGATCCTCGAGGCGCTCACCCCCGGCCCCACCCTCGCCCGGCCGGACGCGCTGACGAGCCACGACAGCCTGCCCCAGTGCCCGAACCCGGCCGACCACCCCGGCGCCTGCGCCAAGCCCATTCCCGCTCCCGCCGAGCACTGACCGCGGGACAGGGATAGGTTCGACATGTCGAAAATGGTTGAGTGCCACGATCGTAGGGAGTTCTGCAACCCGTGACCGAGTTGTCGAGCAGCGGCTCGGGAGCCGTGGAACCGGATCTGTGCCGAGTTTCGGTGATCGGTGGAAACACCCAGCTGGACATCGGCCTGCCCGCCACCGTTCCCATCGTCGCGTACATCACCGAACTCGTCGAGCTGATCGACTCGCGCAACCCGGATCTCACCGAGCACGACGACGGCAGCACGCTGCTCATCCAGCACTGGACGCTCGCCAGGATCGGCCACGATCCGATCCCGCTGCACCGAACCCTCACCGACGCAGAGGTATTGGACGGCGAGCTGCTGGTGCTGCGCTCGGTGACCGCCAAGGAGGCGCCGGCGCTGTTCGACGATGTGATCGACGCGGTGTCCCGCCTGACCACCGACAGCTTCCGGAGCTGGTCACCGGCTGCCGCGCGCTGGATGGGCCTGGGCAGCAGCATCATCGCGGTCGTCGTCGCGGTGGCGCTGCTGGCGGTGGCCAAGGGCACCGGCTGTACCGGCGGCCTGATCGCGGCCGCCGCCGGCCTGCTGGTGGCCGGCGCGGCGGTGATCGTCGGCCGCCGGTATCCGGGTGCGCGGCCGACCGCCGCCGTGCTGTCGCTCGATGCCGTCCTGTTACTGGGATCCGCTGCGGCACTGAGCACTCCGGGCCGGCTGAGCGCTGCGCACCTCCTCTTCGCCGGCGTGGCGACGCTGGTCACGGCACTGGCCGTGCACAGCCTGAGCCGGGCCGGCGCACTGGTGGTCGCAGTGGCCGTCACCGGCGGACTCGTCCTGGCCGGGGCCGCGCTGGTGCGGATGGTGTGGGACTTCGAGCTGACCGCGATCGCCGCGGGCGTGGTGGTCGCCGGGCTGATCCTGATCACGATGGCGCCCCGGGTGGCGCTGGCGGCCGCGCGGCTGCCGGTCCCACCCGTGCCGACCGCGGGTGGTGCGATCGATCCCGCGGACCACGAGCCGCGGCCCACCATCGAGGACATCGGGGCGATCGGCGCGACGGTGCTGCCGTCGGCCGCCGGCCTGCAACAGCGCGCGCAGGCGGCCAATCTGTACCAGTCGGGCATCATCCTCGGCGCCGTGCTGGCCGTCGACCTCGGCACGTTCCTGGCTGCCGACCCACTCGGCGCCGCTCGCTGGCAGGGCCTCGCCCTGGGTGCGGTCGTCGCGGTCGTGCTGTGCCTGCGCGGCCGCGCCTTCGCCGATCTCGCCCAGGCCGCTGTCCTGATAGCCGGCGGCATACTGGCCGGAGTGCTGCTGCTCGCCGGGGTGGGGCTCGGCGAGCACGACCGGCTGCCGACCGTCGCGGGCCTGGTCCTCGTCGCCGGCGCCGCGGTCACGTGCTTCGGCGTGATCGGCCCCCACACCGAGGTGTCCCCGGTGGTCCGCCGGGCCGTCGAGCTGATCGAGTACCTGCTGATCATCCTCATCGTGCCGCTGGTGCTGTGGCTGATGGGCATCTACGCGGCGGCGCGGAACATCTGACGCCGCCATGAGCCCGTACCGTCACGACATCCGTTGCCCGGCTGCCACATCCGGCCGGGGATCGCATGCGCCGATCGGCCGCCGGTCGGCGGTGCTCGCGCTCGTGCTGGGCACGGCCGTGTTCGTCGCCGCGGCCCCGGCGCCGGCGGTGCCCCCGCCGGCCGTCGACGACGGCGCGCTGCGGCCGGCGCTCGCGGTGAACGCCGGGAACGGCCCGCCGGAGCCGACCCAGCAGCGCGCGCGGTGCGTGGAACCGTTCCTGGCCGGTCCGGTGCCGCGCGATCCGCCACTGCCGCAACGGATTCTGCGGCTGGACCAGGCATGGCAGTTCAGTCGCGGCGCGGGTCAGAAGGTGGCCGTCGTCGACACCGGGGTGAACCGGCATCCCCGGCTGCCGGATCTGCAGCCGGGTGGCGATTTCGTGTCCACCACCGACGGCACCGAGGACTGCGACGGGCACGGCACACTGGTGGCCGGTCTGATCGCCGCGCGTCCCGGCCCGGACGATGCCTTCGCCGGGGTCGCCCCGGAGGCCTCGATCCTCAGTGTCCGCCAGCTCAGTCTGCAGTACGAGGCCAAGGGGCAGAACAACTCCGGTGCGCCGGGCAAGGTGGCCGCCGGCGGCTACGGCACCGTGCTGACGATGGCCGCGGCGGTGGTCCGTGCCGTCGATCTGGGTGCGACGGTGATCAATCTGTCGGAGGTGTCCTGTACCCCGGCAGGCGGTGACACCGCCGACGGCGCACTGGGTGCCGCGGTGAAGTACGCCTACGACCGCAACGTGGTGGTGGTGGCCGCCGCCGGAAACATCGACTCCGCCGCCTGCCCGGCGCAGAACACCGGAACCGGTTGGGGCGCGGTCAGACAGACGATCAGTCCCGCCTGGTTCGCCCCGTACGTCCTGGCCGTGGCCGCCACCGATCCGGACGGATCGCCGTCGCCGTTCTCGATCGCCGGGCCGTGGGTCGGCGTGGCGGCGCCGGGCCGCGGCATCGTATCCCTGGACAGCAGGCCGGGTGGCGCCGGACTGGTCGACGCCGAACGCGGTGAGCAGGGCCCGATTTCGCTGGACGGCACCAGTTTCGCCGCCGCCTTCGTCTCCGGGGTGGCGGCGCTGGTCCGGGCCCGCTTCCCGACACTGACCGCGGCACAGGTGATCGAGCGGATCGAACGCACCGCGCAGAATCCGGCCACCGGTCGCGACGACCGGCTCGGCTACGGCCTGGTGGATCCGACGGCCGCCCTCACCGGGCAACTGCCGGACCGCGCACCCGGTGCGGGCGCCGATGTGCCGCAAGCGATTCCGGCGCCGACACCGCCGCCGTACATCGACCCGCTGCCGCGCCGGGTCGCCACCGCCGGCTCGATCACGCTGCTGGCGCTGCTCGGCCTCGGCTACGCGGCCGCGATCCCGTACCGCCGCCGGCATCCGGCCGGCTCGGTCGACCCGGCCGCCGACCCCGAATCCGGTTCCGCCGCAACGCCGGCCGCGGCCGGGATCCGCTCGCCGGAAGGACGGTAGGACATGCCCACCGAAGGTTTCGTGCGCCGGCCGCGGATCGCACCGCCCCATCCCCCCGGCGGCGAGGTGGCCCTCACCGCGCCGCCCGAGCTGTCCCGGCCGATTCCGGCCGGGCTGATCGTCCAGTTGTTGCCGATCGTCATGGTGGTCGCCGTCGTCGGCATGATCGCGATGATGGTCATGATGGGCCGCAACGTGCTGACCAACCCGTTCATGCTGATGTTCCCGATGATGATGCTGTTGTCGATGTTCGGCATGATGATGGGCATGCGGAGCACCGGCGGCCCGAAGAAGGCCGCCGAGCTCAACGAGGAGCGCAAGGACTACTTCCGCTATCTCGACCAGGTTCGCCGCGATGTCCGCAAAACCGGCCTGGCCCAGTTGGATTCGCTGATCTGGAGCCATCCGGCGCCGTCGGATCTGCTGTCCGTGATCGGCACCCGGCGGATGTGGGAGCGCCGGCCCAGCGATGCCGATTTCGGGCACGTCCGGGTCGGCGTCGGCAGCCACCGGCTGGCCACCCGGCTGGCCCGCCCGGAGACCGGCCCGCTGGAGGATCTGGAGCCGGTGTCGACGGTGGCGCTGCGCCGATTCGTGCGCACTCACTCGGTGGTGCACCACCTGCCGACCGCGATCTCGCTGCGCGCCTTCCCCGCCGTCAACATCGAGGGCGATCCGGCCGCCGCGCGCATGCTGGTGCGGGCGATACTGATGGAGTTCGTCGTCTTCCACGGCCCGGACAACGCCGCGGTCGCGATCATCTGCGCCGACCCGGACGGCCCGGCCTGGTCCTGGGCGAAATGGCTTCCGCACCTGCAACATCGGGTGGAACGCGATGGTATGGGATCGGTTCGGATGATGTACCGGTCGCTGGCCGAACTGGAGACCGCGCTGGCCATGGAGCTGCTCGAGCGTGGACGGTTCATGCGCAACGCGCAGCCCGCCGCCGGGCGGATCCATCTGCTGGTGATCATCGACGACGGCTTCGTCAGCGGCACCGAGCGCATCGTCAGTGACGCCGGCCTGGATTCGGTGACGGTGCTGGACCTGACCGCTCCGCAGGCCGGCCTGGCCGTGCGCCGCGGCCTGCAACTGGTGGTCACCGACGATATGGTGGCCGCGAAATCCGCGTCGGGTGTCGAACGCTTCGCCACCGCGGACTCGTTGAGCCGTGCCGAGGCCGAGAAGCTGTCGCGCAACCTGGCCCGGTTCCAGGTCGCCACCGCGGCCCAGATCGTCAGTCTCGGTGACGAATCCCGGGTCGTTCCCGGCCTGATGCAGCTGCTGAAGATTCCCGACGCCGAGCAGATCGATCCGGCCACGGTGTGGCGGCCGCGCAGCGACCGGGAGCGATTGCGGGTGCCGATCGGCATCACGCCGGACGGCACCCCGGTCGAGATCGATATCAAGGAGTCCGCGGAATTCGGCATGGGACCGCACGGATTGTGCATCGGCGCAACGGGTTCCGGTAAGTCCGAATTCCTGCGGACGTTGGTGCTGTCCATGGTGACCACCCACTCGCCGGATCAGCTGAACCTGGTGCTGGTCGACTTCAAGGGCGGCGCGACATTTCTCGGCCTGGAGTCGCTGGCGCACGTCGCCGCCGTGATCACCAATCTGGAAGAGGAGATCGCCCTCGTCGACCGCATGAAGGACGCGCTGTCCGGCGAGATGACCCGCCGCCAGGAACTGCTCCGGGCGGCCGGGAACTTCGCGAATGTCACCGAATACGAGCGGGCTCGGGCCGCCGGTCTCCCGCTGGAGCCGATGCCCGCGCTGTTCATCATCGTCGACGAGTTCTCCGAACTGCTCTCGCAGAAGCCGGATTTCGCCGATCTGTTCGTGATGATCGGCCGGCTCGGCCGGTCGCTGCGGGTACATCTGCTGCTGGCCTCACAACGGTTGGAGGAGAACAAGTTGCGCGGCCTGGACAGCCACCTGTCCTACCGGATCGGCCTGCGCACCTTCTCCGCCAACGAATCCCGGGCCGTACTCGGCATCACCGACGCCTACCACCTGCCCAGCGTGCCCGGCTCCGCCTACTTGAAGAGCGACGCGGCCGACCCGTTGCGGTTCAACGCCTGCTACGTGTCCGGGCCCTACCTGTCGTCGGTCGCCGACGTCGACCACACCGCCGACGGTACCCCACTGCGCACCCGGCATCCGGTGGTGTTCACCGCGTCGAGGGTGGCGCTGCCCACCGGGCAGCCCGCGGCCGGGATCCGGCCGGCCGGGACGCGTGCGGCGCCCGCCGGCCTGCCGGAGCTGCCCCCGCCGCCGGATTATGCTGCGGCGCCGCAACTCTCGCCGTCCGGCAGCACCGGTGAGGCGATGCCGCGCACCCTGCTCACCGTCGTGGTGGAGCGGCTGCGCGGGCACGGCCGCCCGGCACACGAGGTGTGGCTGCCGCCGCTGGACGAATCGCCCTCGGTGGATATGCTGCTGCCGGATCCGGACTGGCGCTCCCCGATCAACCGGCACGGCCGGTTGTGGCTGCCGATCGGCGTCATCGACAAGCCCTACGAGCAGCGGCGCGACGTGCTGATCGTGGATCTCTCGGCGGGCCAGGGCAATCTGGCGGTGGTGGGCGGCCCGCAGTCCGGCAAGTCCACCACGCTGCGCACACTGATCATGGCGACCGCGGCCACCCACACCCCGGAGCAGGTCCAGTTCTACTGCCTGGATTTCGGTGGTGGCACGCTGTCCGGGCTGGCCGGCCTGCCGCACGTGGGCTCGGTCGCCGGCCGCCTGGACCCCGACCGGGTGCGCCGCACGATCGCCGAGATGGTCACCCTGCTGGCCCAGCGTGAGCAGCGGTTCCGCGAGCTGGGCATCGAATCGATCCACGAATTCCGGCAGCGCAAGGCACAATCGGCGCAGCTGCCACCGGAACAGCAAGCGTCGGATCCCCTGTCGGAGGATCAGTTCGGCGACGTGTTCCTGGTGGTCGACGGCTGGGCGACCATCCGGGCCGAATTCGACCTGCTGGAACCGGCTTTGAACGGGCTGGCCGCACAGGGTCTGTCCTACGGCATCCACCTGATGATCGCCGCCAATCGCTGGCCCGAGATCCGGCCCGCCGTCAAGGATCTCGTCGGTACCCGGCTGGAGTTGCGCCTCGGCGATCCCGGCGACTCCGAGATGGACCGCCGGGCAGCGACTCTGGTGCCGGCGGGCCGGCCGGGCCGCGGCCTCACCCCGGACCGGCTGCACATGCTGATCGCGCTGCCACGATTGGACTCCAGCTCGGACGCGCAGACCCTGTCCGACAGCATCGCGACTGCTCGCAGGCAGCTGACCGAGCTCTACGGCGACCGCCGGGCCCCGGGTGTGCGGATGCTGCCGCTGGAGGTCCCGCGCGCGCAGGTGCTCGCGGCGGCCGCCCGCGACGGCCTGCTCATGGACGCGAAGCACGTGGTGATCGGCCTCAGCGAGAACGAATTGGCGCCGCTGGCACTGGATTTCGACGCGCAACCGCATCTGCTGGCATTCGCCGACGTGGCATGCGGCAAGACCACCCTGCTGCGCAACATCGTGCTCGGCATCGCGGAGAACTCGACCGTGACGCAGGCCCGGTTCATCCTGATCGACTATCGGCGCACCATGCTGGGCCTGCTCGAGGGCCATCGGCTGGCCGGGTACTCCACCTCGGCCCAGACCGCGGTCGGCATGCTCGCGGAGGTCGCCGCCTTCATGTCCCAGCGCATCCCCGGCGCGGACATCACCCCGCAGCAGCTGCGCGAGCGCAACTGGTGGTCGGGCCCGGAGATCTACATCGTGGTCGACGACTACGACATGGTCGCCACCGGTGCCGCCAACCCGATCGAGCCACTGCTGGAATTCCTGCCGCACGCCCGCGACATCGGCCTCCACCTGATCGTCGCCCGCCGCTCCGGCGGCGCCGCCCGCGCCCTGCGCGACAAGGTGCTCGCGATGCTGAAGGACCTCTCGGTCGACACACTGCTGATGTCGGCGCCGAAGGACGAGGGCAAGCTGATGGGCGACGTACGCTCGGCCAAACTCCCACCCGGCCGCGGCACCCTGGTCTCCCGCTCCGGCGACAACCGGATGGTGCAGATCTCCTACCTACCGCCACCGTGATCACACCCGGAACTCCACGAGTATCGTTGTCGACAGGGGTGTCTTCTTCGAAGGAGCCCCAGCAATGACAGGATTCGTGCAGGCGATCGAGTTCGAGACCACACATATCGACGAGGTCAACGAGAAACTGGATGCCTGGCTCGCCGGGACGGCGGGCAAACGCACTGCTCTACGCGGTATGGAGACCAAGGATCGCGACCGGGCGAACACCTATCTGGAAATGGTCGAATTCCCCTCCTATACGGAGGCCATGCAGAATTCCGATCTCCCCGAAACCGCTCGATTCGCCGAGGAACTGGCCGCGCTGTGTGCGAGCCCGGCGGTCTTCCGCAATCTCGATCTGCTGCGCGAGGACGACATGTCCGACGGACAGGCACAGCAGCTGCTCGTGCGCAGCCTCGACCATCCCGACGAATCACGGCCGTTCGAAGCCGGAACCGGCCGCATGGACGTGGTCGAGACACCACACGGCCCGATCGGCCGTGCCGTGTTCGAACCGGGCTGGCGCTGGTCCCGACACGTCAAACCCATCGCCGGAACCGACAGCTGCCAGGCCGCGCATGCGGGCTACTGCGTGTCCGGCCGGATGCGGATCCGCATGGACGACGGCACCGAAAACGATATCGGCCCCGGCGATTTCCTGTTCTGCCCACCCGGCCACGACGCATGGGTGCTCGGTGACGAGACCTGCGTGATGATCGACTGGGCGAGCGCGGCCCGATACGCGAGGGTCAGGGGGTGATGAGCTGTTCGGAGGGGTTGCGGGTGGTGTGCATGTCCCAGTGGCGTCGGGCGATGTCGTCCGGTTCCATCGGTGACGCGTCCTCGGGCATGCCCGGTGTGCCCACGATCCATGCGCCGAGGGCGACGTAGCCGACGTAGATGCCTCGGTCGGCCAGGGTGTTGTTGAGGTTGAGGGCCCAGTTGCGCACGGCGGCGCCGGCCACGCCGGCGGTGCCGGCCCACGGCGTCGGAGTGACCGCGCTGGCGCCGGTGGTGTACAGCAGGGTGCCGGTACCGGCGGCCAGCATTGCGGGCAGTACCGCGCGGGTCGCGGTGATCGCGCCGTAGCAGGCACCTTCGATCTGCGGCCGCAGGTTTTCCACGGTCACGTCCAGCACTCCGGTCATCCGGCCGTCGCCGTCGGCAGCGTGCACGTATGGCGCGGAGTACTGCAATACGTCGATTCCGCCGAATTTCTCCGCGGCATCGTCCACGGCGGTGGCCAGCGCGGCGCGGTCTGTGACGTCGGCGGGAAATCCGGCCGCTTCGACACCTTCGGCGGCCAGTGTGTCGACGAGTTCGCCGAGTCGTTCCTCGGAACGGGCGATCAGGGCGACGTCGAAGCCGTGACCGCCGAAAACTCTGCCGAGCGATAGACCGAGGCGTGTCCCGGCTGCGACGAGAGCGATCGTGGGCATGGTGTTACCTCCTGATATTCGTGGTCGTTCCGATCCCCGAGCGGGATGAGCCCATCCGATCACCGCCCGGTGCCGCGCGTCCAAGGCCGTCCGGGCCGTGATCGATAACATGAGGGAATGGATCGGTTGGAGACCCGGGAACTGGCGTATTTCCTGGCGGTCGCCGACGAGTTGCACTTCGGCCGGGCCGCCGCCCTGCTGGGTATCGCGCAGCCCGCGCTGTCCAAGACGATCCAGCGTCTGGAGCGCCGCCTCGGCGTCATCCTGTTCGAACGAACCAGTCGCGCGGTCGCCCTGACCGCGGCGGGCCGGGTGCTCGCTCGCGACGCGCGCACGGTGCTGGAGGCGGCATCCGCCGCGGCCGCCCGGGCACAGCGGGCGGGCACCCGAGAGCCGCGCCTGATCCTGGCCATGAAACCCGGCGGCGATGCCGGGCTGCTCCCGGCCATCCTCACCGCCTACGAACGCAACGACGACGTGTTGCCGATCGAGGTGGTCTTCGGCGGCGACCGTGCCCGCATGCTGCGCGAAGGGAAGGCCGACGCCGCGTTGTTGTACGCGCCGCCGGACGACGTGCGCGGGCTGGACACCGAGACGCTGCTGAGCGATGCACCGGTCGCGGTGCTGCCGGCGTCGCACCCACTCGCACGCCGGTCGTATCTGCGGATGGCCGACCTCGCGGGCGAGAACCTGCACAAGCACCCCACGGATGCCGACGCGATGGGCAGCATCAGCGAATTGATGCATCTGATCGCGCTGCGGCGCACGGTCGCCGTGCTGCCTCGGTCGCTGACCACGCCGCTGCGCGACGACCTGACCACCGTTGTGGTCACCGACATCGCGCCGAGTGTGCTGCTGTTGGCGTGGCCCGCGCACAGCACGTCACCGTCCGTCGCTGCCCTCACCCGAGCCGCCGCGCAGGCCGCCGCCGGACTCGGGTCCAGCGTGGCGATCCGTGCGGACGGAGAATGACAGCATTCCGGGGTGGCCGTGTTCTTCGCCTCGTGTCACGCAGTGCTCGGATGCCGAGCGGTGCAACGGTTTTCGCGCGGTCGCCGGCAATACGGCACATTTCGGGGCCGAGTCGTGCGATGAGTTCGGCAGGCGGGAGCCGTCTGTCTGGGTAAACCACGAAAGGGATGGGCGATGAAAGCCAAGAACCTCGACGACTCCAACGGGATGCAGGTCCAGGACTGGGAGAGCGTGACGGCGGTACTCGACCGTGACATCGACCAGGCGCCGGGAAGCGGCGGACCCAGCCGGCACACGACCTGGCTCACCACCATCAACGCGGACGGAACGCCGCATGTCACCGCCATCGGCGCCGTCTGGGTCGACAGCACGTACTGGTTCCAGACCGGGGACGCCACGCTGAAAGGCAAGAACGTCGCGCGTGACCCGCGCTGTGCAGTCAGCGTCTCGGCGAACGAATTCGATCTCGTGATCGACGGGACGGCCCAGAAGATCACCGACCCGACGACGGTGAAGCGCATCGCGGCCGTCTGGGCCGAGGGTGGCTGGCCGTGCGAGGTGGACGAATCCGGCACAGGGCTGACGGCACCGTTCAACGCGCCCGCGACCGGCCCGGCACCGTGGTACGTCTACCGGGTCACCCCCCGGTCGGCGGTGTCGGTGTCCACGGTCGAGCCCGGCGGCACCACACGTTGGACGTTCTGAGGCACGCTCGCTTCCCGCGGCGCCGAGCCGGTTGCGCGTTCAGCAGGGTGGTCCGGCCGTGCCCGGTGCGTCACTGCCGGGCGCGGCGGAAGCCTCGTCGGCCACCGCATTCGCCGGGACCCGTAATACCGCCAACTGTCCCTCGACCAGCTCTTCCAGCGATTCGCCGAGTTCGGCGGCACGGTCGGCGGCGACCCGGCACAGGGTGATCCCGTGGACCACCGCGGTTGCCTGTTCGTAGGCGATCGGGGGGACCTCGGGCCAATCCGGATGTGCCACACGGGCTTTGCGGTGCCATGCGGCCACCGCGGCGGTGAAGTCGGCGCGGCATCGCAGGTAGCGGTCGACCGCGGCCGGACCGGCGGACAGGATCTCGAACAGGAAGATCTTCGCGTAGTCGGCCTCGCGGGTCATGAAGTCCAGGAACGCGCCGGTCCCCTGCCTGATCTGTTCCACCGGACCGCGGCCGGCGGCCACGGCGGCGACCGCCGCGGCGGTGGTGTCGTCGAGCACCGCGATCCGGCCGTATTCGTAGGCCTCCACGAAACACGATTGTTTGTCGGGGAAATGCTCGTAGAACGTCTTTTTCGACACCCCGGCCCGCTCGGCGATCGCGGCGATGGTCGTCTGCCCGTAGCCGTGTTCGGCGACGGCCATCAGCACACCGTGCCGCAGCCGCTGCAGCTGGGAAGCCTCGACGACTTGTCGCGGGATGCCACGGTAGCCACTGGGCAGAGACCGGATCTCCGCCTCGAAGATCGAGGGCCGGTCACCGGTCCGGAAACGAACCACCCTGCGATCATAAGCAGCCCGTAGCTCGCCGCAGACCCGCGAGTAACAACCCGACCTTGAAGTTACTCGTCAGTAACTATACCGTCCGCTTGAAAACCACACAGTTTCCAAGTGATTGGTCGAGGTTGCCGATGGTTTCGACGCAGATCCCCGAGGGCGCGGACGCCCGCCCGGATATCGCACCTCAGCGGCGGACTCCTGTGCGCCCGGCACCGTCGCCGGTTCGCCGCGGCGTCCCGGCGCACCGCGGGCGGCCCGGTGGCCCGGCCGCCGCTCCGCCCGGCGGTACCGGGCACGACTCCCGCGCCGAACCGCCGGCACCGCGGCGAGCACCCGCCGGCGACCTCACCGGTCTCGCACCGGCAGTGGCACGCCGATTGATCGCGGACCACGGCGACGACCATCGGTTCGATACCGACATCGAGCACGCGACAGCGCTGTGCCTGGCACTGGCTGCGGATCTGCTGGCCGGGCGCAAATTTTCCGGCCGGGTCACCGCGATCGAGCAGTACGCGTCACGGTGCGCCCACAACGGAATTTCGCTGGGGGCGATCGTGCGCGGCGTGCACACCGGCATGCAGGTCGTCGTCGACGAACTCGGTGCCCTCGGCGGGCCCGGCCTGCTGCCGACGCTACGGAGCGTGTTCGTCGCGCGGACCGTCATCGCCGCCGCTGTCTCGCGTGCCTATCTGCGGGAGACGGCGCAGGTCACCGGCGATCCGGTCCGCGCGGTCCACGCGGTCACCGCCGCCCTGCTCGCCGGTCGCGACCCGGCGGTCCTGGCCCGCGCGCACGGCATCGTTCTCGCCGATGCCTATTGGGTTTTCGCGCTGCGATTCGGCCGTCCGCTGCGTGACCGCGCGGACGTCACGGCATGGTGGGACCGGGCGAGCACCGCGCTGGCGGAGTACTCACCGGCGGTGCTCACGCTGGCGGGGCGATGGGGAGCAACAGTGCTGGTGCCCGCCGCCGACCTGGCCGACACCGAGACCGGCGCCGCCGCGGGCCGGCTCACCGCGGTACTGGACGACGATACTCATCTGCTCGTTCTGCACAGTGACGTATCGCGGCTGCCGGCCTCGGTGAACCTGGCGCATCAGCTGGCGGGTTTCGCCCGGAACCACCAGCTTCCTGCCCGGTTGTACGGCCTGGACGAACTCGTGATCGAACACCAGCTCGCGCGCCCGGGGCTTGCGCGCGACCACCTCGCCGCGATCGTGGCGCCGCTGGCCACCGCTCCCTACCTGCTCGACACGCTGCGCGCGCACCTGTCGAACCATCTCAACCGGAAGCAGACCGCCCGACAGCTGCACATCCATATCAACACCGTCGACTACCGGCTCACCCGTATCGGACAGGTAACCGGTCTCGACTTCAGAAACCCCGACGATCGGTTCCGGCTCCAAGCGGCACTGATCGCCTACGACAGCAGCACGGCAACCAGCGTGCTGTGAGGCCCGATGGCGTGCGGCCGGGTCAGGCCGAGGTGGTCCGGGGTCGGGCTCGCAGGCCCGCGAGGATCACCTCGGCGAGGCGGTCGGAGTCTGCTCGGAACAACTGTTCCGCGTCGCGGTCGTCGCGATAGGGGGCGAACATCCAGTGCATCAGCATGCCCCCAAGGATCAGGTCCGGCAGGATGGTGGCCGGTGTTCCCGGGGGGATCTCCCCGCGAGCCGAGGCTCTGTTGGTGACCTGCCGTGCCGCCTTTCCCAGTGGGTCGAAGATCTCCTCGCGGTACAGGCGGTCGAGTTCGGTATTGCTGACACAGTCGACCAGTAGACGATTGGCGGCTTGCGCGAGGAAGGGTGTGACATACCAGCGCACCCACTGGTTCGTGTAGTCGCGTACATCTGCTTCGAGGCTGCCCAGATCGCGGGCCGTCGGGATGTTGGTGCGGCTGAAGGCCGTGATGAGCAGCGCCTCGCGGGTCTGCCACCGGCGGTAGATCGCCGGCTTGCCGACGCCCGATACCCGGGCGACCGCTTCGAAGGTGAAGCCGTGCCATCCGTCGAGTGCGTACACCTCGATCGCCGCGACGAGGGCCAACGTTTCGATGCGCGGGTCGCGCTTGCGTCCGACGGATCGACCCGAGCCGGTAGCTGACCTTTCCATGCCCCGATCATCCCTGGACCCGGGCGCGGGCTTCCGCGCACCACCCGACGCCGTCCACCGGATCGGGCAGAGCCGCGGTGGCGACGCCGATCCGCCGCCGCCGGCAACGGCCGGGCGCTCAGGTCCGGCCGGGCGAGTCCGCGGCGATCACCGCGAAACGGTCGTCGTACCGCGCAACTCGTCGGCGATATCGGCGATCATCTGCCTGGTCCGATGCTTGGATGCCGTGAGCGTCGCGCGGTTGTCGCCGAGAGGCAGCAATCGCACCGAGACGTCGGTCGCACCCGCGGCCGCGTATCGTCGCAGCCCGGTGACGATCGCATCCTCGTCGCCTGCCAGGCACAGATCGCCGATGTTGTCGGCATTCCCGTGTTCCAGCAGCCGGCGGTAGTTGGGCAGCGTCTCGTCGACGCCCAGGATCCGGTTCGCGCGGGCCTTGGCCGCGTCGACGTCCGTCTGCCGGCACAGGCATATCGGCAATCCGGCCACGATGCGCGGCGCAGGGCGACCGGCCTCGGTGGCGGCCCGGGTGATGCGCGGAGCAATGTGCTCGGCGACAGCGCGATCGTCGGCCATCCACAAAATGGTGCCGTCGGCCTGTTCCCCGGCCAGCCGCAACATCATCGGCGCCAGAGCGGCCGTCATCACGGTCAGGGGAGCCACCGGCGTGAGGTCCAGCGGATGGCGGACGGTGAAGGTGGCGTTGCCGACCGCCACCGATTCCGCGCCGCGCAGTGCGGGCATCAGTACCTCGAGATAGTCGCGCGTGTATGCCACCGGTTTGTCGTAGGGCAGACCGAGCATGTCCTGCACGATGTAGCGGTGCGAGGGCCCGATACCCAGGGTCAGCCGCCCGCCGGTCGCCGCGTGGACCGACAACGCCTGTCGGGCCAGCGTCATCGGATGCTGGGCCTGCAACGGCACCACCGCCGTGCCCAACTCGATCCGGTTGGTCCCGGCGCCCATCAGCGCAATGGCCGTCAGTGCGTCGAAATCGCCGGGGACCTGCGGAATCCAGGCCGTGTCCAGACCGGCCGACTCGGCCCACACCACATCGTCCACCATGCGGGCGGCCTTGCTCGCGGTATCACCGCGCTCGGGCCCGATCATCACTCCGATACGCATCGTTCCTCCAGACATCGGTTGGTGCACAGCCGGTCTCGCGGGGCCACGATCGCGACCGCTTCGCTCGACCGGCACTCCACCGAGGCTATATTACGTACTGCATCCGTACGATATGTTTGCCGGATTCGAGGGCCGGATCACTCGCCGCCGAGGTCGCCGTCTCCGCCACAGCTCGGCTATCCGCTTCCATTAATGGCTGTGACCTGCGCAGATCAAGTGAGTCGCTCGCACCCGAGCGGTGACGGCCGCCCGTCGACGCTCCGGCCTCCGTCACCCACCGAAATATTTCGTCCCAGTGCAGTACGTAACTCGGTCCGTGCGACCGGCTGCGTGGCGATCGACACGCTGCCGCCTCCGAATGCGAGGCCCACAATCATTTTTGGGACATTGCACGGTTCCCGGCCGCCTCGTTTGGCAAATCACCTACTGTAACCTGGTTACTGGTGACTGACATCACAAGCCGATCCCCGATAGAGGTAAGACTGTTGTGAGTCGTGTCTCCGACACCGAGCCGTGCGGCACCGAAACAGCCGTGCGATCGACGCGGCCCAAGGATCTGACGTCGCGATCATCGTTCGGCGTGCTGGGCACGCTGTACAGCGCCGGTGAGCAGGGCCTGGCCCTCGACGCGCACCGGTCACTGTCGCGGAGCACCCTGTTGCGGCTGCGAGACCGTCGAACCGGCGCGTTCATCGAGGAATTCACCGCGTGGGCAGACGGTTTCGGCGAATACCGGGTCAGGCTGACCGCCCGCGCTCGGCGGCATTACGCACACCACCATGCCTGCTATCGCGAACTGTATCCCGATATCGACACCCCGGTTCCCCGGCCGACCGACGGCGCCCACGGCGGGCTCGTCGATCACCGGGCCGACCGCGATCCCGCCCGGAACCTCCTGCGCGAGGCCGATGTGCTGGTCCTGGACGCGTTGATCCGGTTGCAGGGCGGGGAAATCGGTCGACTGCAGAAACCTCCGATCGGCCGATACCAGCGCGGTACCTCACCCGAGATCGGTGCGATGCCACCGGGATTGCTGTACCGGGAAGCGGAGAAACTGGCGAACAGCCGGAAGCCGATCAGCCGGCTCCTGCAACATCCCGACGGCCCACTGGTCGCAGTCGTGGAAGTCACCTCCCTGCTGCCTTGGGCCGCAACAGGTTCCATTCCGCTGCCCGCGTTGATCGTGCTCACCACTCGCGGGCGCGACCACTATGAATCCCACCTCGACTCCTACCGGCGCGCGTATCCCGACCTCGACCTCCAGCTCTCGCGGCACACGATGTGAGAACCGTTCCGGCGCAGCCGATTCCGGATGCCGCATCGGCCTTCCGGCCGAACGACAACGGCGTCCTCACCTCGTCGAGCCGGGCCGGGGCTGATTGCCGACCCCGGCCCGGCTCGACGGTCGCTCAGAACCGGTACTTCTCCCGGAGTTCGGCGAGGGTGTCGAGGAAGCCGTCCAGTTGTTCGTCGGTGATCCGGTTGTTCAGCAGCAGCCGGATCACGGCGCGGCCCTTCGGCACCGCGGGGTAGCCGAACATCGGGACCAGGTATCCGCGGTCGATGAACTCCTGGCGCACGTTCACGGCGATGTCGTTGGGGCCCACCAGGATCGAGGTCACGTAGGTCGGCGTGGGGTTGATCGTGCAGCCGATCCGGAGCAGTCGCTCCCGCAGCCGGTCGATGCGGTCGAGGTAGTTCGCCATGATCGACGGGTCGCGGCGCATCGTGCGCAGCACGTGCACGATGGCGCCGGCGGTCGGCGGCTGGATGTTGGTGGTGAACACCGTTGTGCCGGAAAGGAAGCGGAACGCGTCGAGGGCGTCGGCCGGTCCGGCCAGCGCGCCGCCGCTCAGCCCGACGCCCTTGCCGAACGACACCATCAGGAAGGTCGCCCGGCGCAGCGCCTCGTACTCGGCGGCGAACCGGCGCCCGCCGTTGCCGTAGACCATGAAACCGTTGGCGTCGTCGACGAAGCTGACCGCGCCGAACTCCTCGCACAGGTCGAGGATCTCGGCGACCGGGGCCATCGAGCCGTCGGCGGAGTACACGGCCTCGAAACCGACGACGATCTTGCGGCCCGCCAGTTGCTCCAGCTCACTGCGGAGGCTCGCGGTGTCGTTGTGGTCGAACATGATCAGGTTGCGGCCGAACTTGAAGCGCTCGGCGGCCTTCCACATGCTCCAGTGGCATTCCCGGTCGAGCACGAGCACGGTGTCGGTGTTGTTCACGCCGGCGTTGTTGTCGAACGAGAACCGCGCGCTCATCGCGTTGACGAAACCGAGGTTGGCCAGCATTCCGGTGGCGAAGGTGAGCGCCTTCTCCCGGCCGGTGATCTCGGCGACGAGCGCTTCCAGCTCGAGGTGCGGCCGCGAGACGCCCTGGATGATCCGGGAGCCGCCGACCACCAGGCCGTATTCCGCCGCCGTCGCGGCGAAGACCTTGCGCACCTCCGGATCGTGCTGCCAGCCCAGGATGCCGATGCCGGAGAAATTGACCAGTTTCCTGCCCTCGATGCTCACGACCGCGTCGTTGACGCCGTCGAGTTCGGGCAACTTGATGAATTCGCCACTTCCTCGCGCGTGGTCGAGCCAAGTGGAGAAACCCCAGCGATCCAGCGCGGGGGCCGCGGACGGCGTCATGATCGTTCCTCGTTTCAGAGCAGGGCGTCGAGCCGGGCGTCGACCTCGTCGGCGCCGATGCCGTAGTCGGCCACGTCGTACCGATGGGAACGGAGGAGATCGTCCTCGGCGACCACCTCCCGCATCGCGGTGCGGACCTCGTCGGTGAGCTCCCGGCCGAGGTGCCGGTAGATGTCGGTGGCGATCGCCAGCGGGTCGGCGGTGAACTCGGCGAACTCGACGTCGTAGAACGTGGCCGGGTCGTATTCGGCCCGGTCCTCGGCGTAACGCTCGAGCGTGCGGACGGCGAATTCGAGCAGGACGGGCCCGATCGCCTCGCCCCGGAAGGTCGCGGACCTGCCCGCGGCCATCTTGCTCACCATGCTGCACGCCGATCCCAGCACCGTGCGGGCGGGCCGGCGGTGGGTCTGGACGATCAGGGCGTCCGGAAAGGTCGCCAGCAGCGCGTCCAGGCATACGAGGTGGCTGGAAGACTTGAGCACCCAGCGCTTTCCGGCGTCGGGCAGCCCGATCAGCTGCAGATTACTGCGATACCGCCGGTAGGTTTCGGTGAAGTCCTGGGCCGCCAGCCAGGCGGAGTACGTCGGCACGTACCCGGTGAACTCGAAATACGGCGAGAGCATCGACTGGCGGGTCAGCAGCCAGCATTCCTCGACCTCGGCGGCCTTGCGATTGTGGATGCCCAGGTAGCCGGGAACCTGCTCGACGAATTCGTCGATGCCGTTCTGCACCATCCGGAAGACCGGGTCGGCCGCCCAGGCCGAGCGCGCCGGCCGGGGTTGCGGCGCGTAGCCCAGCCACATCTGCAGACCCTGATGCGCCGGGTCGGCGGTCAGGATCCGGTGCAGGGTCGTCGTACCGGTGCGCGGCAAGCCGACGATGAACACCGGCCGCTCGATCGGGACCTCGGCGTGCTCGGGGTGCGCCTGCAACTGGGCCTGGCTGATCAGGCGGGACGCGAGGATGCCGGTCAGCTCGCCCCGAACCGCCGCCGTCCCCTCCGGGGTCAGATCGGCCTCCTCCCGGTAGGAAGCCAGGAGCACCTCGAGGCCTTCCCGGTACTCCGACGGGCCGAAGTCGGTGAGCCCGGTGAGATCGGAAGCGGCTGCCTCCAATTCCTCCGCTGTGCCGAGCTTGTCCACTTCAGTACACTCCTTCGAATTCGTCGGCTTCGATTTCTTCGGTGGCCCTGCCGGGAATTCTCGCGATACGAGACAGAACCCGTCTCACTGTTCGGATAGTGGGTCGATATCGGAAATTGCCGGTCGGCAGTTTCCGGACAGTCTGTCGTCCACCGTCTCGGGAGGGATATCGGTACGCGCGCGGGCCCCGGATCACCCCGTCGATTCACCCTCGGTATTCCCGGGCCACCCGTGTGATCGAACCATGCGAGAGCCGGTTCATGCGGTCCGGTCGCGTATTCGTATCAGTCGATTGGAAATGTGTGCGGCCGAGGGGATTTCAGGCTCCGCCCGCCCGCCGGACACCCGGGCGTCACTCGAATCCGATTCGGTTGCCGGAGATCTCGTTCCCGCGGAGGCGCCGATGACCACGACACACCGGCAGTCCGGGAGCGTCCGGCGCTGGGCGGTGGTGGCCGTCTGCACCTCGAGCGTGTTCCTGATCGGGGTGGACGCGACCATCGTCAATGTCGGGCTGCCGGCGATCGGCGCCGGCCTGGGAGCCGATGCCCGTGGTCTCGAATGGGTGCTGGACGCGTACACCGTCGCGCTGGCCTGCCTGCTCATCACGGCGGGGGTGGCGGCGGACCGGTTCGGGCGGCGGCCGGTCTTCCAGCTCGGGCTCGTGATGTTCGGGACCGCGTCGCTGGCCTGCGCGCTGGCCCCGTCGGCCGCGACGCTGGTGTCGGCGCGGGCGGTGCAGGGCGCCGGCGCGTCCATGCTGGGCCCGGTCGCGCTGGCGATCATCGTCGACGTGCTGCCCGATCCGCGCGAGCGGGCCCGCGCGATCGGGGTGTGGGCCTCGGTATTCGGGCTGAGCCTGGCCGCGGGACCGGTGTCCGGCGGTGTGCTGCTCGCCTTCTTCGGCTGGCGGGCACTGTTCTGGGTCAACCTCCCGGTGGTCGTGGCCGTGCTCGTGCTGAGCGCCGCGGTCGTCCCGGATTCCCGCGGCCGGCGGCGGGCGCTCGACCTGCCGGGCCAGGGGTTGCTGACCGTTGTCGTGGGACTCTCGGTGTTCGTCCTGATCGAGGGCCCGTCCGCCGGCTGGATGTCGCCGGCCGTTCTGCTCAGCTGTCTCGTGATCGGTTCGGCCGCAACGGGATTCGTTGCGGCCGAGCGGCGCACCGCGGAACCCCTGATCGACCCCCGGCTGTTCGGCCGACCCGCGTTCGGCACCGCAGTGCTCGGCGCGGCGGCCGTCCTGCTGCTGCTCAACGCCGCGCTACTGCTCAACACGTATTACCTGCAGCGCGGCCGGCATTGGACGCCGCTGGCCACCGGCTGCGCGATCCTGCCGCTGGCGCTCGCGGCGGCCGCGTGCGCGCCGGCGGCGGGAATCCTGGTGAGCCGCGGCCGGGCGCGCACGGCACTGCTGATCGCCGCGACGTTCATCACGACGAGCGCCCTGAGCCTGGTGGGCCTGCGCGACGACACGCCCGTCGCCGCGCTGCTGGGGGCATACCTGTTGCTCGGCATCGGCATCGGATTCGCCAACGCGCCGATCACCGACAGAGCTGTCGGTGGTGTGCCGCCCGAGCGGGCCGGGGTCGTCGGCGCGATCACGGCGACGGCCCGGCACATCGGATCGGCAGTCGGCATCGCCGTGATCGGCGGGCTCGTCGCCGGTCCCGGCGCCGACCGGCTCGCGGCCGCCACCCGTCCGGGTTGGCTGCTTGTAGCCGCTTGCGGCGCTTACCTTTTCGTCGTGGCGGGCACGGTCCGGCGGGAACGGTGAGCCGCCGTCCATATCAATTGCCGAAACGAATTGCCCGATCGGTATTACTCATGACGCAGAACCGGGATCCGCGGATATGCGGAGTTCGACACCATTATCGGTGCGATATTCTCGGCGTCGAAACAGGGCGGCGCGAATATCGGCGGCGGGAGTTCGCGAATTCGCTACCCGGACATCACTTCGCCGTGTCAGAAATATCCCATGGATCACGGAGCGCGACCCGGACCGGAAAACAATGGTGGCACGGTACTGCTCACCGGGCTCCCGAGTTCGGGTAAAACCACGCTGGCCCATGCCGCCCGCGGCCTGCTGGCCGAGCGCGGGCACGCCGCCGAGGTGCTGGACGGCGACGACGTCCGCCGCCGGCTCTGGCCCGAACTGGGCCTGTCCCGGGCGGATCGGGCCCGGAATCTCGGCCGGATCACCACGGTCGCGGCGCTACTGGCCCGGTACGGCGTCGTCGTCCTCGTCGCGGCCATCGCGCCCTATGCCGACGACCGGGCACGGATGCGTGCGCAACACGCCGAGCAGGGTCTCGCCTTCCTGGAGGTCCACGTCGCGACGCCGCTGCCGGTCTGCCGGGAGCGTGACGTCAAGGGCTTGTACGCCCGCCGGGAACGCGGGGAGCTGACCGAGCTCACCGGGATCGACGGCGTCTACGAGGTGCCGGTGTCCCCGCACCTGCTGCTCGACACCTCGGATGAGACCGTGTCCGGATCCGCCGACCGGGTCGTCGCGCTGCTCACCGCCTGCCGGCTGGTCGAGCTGCCCACCGCGGGACGGTGACCGTGCACCGCCTGGTCCCCGCGCCGATCTTCGTGCTGTCCCCGCCCCGATCCGGTTCGACGCTGCTGCGGTCGATTCTGGACAGTCATTCCCGGCTGCACGCACCCCACGAACTGCACCTGACCCTGCTCACCGTCCAGGAGCGGAGTTGGGAGGCGAGCGAGTTCGCCGAGCAGTACGCGAGCATATCGCTCGGTGAACTCGGCATGAGCCTCACCGATATCGAACACCTGCTGTGGGACCGCATGCTGCACCACGAATTGATTCGCAGCGGTAAAGACCTGATCGTCAACAAGACCACGAACAGCGTCATGAACTGGCGGCGCATCTCGCAATGCTGGCCGGATGCCCGCTACGTCTTCCTGTTCCGGCATCCGGCGCATATCGCGGAATCGCTGGGCCGGGCATGGTCGCACCGCACGGATATCGACCCGGTGCAGCGGACGATGACGTTCGTCGCGGCGATGACCGAGGCGCGCGCCGAATTGCCCGGTCACGATGTCCGGTACGAGGATCTGACCGCGCGGCCCGAGCCGACGGTCCGGGCCCTGTGCGACTTTCTGGGCGTGGCGTGGGAACCCGGCATGCTCGAATACGGCCGGTTCGACCACGGTTCCTACGTCCGCGGCATCGGTGACTGGAGCGACACCATCCGCTCCGGAGTCATCCAGCCGCACCGGCCGATACCCAGCGGTACGGCCGTTCCCGGCGCGTTGCTGCCCGCGTGCCGCGCGTGGGGTTACCTCGGGAATGTGAGTCCTGGATCCGTTCCGCCGGACAGCGATCCCCGGCAACAGCCCGGGGGCCGCCTCGGCGTGTCGACCCGGTGATCGCTTCGGAATACGCCGCGACCGTCAGATATTCACCGATACGGTATTTCCACCGGACTGTTTCGCCCGGTACATCGCCGAATCCGAACTCAGCAGCAAGGCGGTCAGATCCCGGCCGGGCGAACGCCGTTCGGCGACACCCACACCGATACTGGCCGTCACCGGTCCCACGGCCGCCTCGATGGCATGCCGCAACCGCTCCGCCTCACCGGCCGCGGCATCCCCGCTCAGATGCGCGGCGACGACGAACTCCTCCCCGCCACTTCGGACGACCACCGCCCCCGGGGGACTCTCGGCGCGCAGGCAGTCCGCGATCCGAAGCAGCACCCGGTCGCCCTCGGCATGACCCAGGGTGTCGTTCACCGCCTTGAACCGGTCGACATCGATGGTCATCACGCTGATCGGCTCACGGTCGTGTGGCCCGAACCACCGTGACACGTAGTAGTCCAGGCCGCGACGGTTGAGCAGATCGGTCAGCGGATCCGACAGCGCGTGGATCCGGAGCACCCACGAACAGAATTGCAGGGTGGGCATGAGTCCCGCCATCAGTCCCCCCATGGTCAGCACCATGGATGCCCGGACGAGATTGTCGTCCTGACCGAACAGCCGGAACCAGGACATCGTCAAGACCACGAGGACCGACCATCCCGCATGCAGAACCAGGATCCGCGGCCCGTGGAATACCGTCAGATAACCTCCGGTGACGATCAGCCAGGACAGGCTGACGATACTGAAGAACCCGCCGCTGTCCGCGAGACAACCGCACGTGATCAGAAGGTCCGCGATCGCCACCAGAACCAGCGATGTCCACTCACCCGGCCAGGGCGCGACCGACCACCGCACGGCCCACAGCACGCCGGCCACGATGTCGACGATCAGCACGACGCTGAGCACGCCGGTCGTGTACCGCCAGTTCAACACCGCGGTCACGGCCATCGCCAATCCCGCGATCGCCACGACCATCTTCAAGGCACGCAACGCACCCCGCGACTCGAAGGTCCCGACCAGCCATCGATAATCCACCGGGTCACGCCACCAGGCGCTGACGATATTCCTCGTCGCCACATCTGTTCCTGCCACGGTCTCCGACACCACCGATCCGCTCGAATGGCTACCAGTCGGCAAATATTAGCGTCCTCGGTGGGACATGCAGGTGGCGTCGTTGCCGAGGCGTGCGGACCGGACCCGGCGTGAGAACCCGTTACTGGTCCGGTCCGAATCGGCGCCGGAAATCGGCGGCCAGTGCCGAGCCCGCCGCTTCGACCAGCCGGCCCACGATCGGGTGGACGATGAGTCCGGTGACCGCGCCCGCGAGCTGAGGAAGCTTCCGCGCGAACCACTTTCGGACGTACTCCATGGTGGTCAGGTCGGGCTGGGGGCCGGTGACGGCCTCCTCCAGATCGTCGAGGTGTTCGCGGGCCTGGTCGGCGATGGCGCCGTCGGCGGGCAGCCGGGCCCGGACACGGTCGAATTCGCCACGCAGTTCGGCGATATCGCTCTCGGACACCAGCGCGGCGTCGCGCCCGGCCTCGATCCGGTTGACGGTGTTGCCCTGTCCGACGGTGACCTGTCCGCTGACGCTGCCGCCTACATGGATGTTGTACCGATCGGCCGGTGTGTCGGGCATGGCTCTCCTCAGGACGTGGGTGGTGCGGTGACGGACGGTTTCGTGGCCGGAGGTGTGGTGGGCGGTTTGCTGAAGGGGACGGTGCTCGGCCCGGCAGGGCCGGTCGGCTTCGTCGGCCCGGTGGGACCCGTCGGCCCGGTCGTCGGCCCCGTCGTCGGACCGGTCGTGGGCCCGGTTGTCGGACCGGTCGGTCCGCCGGTCGGTCCCGTCGGCCCGGTACCGGACGTCGAGGTGCCGCTGAGCGAGATCGCGACATCCTGCTGATTCCCGTAGATGTCGGGTACGAGCAGGGCCGCGTGATAGGTACCGGGTGCGGTCGGGTGGAAGGTCACCCGGAAGGTGCACGACCCGTCGCTGTTCGGCGGACAGGCGGTGGGCACGGCGGTGAACACGGAATCGCCCTGGACATGGGCCGCCGAGATGTTGTCGCAGGCGAGTTGGGGGAACGAGACGTCCCGGGGCACCGTCGCGCCGGATGCGACGGAGCCGAAATCCGCGCTGTCGGCGACGGGCGGGCAGAACCCGCTGCCGGGTCCGGCCGTGGGTGGCTCCTGCCGGGGCGCGGAGATCGGCGACCCGCTGCTCGGGGCCTCGGTCGACGGCGCCGGACCCGAGGTGGTGACGCCGGCGGGGATGGTGGTGAGACCCGCCGCGGTGGTGGGCAGGCCGATGATCGTGGTGAACGGCGCCTGTGCGTCGACCGGGGTGGGGTCGCCGGACAAGACCGTCGCACCGGCGACGCCGGCGGCCACGACCGCCGCGGCAGCGGCGGCGATCATGATCGGATGGGCGGACAACACGGCCTGTACGGACTGCCGGGCCGTGTGCGCGGCCACCACCTGCCCGGCGCCGACGCCGCCCGCGACTCCCACGCCGGCCGCGGCCACCGTCGTGACGGCCGACAGCACGCGGCCGCGGATCCGCTCCTCGTGCTGGAAGTAGGCGAGGTCACCGCCGGAACCCGAAGCGGCAGCGGCCTGTTCGCCGAGTTTCAGCACACTGCGCCAGGTGCCCCAGCGCAGCGCGAAGCCGAAGACCGGCGACACCTTCCGCGCCAGCGCGCAGGCGGTGTCGTGCTCACCGGACCGGATCGCCGCATCGAGTACCCGGACCACGATCGGCGCGGCGCGCACGATGTCACCGGGTTCCGCGGTCCGCGTCACCCATTCCAGCAATGCTCCGGCATACGCGGCCGCGCCTGGCGCGGCGGCCGGCACGCTCGCTGCCACCGACTCCGGATCGACGGCCAGCTCGAATCCTGCGGCCGAGCTGTCGGCGAGTCCCAGTTCCGTCAGTTCGGTCAGCGCGGGCCGGACCTCGGCGTCGCCGGTCAGTACCCCGCACATCTCGACCGGCACGGGCAGTCCGGCCATGGCGTGCAACATGATCAGCACACGTTGCGCGAGTTCGCCCAGCCCGGCCACCATCGCGCGTTGCAGCAGCGCCGGATCGGCCACCACTGTGGCGGAACCGCCGGTGCGCAACCAGGCCGCGGCCTGGATCAGCGCGCGCGGATGCCCCCGCGCGGCCTCGTACAACTGCCTGATCGGCGCCTCGTCCCCCTCGGGCCGGTGCCCGAGTTCACGGGCGAGCAGCGCCAGCGCGTGCTGTTCGTCGAGGCCCTGCAGCGGCAGGGAGCGGGCCTGGGTCCAGGCGAGCCGCCGCTCGGTCGACACCACCAGATCGCTCGACGGGAGCGCGTCGGTCAGGGTGAGGAGATCGTCGGCGTCGCCCGCGAAGTCGTCCACCACGACCAGTGCCCGGATCGACCCCATCAGCCGCCGCAACCGCAGCGGGTCGGGCAGGTAATCCGGTGCGTCGTAACAGGATTGGAAAAGTTCCTGGAGCAGGTCGGGGATCGTCAGCCCGGCAGCGTGGACGAAGACCACATCCCGGCCCGCCGCGGCGCGGTCGGCGGCGAAGCGGCGCAACAGCGCCGACTTGCCGACACCCGCGACGCCGCACACCTCGACCGGCACCCCCTCCTCGACCCACTGCGCCAGCAGTGCCAACTCCGTTGCCCTGCCCAATAATTCGACACCGACGCGCGGCAACGGCAACCCGACCGGCCGCTCCCGGCGCGTGACCGCCGGAGCGGGGCCCTCGCGCACCACGATGCGCGAGCCCTCGGCGTGGATGACGACGTTGTGGTCGCCTACCACCACCTGGCCGGATACCTCACCACCGACATGTAATCGACGTACGGAATCGGACTCCCCGCCCATGATGTCCTCCCTGAATCCCGCGACAAGTGTACTGAGCAGGGCATCATCGGCACACGACCCGAAAACGAACGGGGCCACCGTGTTCGGCGCGGTCACGCGCACCTCGTCGCGATATCCCTTGTCACCAGCGCGAATTCAGCGCGGCCCGCCGATCGGGCCAGCGCAGGATGTGTAAGGGGCCTGGACCGCCCCGTGCCGCCACCACGGCCTCAGCGCGATCACGCCGCTCCGGTAGCGGGCCGCGCCTGAGCGGTTGTCACCGTTTGCGCGTGATCCACTTGTGGCGGAACAGTTCTCGATCCGGTCCGGTGAAACCGATCGATGACCGCGCCGGGGCGGTCACCGATCGGTGTCGGAGCCGGAGGCCGCGTCATTGGTGACGGGTATTGCCCACCTGCAACCAATTCTGCTTGTCGTGGGTGATGGTGCCGAGCCACCAGTTGTCGTCACCAGGGAAATAGAACAGGACCTCGGTACGCCCGATACCGGAGAAATCACCGATCCAGAACGGCCGATCATTGTTGATCGCATGCCCGAACCCGCCGGTGTTACCGACCAGCGACCACTGGAACTGGCCATGGACGATGGTGCCCAGCCACCAATTGTCGTCACCGGGATGGAAGAACAGGACCTCGGCGTGCCCGGTACCGGAAAAATCGCCGATCCAGAAGGGCCGGCCGTCGTTGATCGCATGCCCGAATCCGCTGGTGTTGCCGACCAATGACCACTGGAATTGGCCGTGGGTTACGGTGCCGAGCCACCAGTTATCGTCACCAGGGAAATAGAACAGGACCTCAGCGTGCCCGACGCCGGAGAAGTCCCCGATCCAGAACGGTCGATCGTTGTTGATCGCGTGCCCGAACCCGCTGGTATTACCGACCAGCGACCATTGGAACTGGCCGTGGGTGATGGTGCCGAGCCACCAGTTGTCGTCACCGGGGAAATAGAACAGGACCTCAGCGTGCCCGACGCCGGAGAAGTCCCCGATCCAGAACGGTCGATCGTTGTTGATCGCATGCCCGAACCCGCTGGTATTACCGACCAGCGACCACTGGAACTGGCCATGGACGACAGTGCCGAGCCACCAATTGTCGTCTCCAGGGAAATAGAACAGGACCTCGGCATGCCCGATACCGGAGAAGTCCCCGATCCAGAACGGCCGATCGTTGTTGATCGCATGCCCGAACCCGCTGGTATTACCGACCAATGACCACTGGAACTGGCCATGGGTGACGGTGCCGAGCCACCAATTGTCGTCACCAGGATGGAAGAACAGCACCTCGGCATGCCCCACGCCGGAGAAATCGCCGATCCAGAACGGCCGGCCGTCGTTGATCGCATGCCCGAACCCGTTGGTGTTGCCCACCTGGGACCAGTTCTGTTTGTCGTCGGTGATGGTGCCCAGCCACCAGTTGTCGTCACCGGGATCGTAGAACAGGACCTCGTCGTGGCCGGTTCCGCCGAAGTCAGCGATCCAGAAGGGCCGGCCGTCGTTGATCGCATGCTCGCCGACTCCACTGGGTGCGTGAATCCGGATGAGTTGCCGGAGATCGGGGCGGTTGCCGATTCGCTGGACGGCGGGCCGGCCGGTCGTATCCTGCTGTGGCGAACCGGTTGCGCGCAGCGAAGCCCGCGCGGTCGCCGGGGTCAGCATCGGTTTGCCCGCGGCGCGCAATATGCCCTGCAGGCACGCCAATACGCCCACGACGATCGGCGTGGCGCTGGAGGTACCGCCGAACGAATCGGTGTACCACCTCGTCTGCTCCGGTCCTCCCTGCAGATCGCCGTAGCCGCAGGTGGTGACTTCGCGACCCCAGGCTTGGACATCGAGACTCGCACCGTAGTTGGAGAAATCGAGTCGTGAACGGTCGGGCCCCCAATTGTTCCCGTGGGTGTTCGGGGGCGGGGCGCCGGCGCCGACGAGTATCGTCCCGGCGTCGCGGTTGGCGCGATCGAACGGGTTGGTCCAGGTCGTGGGGAATCCGGGCGCGGGCGAGCGGTAGATCACGTCGTCGAGGTCCTCGGCTCCGTTGCCCGCCGCCGAGACGACGATGATGCCGCGCCCCGTGGCGTATCGGATGGCCGCGAAATCGTCCGGCCACCATTCGATCGGGACGTAACCGAGTTGGTCGTCGCGGAACTGGTAGTTGTGACGTGGTCCGGGGCGGTGGATTTCGAGCACGATGATGTCGCCGGCGCTGAGCGCGTCTGCTGCCGACCGGATCGCAGTGGCGGTGGGTTGCGAGAAACTCGATGCCCGCACGAACGCGTCGGGGCTGATCCCGGTGACACCGGCGGCATCCGGCGTGCCGTGAAATTCCCCGAGGACTGCCGTGCCGTGGTCCACGTCGCGTTGATCGTCGGTCGGGGTTCCGGCGACGATCCCACCCTGGTTCAACGAGAGGTCCTCGTGGTCGAAGTGCCAGGCCCATTCACAATCGATGATTTCCACACCGGCGCCTCGTCCACCGAGCCGGGTCCAGGCATGCCGGGCGTCCACTCCGCCGGGAGCGGCATCGAGATATCCCTGGCCGGCCGAGAAATCGGGTGTCGGTGCCGCCGGTGTGGTACCTGCCGGCCGCGGGGCCGGGGCGAGAATCACCGGCGCCTCGCCGGCCGGTTTGACATAGGCGGCCGCGACGCCCGGCAAGGACGCGAGCTGTCCGGCCAACCGATCGAGCGCCTCGTCGGGGGCGTGAACGTGGTAATACAGCGACAGTTCGCCGGTGTCGGCTTCCATCGGTCCCGGTGGCTGCTCGAATGCGCTGTCCTCGGTCGCGCCGAACAGCGGCCGCACGGTAGCGCCGGCGGCGGAAAGGGCCCGCGCCAACTCGGTGACGTCTCGGCCGGATCGAGATGTGATACTCGCTGGTGTCATGCTGATTTCTGCCGCCGCGTCGGCGATGAGAATCAATTCGCGCTTTCCGGCCGGCGACCGGCTACCTGCCTGGGACATGTTCATCTCCTGTCCACCCCTGGATACAAATGGGGGACGGCGCTCGGTCCGACCCCGCTGCGTTCGACGCTATGAAGCGGAGACCGCGTGGGAATCAGGGGTTTCCCCATGGCCGGCGGCTGCTGAGGTAGGCGTCGGCCGGGGTGACCCGCTGGGCGGGGGTCCCGGCCCGTAGGCATACCCGCGTGACGATGTCCGCGGATCCGGCGGTGAGGACGCCCAGCGCGAATTCGTCCTCGGGCACACAGAGCGTCAGGAGCAGCTCCACCGGTGAGCCCTCGGCGGACATCGACGCGGCGCATGTCGCCAACGCGACCGTCATCCCGTCGAAAGTCTCGGCGTCGAGTCCGGGCCGGTACCACTCGACGAGATAGCACGACAGAGGCGGAGCAGGTGTACCCACCCACCGCACGTTAGGTGCCCGGGGCCCCGCGCGAATCCGGTGTTTCCCTAACCCCTCTGCAGGTCGATCCGATGCCTGTCCACCTTTTCGGGTACCGACGGGTCGCTCGCCGGACAGAGCCGAGTAGTCCGATACCCGTGACGCGGTCCGCACCGGCCGGGCAGACTCGGAGCCGGGTCATATTTGCGCAGCGGGTCCTGCGGATGCCGATTTTCCGGTGAGAGGCGGTCATGGCGGCTGACGACAAGTCGTCGGTGATCGACGAATTCCTTGCTACCGCACGTATCGACGGGGCGGCGGTCTTGGTGGAGGGTGAGGCGGGCCTCGGAAAGACCACCCTGATCCAGTCGGCTGTCGGCCGCGCGCGGGACCTCGGTTTCCGGGTGTTGTCGGCGCAGCCCAATATTGCCGAATTCGACTACGCCTACTCGGCATTGGTCGACCTGGTCCGCCCGATCGATTCCGCGATCTGGGACGAGCTACCGGGATTGCAGCGGCGTGCGGTGGATCGCATGCTCCTACGGGAGAACAGCGGAGACAGCGATGTTCCCGCGGACGAAAGAGCTGTCGCGGCAGGCTGTCTGGGCGCGATCCAACGCTCGGCGGACGAGAAACCCGTTCTCCTGGCGATCGACGACATGCATTGGCTCGACCCGTCGAGCGTTCGCGTGGTTTCCTACGTTGCTCGCCGATTGGCGGGACGGGTGGGTGTGCTCGGCGCGACCCGCAGCCGTGGCACCGAATTCTTCTCCTGGCTGCAGCGAGCCGACCGGCCGGCACAGCGAATATCGTTGCGTCCGATGAGTATCGGTGCTCTGCACGCCGTGCTGTCCGAACATCTGCGCCGGACGTTTCCGCGGCCGGTGCTGGTGCGGATCCACGAGGTGTCCGGGGGAAATCCGTTCTACGCAATAGAACTCGGTCGTGCCTTACCCGACGGTGCGCCCGGCGGGGTCCCGCTCACCTCGACTCTGACCGAGCTGGTCGATGCGCGGATCAGCAGTCTGCCCACCGCGGTACAGACCACGTTGCTGGCCGCAGCGTGTGCCGCCGCGCCGACGGTCGAGTCGGTCGCGCGATCGGTCGGGTCGGACGTCACGGAAGTCGTTGCGTTGCTGGAGGAGGCCGAGCGGGAATCGATCGTCGAACTCGACGGACGATACGTGCGCTTCACTCATCCCTTGTTGGCCCGTGGGGTATACGACAGAGCGTTGCCTGCGGATCGGCGTCGAACCCACCGCCGTCTCGCCGGTGTGGTGGACAATCCCGAGTCCAGGGCCCGGCACCTCGCGTTGGGATCGGTGACCGGATCGCCGGAAACCCTGGCCGCGCTCGACGACGCGGCTGTGCTGGCGCGCAAACGGGGCGCGCCCGCCGCCGCGGCGGAGCTCGTGGACTATGCGATCGGCCTGGGTGGTGACACTCCGCAGCGGCAACTCCGGTCGGCGCGGCACCACCTCGATGCCGGCGACATCACCCGCGCCGGACGCCTGCTCGACGACGCGATCACGGGTCTGCCCACCGGACCGTTCCGCGCCCAGGCGCTCGCGCTGCGCGCAACGGTCGCTGTCCTGAGTCAGGGCTACCTCGAAGCGAAGCTCCTGCTGGAGCAGGCGCTGGTCCATTCGGATCAGGAACCGGCGCTGCGTGCGCAGGCTCTGCTGATCCTGGCCTCCACGCTGTTGAGTCTGGGCGACCTCGACGGTGCCACCGACCGTATCCAGCAAGCCGTGGCGACTGCCGAAAGCGTGCAGTCCGGGCCGGTCCTGAGCCAGGCACTGGGCATTCGCGCCCTGGTCACGCTCGTCCGTGGCGACGGACTCGACGAAGCAAGCCTGCGGCGCGGGGTCGACCTGGAAGGCGATGCCCCGATGGCGATCGCGCTGCGGCCCACCCTGCAATACCCCTTGTTGATCGCATGTGCGGGCGATCTCGACCGTGCACGGGACCGGATGACTCCGGCCCGGCAACAGTGCATCGACCGCGGCGACGAGAACGAGATCATCTTCGCCCTGTTCTACGGCGCGCTCATCGACATCTGGTCCGGCGACTACACCCGTGCCGCACGCGCCGACGAGGAAGGTCTACAGCGGGCGGCGCAGCTCGGGGGAGATACGTCACTGTTCGTCGGGCTGACGATCCGTGCGATGGTCGCCGCCTATGGGGGTCGGGTCGAGGATGCTCGCCGCGATGCGGCCGATGCGCTGGACGCGGGCCGGCGATCCGGGTCGGCCAGTCTGCTGCCGTGGACGATCGCCACCCTCGGATTTCTCGAGCTGTCGGTCGGGAACCATCGAGCGGCAGTCGACACATTGGAGCCGTTGCTGACCGTCGCGGCGATGAGTCCGCGCAGCTCGGAAATCCTGACCGCACCGTTCCTGCCCGACGCGGCCGAGGCTCTCATCCACCTGGGCCGCCTCGAAGAGGCCGAATCGATCGTCCGCCGATTGGAGGCGAACGGCGCACGGCTCGACCGTCCGTGGATGCTCGCGACAGGTGCGCGCTGTCGCGCCATGCTGGCGGCCGCCCGAGGTGATCTCCCCGGTGCGGCCGCCGCGGCCGATGCGGCGATAGATTTTCATGCTCGGTTGCCGATGCCGTTCGAACTGGCACGCACGCGACTGCTGCGCGGTCAACTGCACCGGCGAGCACGACAGAAGGACCGGGCGAAGACCGTACTCCAGGAAGCCCTTTCGTCATTCGAGGCGTTGGCGACGCCCCTCTGGGCGGATCGGGTGAACGCCGAATTGGCGCGAATATCGAACGGCCGCAACGGCGATACGATCCTCACCGCCTCCGAGCAGCGAGTCGCCGACCTGGCCGCCTCGGGAATGACCAACAAGGACATCGCCGCAACGCTGTTCATCAGCCCGAAAACGGTCGAGGTCAACCTCACCCGCATCTACCGGAAACTGGGCCTCCGCAACAAAGCCGAACTCGCCCGGCGTCTGGCGAAGAGCAGGACCTAGGAACTCCCGGTCCGGCGAAGTCGTTGTGCGGCAGGCCGTCGCGTGGCTCCGTGACGTAGGCCGTCGACGAAGACGTCGACGATGCGCTGGTTGTGGTCGAGCCCTCGCCCGGGGACGGGCTGGGACAGTTGAGTGATGACGTGCAGGAGATCCTCGGCACCGAGGTCATCGCGAACCGTGCCGTCGGCCACCGCGGCGTCGAGCAGCGCGGCGAGGACGGGGCCGAGCCGCTGCAGGAAGTAGCCGGGCAGCCCCGAGAATGCCGGATCACCCGAGTGCAGCGCCGAGGCCAGTCCACGTTTGGTGGCGAGCAGTTCGGTCAGCCGGTGGATCCACTCGGTGAGTGCCTGTGCCGGTTCGTGCGTGGCACTCAGCGAGTGGCCCGCGTCGGCCACGGCATCGATCCCGCTTTCCACGACGGCTTTGACCAGGTCGGAACGCTGCGGGAAATTCCGGTACAACGTGCCGACTCCGACGCCTGCCAGGTCGGTGATCTCCTTCGCCGGTGCGTCCACGCCGGAGGTGGCGAAAACGGTCCGCGCGGCCTCGATCAAGGCATCGACGTTGCGGCGCGCGTCGGCGCGGCGTCGGCGCGGCGCTGGTTGACCGTCGCCCGGCGTGCTGTAGTCGGCCATTTCCCATCCTCTTGCGTAAGCGGAAAAACTTTCCGTATAGTTCCGGAAAAGCTTTCCGTTTAGTGCAGCCTACGGCGTCCGCCCGGCGCCGGCCATCACAGGGAGAAAACCATGCAGTACCGCACTCTCGGCCGGACCGGCATCCAGGTCAGCCCCTATGCCCTGGGTACCCTGATGTTCGCCACGGCCATGGGCAATGCCCCGGAGGAGTCGGCCCGCATCATCCACCGGGCGCTGGACGCCGGTATCAACCTCATCGATACCGCCGACGCCTACGGCGACTCCGAGGACATCGTGGGCAAGGCACTGAAGGGACGCCGGGACGACGTCGTACTCGCCACCAAGTTCGGCCGCCCGGCCCACGGCACGCCGGCCGGGCAGGATCTCAATCGCCAGGGCGCATCCCGGCGCTGGATCGTGACCGCGGTGGAGAACTCACTGCGTCGTCTGCAGACCGACTACATAGACCTCTACCAACTCCACCGCCCCGACCCGGCCACCGATATCGAGGAGACCCTTTCCGCGCTGACCGAGTTGATCCACAGTGGCAAGGTCCGTGCGATCGGAGCGTCCGGGACCCCTGCCGCGGATATCGTCGAGGCCCAGTGGGTCGCCCAGCGGCGCGGCCTGGAGCGGTTCCACACCGAGCAGCCCGTGTACTCCATCCTCAACCGCGGCATCGAGCGCGAGATCCTGCCCGCCACACAGCGTTTCGGCATGGGCACGATGGTCTGGGGCCCGCTCGGCCAGGGTCTGCTCACCGGCCGCGTGCGCAGGAACGAGCACAACGACCTACGCCGTGCCGGCCTGATCCGCCACCTCGACGACCGGCATCGGCTCGACGTCGTCGAGAAGCTCGTCCCGCTCGCCGCCGAGGCGGGACTGCGCATGACCCACCTCGCGATGGCGTTCACCATCGCCCATCCCGGCATCACCAGTGCCCTGCTGGGCGCCCGGACCATGGACCACCTCGACGACCTGCTCGCCGGCCTGGACGTCGCGCTCACCGACGACATCCTCGACCGCATCGACGAGATCGTCCCGCCCGGCACGGACATCGGCACCCTCGACCAGGCATACCGGCCCCCGGCCCTGGAGAACCCCGGCCTGCGCCGCCGCCCTCCCACCGCACGCGCCGCCGCCTGACCGCCGACCCGAAGGGATTCGGCGGCGGCCCATCCCGGTCGATCCGTCGGCGCCGGCACCGCCCCGACCCAGGATGCGGTGGTCGAATTTCGGGCGGACACTGGGACTCTGGCGTAGATTCCGCGGAAGCGGGCACGGCGGGCGCCGAAACCGTCCGGAGGGGGATATGACACGATCGCGCGTTTGGCGGATCGCGGTGGCACTGGCGCCGCCGCTGCTGTGCACCGTCGCATGCGGCGGTTCCGGCAGCACGACATCCAGTGGCGTTCCGGCGGCATGCGACGTGCTGACCAGAGACCTGGTCACCCCCGTGGCCGGCTCGGATGCCGTGCAGCACAGGACCGACTCGGGACTGGACACCTACCCCAACCACTGCACGTTCACCGGCTCCACGGCGACAGTCCAAGTCGTGATCGCCGATTGGAGCCGGATCGGGTATCCGGCCGGTCAGCTCGTACCCGGAATCGGTGACGAGGCACATGTGGCGCCGGGGGGAATCCTGTACGCCCGCAAGGGCACCCACGGCCTCATGGTGGCGGTGACATTGCTCCCCGGCACGGATCTCGGCGCCAAGGTCTCGGCCGAAAAGAATTTGGCGCCGAAACTACTGGCCAAGCTCTGACGACAGTCCGAATCGACACCCGTGCGTGTCCCGGCAGTATCTCGGCCGGCGGTCGTCGGGTTCGCGGATCGGCAGGTCGGGATCGGATTCGAGTCGACGGTAGAACGTAGACTCGTCCGCGGGTCGCTGCGCCGGGGACCTGTCTCGACGAGCGTAGACCGGGGTGGGCATGGGTGTGGTGGTCGAACGTCTTGCGGCACTGGGGCTGACGCGCGTTTCCCGATGGTGTTTCAACTGCTATCTGCTGGCCGGCGACGACGGCGCGATCGTCGTGATCGATCCGGGAATGCCGACCTCGGCCGAGGATGTCGAGCCGGTCCTGGCGATCATGCCCGGTCGGGTTCGGGTCGTCACCGCGACGCACGGGCATTGTGATCATGTCGGCGGCGCGGCGGCGTTGGCTCGCCGGCACAACGCCGACATCTATCTGCCGACGGTCACACTGTCGTACCTCGACGGTGTCGAGCCGAGAACTCCGAGTCCGGCGAAATTGGCTCGGACCTGGCGGTTGCTGTTCGGGCAGCCGTTCGACCGCAGAGCCGCTACCGGATTCGTGCGCGCGGCCGTGACGGCAGGCTTCGGGGGGACTCGCCGTATGCTGTGGCCGGGTCCGCAGCCGGTCGGCAGTCTCGAGGACGGGCGGCCGTTGCCGGGCGCGTCGGCCTGGACGGTGCTGCAATCTCCCGGCCACACCGACGACAGCATCGCCCTGTGGAACGCCGGGACTCGGACGTTGCTGTCCGGGGACGCCGTCCTGACGATCAACGGCCGACCGCGATTCGCCCCCGACACAGTCGATGTCGAGGCAGCGGCCGAGACCGCGAGCCGCCTTCGGCAACTACCGGTCGAGCACCTGCTCCCCGGACACGGCGTCCCGATCCACGCGCCATCGGTCTGGGCACTGGCATAAACGCCTGCGCACAACCATCATTCGGTACCACGGAAACAGGACACGGGCGGTCGTAGCAGATTTCCTGCCACGACCGCCCGTGAGTGTCCCGATTGTGTCCGGAGGGGGACTTGAACCCCCACGCCCTTAAACGGGCACTAGCACCTCAAGCTAGCGCGTCTGCCATTCCGCCACCCGGACCGGTGATGCTCAGAAAGATTATCCGATTGATCGATGAGGACCAAATCGCTGGCATTGGGGCCGGTCCGGGTAGGTTTTCAGGCGTTCAGCGCCTCCAGCAGGGCGGCGCGCTGACGCGAGCCGAGGCCGCCTATGCGGCGGTCGACGGGGATCTCCGCTTCGTCCATCAATTTCGCGGCCTTGACCGGGCCGATACCCGGCAGGGCCTTGATGACGGCGGCGACCTTCGTCTTCTTGACCAAGTCCTCCTTGTCGGCGCGCTTGAGCACCTCGGCCAGTGAGACCGAGCCCTTGCGGATCTGCTCGATCAGCTCCGACCGGGCCTTACGCACCGCGGCCGCCTTGGCCAGCGCTTCGGAGCGTTGCTCGGCGGTCATGGTGGGAAGAGCCATGTCAACTACCTTTCACTCGTTCGCCGGTACCTCAACGGCACCGATTGAACATCACCGATGCCCGGGCCGTGCTTCGACACACCGCTCGAGAAAATCCGGGGCATATGCGGGGCAGAGGGGGTTCGCGGGTGATTTGCCGGATTTCGAGGTGAGGCGCGATCGGCCGGGTCGACGCGCGGAAATGATAATCTCGGGCCGAGAGAACATGGATCTCGGCGAGGATTTCGGGTGATGGACGGTTTGGACGTCGGCGTCTATGTGCCGCAGTTGGGATTCACCTATCGGGATGTTCTGCATCGCGCGCTGCGCTGCGAGGAGCTCGGGATCGGGTCGGTGTGGTTGTACGACCATCTCTACGGGCCGGGGGCCGAGCAGCTCCCGTCGCTCGAGGGCTGGACGCTGGCCACCGCGCTGCTGAGCCGGACCGAGCGGCTGCGGGTGGGACATCTGGTGTTGTGCAACCAGTTTCGGCATCCGGTATTGCTGGCGAAGATGGCCACCACGCTCGATCAGGTGTCGGACGGACGGCTGGAACTCGGGCTCGGGAGCGGGTCGATCGAGGACGAGCATCTGCGGGCCGGATTCGAGTGGGGCGGATTCCCGGAGCGGTCGCGGCGGCTGGCCGAGACGCTGGAGATCCTGACCCGGGCCTTCGCCGACGGGATGATCGACTTCGCGGGCGAGCACTACTCGGTGCGGCAGGTGCCGGTGGTGCCCGGTCCGGTGCAGCAACCCCGGCCGCCGATCGTGGTCGGCGGGGTCGGCGAGAAGTTCACATTACCGCTGGTGGCGCGGTATGCCGACGTGTGGAACGTGCCGACCTACGCGCTCGGTGAGATCGAGCGCAAACTCGACGTGCTGCGGTCGCTGTGCGCGGACATCGGCCGCGATCCGGGCACGCTGCGGCTGTCGGTGGAGGCGGTGACCGCGATCGCGCCGGACGACGCCGCGCTGCCGGAGGTGCGAGCGCTGGCCGAGAAGCGTTTCGGCGCACCGGGTTTCGGGCTGCGCGAGGGCGGGCTGGTGGGTACCGCGCCCGCGGTCGCGGATCGGCTGCGGGAATTGCGGGAGCTCGGTTTCGACCAGGTCGTGCTGTTCACCCACGACCGTGCCTCGGATCGGACACTCGAACAGCTGGCCGGACTGCTCGCGGAAGGGACGTCATGACATCGCAGGAGCAGCGGCGGTTGCAGGGATATCGAGGGGCGCCGGCGACGGTCACGCCGCCGCGCCGGCCGGGTTCGGTGCGGCGCACCACGACCCACGACTCGCTGCGGCCGGACGGCCTGCTCGGGGCCGTGACCCTGTTCGCGCGCGGCCGCGATCTGCGCACCGAGATCGACGGCGGGGCCACGGTTCTCGACGAGGCCCGGCTCGAGGTGGAGGTGGACTATCCGCGGCGGCAAGTGCGGCGGATCGTGGCCGAGCCGGCGCAGCCGCGGCTCGCGGAACTCATCGGCGTGAATGCCTCCGCCGGATTCCGCGGCGCGGTAGCCGAGGCATTGCCCGGTGAGCGGGAATCCGGGTCGGTGCGATTCCAATTGCTCGATGATCTGCCCACCGCACTGCTCGTCAGCGGATACGCGATCTCGGCGGGGCAGGCGCCGTTACCGGCACCGGTCCCCCGGCCTCGATCCGGCCTGCAATATCCGGATCTCTGTGCGGGATGGATCGCCGAGGGCACGTTGATGAGCCGGTTGACCGAGACCGGCGTGGTGCCGATCTCCGACGGACCGCTCGCCCCGGAGGTGGAGCCGGCGGATCCGCTGGGCTGGCACGAGCACGATCCGCTGCCGCCGCACGGTATGCGCCGCCGGCGCCGGTTGGAGGTGTGGCGCGCGGACGGCATCGTGCGGGTGGAGGGCTTCTTCCGGGACAGTCACCGCAGCGGCGACGGCGTCGAGACCGTCGTGCACGAGTACACCGTGCACGCGACCGTCGACCCCGACACCCGGCGGTTCCTGACCTCCGAGGCCGAGATCGGTGCGCTGCCCTGGCCGGAATGCCCGGTCGCCGCGGCCAGTGCGGGGCGGCTGGCGGGACTTCCGGTCGCGGGCCTGCGTACCGAGGTGCGCCGGAACTTCACCGGGCGGAGCACCTGCACCCATCTCAACGACACGCTGCGGGCGCTCGAGGACGTCGGCGCGCTGCTGGATCACGTGCGCTGATCCCGGTGGGGCGGGCGCGAACCCGCCCCGGGCCGGTCACTGCGGGGTGTCGACCCCGTCCTCGTGTGCCATCCAGTGCACGAAGCGGTGCAGCGGGTACATCGCGTCGTGCGGGTTGCCGATGGTGCTCGGCCCCGCCTCGCCCAAGTGCACGATGCGCTGCGCGCCGCCGCTGGCCAGCCGGTCGCGATAGTCGGACATCCGGTCGAACGGGTAGAAGCCGACGGTCTGGGTCGCGACGTTCACGTACTTCACCGCGTCGTCGAGCGAATCCACGCGAACCACGTTGGCGGTCTTGTTGATCGGGTGGAAATCGACCGGCTCGTCGGAGCGGATCACCAGGCCGGTGCCGTCGGTCTTGCCGAACACCCGGAACTCGTCGTCGAGCAGGGTGAGCATGTCGACCTGCTCGCGCAGATCACGATCCAGCGGCCGGGTGTCGCCGGAGTCGGCGGCCTTGGCGACGATGCGCTCGTGCAGGCGCTGCCCGAAGCGGTCCACCTCGTCCTCGCCGGCCTCGACGAAGACGAAACGGCTTGCGACACAAGCCTCCTGGTTGAGCACCATGACATCGGAGGCGGCCAGTTCGGCGGCCGCGTCCAGGGCCTCGTCGGAGTCGAACGCCTGCCGGCCGACCATCGAGATCGAGGTCTTCGGGTCGAAGGACACCAGCTGGAAGCCGGGACCGAGGTACTTGATCACGTTGTTGATGGCGTCGCCGCCACCCCACGCCACGATCTTGTCGAAGTACTGCGGCCGGTACAGGGTTCGCTCCACCGCGTCGTCGCCGCCGCGCCAGTAGACCGCCGACATCGAGCGCACGATGGCGTGGTCCGGATCGAGATCGGCCATCGTGCGCAGGATCGCCACCGTGGTGAACGGATCGCTGGACGACATCTTGAACAGGTTGACCGCCTTGACCATTGCGCCCTGCGCGATCGACTTCACGGCCACCCCGGGCGAATTGCCGGGCAGCACGTGGATCAACCGCGGCGCGAAGGCCCGCACGAAACTCTTGCGACCGGTGAAGTCCCGCTTGGGAATCCACTCGTCCAGGGCCCGCGGATCGGGGAAGTTCTGCTCGACGATGGTCTCCAGCAGCCGCTTGTCCAGGAACGAGGCCGCACCCTTGACCTGCGCCTCCAGCACGCCGCGGGGCAGGATGTGGGTCGACGACATGCGGTCGATGCAATCCTGCACGAAGGGATTGTGCGGATCGCGCAGCCGCGCACCGGTTTCGACCAGGAAGTCGATGATCTCGGCCAGCGGCACGTTCAGCAGCGGCGGCACCTCGGTACGGGGGTGCACCGCCTTGTCCATGTCGATGGTCGGGGTGGCGAAGGTGACGCCCAGATCGCGGGAGCGATGGGTGACGTCGTTGCGTTCGACCAGTTCACCGCGCAGGAAGAACGGCGCGGAGACGACCGCCTCGGCGGTCTCGGAATGACGGATTTCGGCAGTGGTCACGACAGTCCTCGCACATAGGCATCGACGGTGCCGGCGCAACCGATCTTGTCGTCGCCGGTGATGTCCGCGTAGCGGACGATGTTGTTGCGGATCGAGGCGCCTTTGTTGCCGCAGGCGCACGGGTCGAAGTCCAGCGAGATCTTGTCGCCGGTGATGACGCCGCCCCAGCGGCCGTCCAGGGACAGATCGAAGAAGCCGGCGCGGCCCTCGACCTCACCGCCCTCGTGCGGCAGCAGCGCGTCGCCGGCCTCGTCGAGGATGAACGGCACGATCCACGGCGGCACGTGGTAGCGATCGCCCTTCTGGCACTTGGGCATTCCGGAGTTCAGCTCCTGCATGGAGTAGTTCTGGAAATCGCGGCTGTGCGGGATGTTGAACGTCTCGTGCACGAATTGCTGGTAGTCGTCGGGCAATTGGGCGCGCTTGAGGCCGCCGCCGACGTAGATGCAGTTGTCGGGGTGGAAATCCTTTGCCGCGTAACCACGTTCGCGCACCAGCTTCGCCACCTGGTAGAGCGCGTTCCACATGCCGGCGATGTAGAGCTTGTCGCCGCGGTACTCGATCAGCGCGTCGGCGGCGGCCACCAGCGCGTGGTCCAGGGTGGCCTGCCGCTCCTTGGACGTGCGCTCGAAATCGGCCAGTTCCTCCGGCCCGGCGTTGCCGTCGGCCATCTTCTTGCGGAGGACGACCATCTTGGTGAGCGCGCCGACGGTCAGCGGCGGGATCGGCAGGCGGAAGCGCGGCTTGTCCGGATCGCCGAACGCGGCCTCCTGCGCCTCACCGCTGATCAGGTTCTTCGGCACCGCGGCGGTGGCGGCGATACCCATCATCCGCCGGTCGCGGGCCGGGACCACGCCCGAACCCCAGGAGAAGACGTTGACGGTGTCCTTGCGGGACCAGGTCATGTCCTGTTCGGAGGCGAGCAGCATCGCGGATTTGCCGGTGGTGCCGCTGGAGCAGGACACGTAGTGGCCCTTCGCCTGCAGCCGCGCGATCCATTCGTCGATGCCGGCGATATCGGCGGTCTCGATGGGGGCGATCGGGTACGGGGAGATGGTGCCGAGCCATTTGCCCAGCCGGTCCCAGCGCTCGTCGATCAGGAAACTCTCGGGATAGCTCTTGTACGCGGTGTGCGGGAACAGCAGCGGGACCACGTCGTCGAAGCTGCGCACCTCGGTGACACCGGCCTCGGACGCCCGGTGACCGAGCAGTTTGATCCGGTCGCGGCGGTCCTGGAACCGCTCGTTCACGGCCTCGATCTGGATCTCCCGCAGGTCCGCATGGGAGTGGTCGAAGCGGTCGTCGGCGTCGACGAGCCTCGTCAATTTTTCTGTGGCTGAGCTCACGGAGGAGCGTCCTTCCTGCACGGCCCCGAAGGCCTCGACAAATAGCAACCCGTGCGTATCATTATTCGTGATTCGGGTCACGATGCAAGTGGCAATGGAAAGGACCAGGTCAGCGAGTTGTCTGGAGCACAGAACGCCCCGCCGGTGCGCCGCGGCGCGGGTCGCCCCACCCGGGAGCAGGCCGAGGCGCGGCACGAGGAGTTGATCGACGCCGCCCTCGACCTGTTCCTGGAACACGGGTTCGAGCTGGCGACGGTCGAGATGATCGCGGCGCGGGTCAACATGACCAAGCGCACCGTCTATGCCCGGTATCCGGACAAGGCCTCACTGTTCCGGGCCGCCGTGCGCCGCGCCACCGAGCGGCAGATCGTGCCGAAGGACGTGCTCGAGCGGATGGACGACGGGGATCTGTCCGACACCCTGGAACAGGTCGCCCGGCTGCGCATCGGACAGGTGATGACGGTCAACGGCCTTCGGCTGCAACGGATCATCAACACCGAGAGCTATCGGTTCCCCGAGATCTTCGTGGAGAACTACACCCTCAGCGCCGGGCCGGTGGTCGACTTCGTCGCGGGTGTGCTCGACCGGGCGATCGCCACCGGCGCCCTGGCCCCGACCGATACCGATCAGGCCGCGCGCGCGTTCATGACGCTGGTGGTCGGCGGGCAGGTCCGCTCGATCGTCGCGGGCCGGCCACCGACCGACGAACAGCTCGAGGAGCGGGTGCGGTTCACCGTGCGGCTGCTGCTCGACGGCCTGCGGCCGCGGCCGTAACCGAAGTGTGTTCCCGAAAAGATTGCGAGACAATGACATCCACACTCGACCCCACCCGTCCGGTCGCGGTCGTCACCGGCGCCAGTTCGGGCATCGGCAAGGCGACCGCGGGTGAACTGCTGGCCCGGGGCTGGCAGGTGATCGGCGTGGGCCGCGACCCGCAGCGCAGCGCCGCCGCGGCGGCCGAACTGGGCGGCGGCCTGGTCATGCTGCGCGGTGACTTCACCTTGATGGCGGAGGTGCGGCGGGTCGCCGACGAGATCCGTTCCCGCACCGAGCGACTCGATGTGCTGATCAACAACGCCGGCGGCGTCCGGGACCGGCGGATCGTCACCCCGGACGGTACCGAGGCCACCTTCGCCGCCAATCACCTGGCGCCGTTCCTGCTGACCCGGGAACTGTGGTCGCTGCTGGCCGTCACCGCGGCCGCGCAACCGGCCGGCGCCGTCCGGGTGCTCGCCGTCTCGTCGACCGCGCACCGCAGCAGCCGGGGCCTGGACTGGGACGATGTGCAGAGCCTCGGCGTCGAACATCCCACCGTGGCCTACTGCCGGGTGAAACTCGCGAACATCCTGTTCACCCGCGAACTGGCCCGGCGCGGCGCGGCCGACGGGATCGTCGCCCAGGTCATGCATCCGGGCGTGGTGGCCAGCAACTTCGCCACCCACGGCGATGCCGCCATGCGGGCCCATATGGCCGCCGCGGACACCGTCGCGCCCGACGAACCGGCCGATACGCTGGTGTGGCTGGCCACCGATCCCGAGGCCGGGCACACGCCGGGCCGGTACTTCCACCGCCGCGCCGAGGAGGCGCCCGCCGATCTCGCCCTGGACGACGCGGCCGCGGCCCGGCTGTGGGTGGAGAGCGAGAATCTCCTGGCCGCACTGGGTTTCGAGCCCGCGGTGCGCTGAGCACCCGGCGCCGCGGTGATCAGTACACGCCCTCGATCACGCGTTGCCCGCCGAACGTGGCGACCGGCGCGACGTCGGCGACCGAACAGCCGACGGCGCCGGGCGGCGGTGCGATCCGGTAGGCGGTGTCGCGTTCGAGATTGTTCGGCAGGAGCAGGTATTTGGTGAGGTGGTTCATCACGACGCGGCCGCGCTCGCCGAATCCGACGTCGGCGCCGTCGTCCGGATCCACCACGCGGTAGAAGGAATAGGGCGAGAACGCGTCGAAAATGACTGCCCCGCCGTGATTCTCGTGCAACCGTTCCCGGCTCGAGCCCATGATCGTGGTGCTGCCGTACATTCCCCGGAACTCGATACCGGGGAAGATATAGGTGCGGTAGAACCTCAGGTTCTCGGGATCCATTCGCGCACCGCCGTATCGGATGACGCGCACCGATTTGTTGATCAGCTCGACCAGTTCGCCGCGGGTGGCGAGCAGCGTCAGCAACGGCGGGGTGATGAACAGCATGTCCACCCGCTGACTGCGCAGGATGTCGGCCGCCTGCGCCAGCAGGTGATCGGTGTAGTCGGCCACCTCGGCCGTACGGTCCTGCGCCACCAGGACTTTCACCCAGCGCGGGTCCAGGTCGAGGGCGAATTTCAGTCCGCCGGTGCGCCGGGCGGCCTGGGTCGCGCATTCCCCGATGATGTGCGGACCCGACGGCGTGACGGCCAGGATGTTGACCGGACCACCCGCGGGACAGCCGGAGGTCCAGTCCTCCCACTGCACCTGGACATCGAGCCAATCCTGGAACAGCAGCATACGTTTGGGCGCACCCGTGGTGCCGCCGGATTCGTAGACCCCCGCGATCCGCGGCTGCGGGCCGAGGCCGCGAGGGATCAGATCCTCGACGGCGACATCGCGCAGTTCGTCGGCCACATTGGGAAACCGGGTGAGATCGTCGATTCCGTGGATGTCGGTCAGCGGATCGAAATCCAGTGTGGCGCTGCGGCGCAGCCAGTACGGCGTGCCGGTCTCGGGACGGAAATGCCACCGCATCAGTGCGCGCACGTACTCGTCCGGGTCGAGATGCGCTGTGTCGAGAGCAACATCGAGGATCGACATCGGCACGGTGACCTCCCGTTACGGTCCAGCATCTGCGGTGAGGTTAACCGGCGCGCCGGGGCCTGTCGATCCGGCCGGGGGTTGTCATGAACCGTTCGGCGACAAGCGGTTTCGCGTTAATGTGCGCGACCGGATCCGGTCACCGGGCACTACCGGCCGGTCGGCGGGTCCAGCCCGCCGCGCGGACCTCGGGTGCGGCCGCGACGCCCTGGCGCATCCCGGCGAGGAACGCCTCGGGCCACACCGCGTGGTCCGAAAGACTGGTGCCCAGAGCCTGTCTGGCGGCCTCGTCGGGAACGATGCGGACGAGCTGTTCCGCGTCGATCGAGTCGGTGGGGATGATGTGGGCCATCGGTTCGACCAGCACGACCACCGTGGCTCCACTCGCGAGATCGGCGTTGGCGCGGTTGCGGAACGCGCCGTCGATGTAGCGGTGCCCCTCGATCGTCACCGGGGCCGACATACCCGGCATGGTCGTGCCCGCCGCGACGGCCAGCGGCAGCGGCACACCGTCACCGGCCCGCCACACCACCGGCTCACCGGATTCCGCGTCGAGCAGGGGCAGTACGAGACCCGGATGCCAGGTGCAGTCGCCGAGCAGTCGGTACATGTCCGCCACGCGATCGGTCTCGTCCGGGACGGCCGCGTCCAGGGCGAGCCGGCCGAGGCGGGATCGCGCCGCGCGGTCGAGCACACCCGCATCCACGATGGCGGCCACCTGATCCAGGACGGCCCAGTCGAAGTCCTGCACGGCCTCCGCGTACGGGCGCGGCCGGGGCATGCGCACCGCGCCGAGGTCCCGCGAATCACCGAGCAGCGCACCGGCGATCGCGCCGGCGGAGGTGCCGACGATCGTGTCGGCGTCGGCCGGGTCGATCCCGGCCCGGCGCAGCCCGGTGATCAGGCCGAGCAGCCACGCCGTGCCGGGTACGCCACCGGGCCCGAGTACGATCGCGCGGCTCATCGCCGTCCTGCCCACACGCCGCGAATCACCGGTCGGGTCATGGAGAATCAGCCTTCGTCGAGTGCGGACCCCTTCGCGCCGAGATTATGCCGCACGGGCCGTCGCCGCGGGTCCCGGGCGACCGGCCGGGCCGCCCGATCAGGGCCGCGCGGTGACGTGTTCGGCGGTGAGTTGGGCGAAGTCGAGCTGGCGGCGCGAATTCGAGACGGCGGTGACCACACAGGTACCGACCCGTCCGAGGCGGTCGTAGAGGGTCGCGGTGCCGACGGAGATGCCGTCGTGGGCGAGATGATCCTGGGCCTGCAGACCCAGTTCCGGGCCGACGGGCAGCCGGGACAGGGTGAGGGTCATATCCGAGTTGATATAGCCGACGCCTCGGGAACCCCAGTTGCACACCATGTTCGTGGTGTCGCCGACGATGGCCGCGCGCTGGAACGGGGAGGTCTGCTCCCCCTCCACCAGCGGCGGCTGATGCTGCCAGATGGTCTTCCGCTCGGCGTTCTGGCAGGCGCCGAAATCCATGGTCCAGTCGTCTGCGCCGGTCTGCACCCACAGTCGCATATTCCGGTCGGTGGGATCCGGCGGGTCGGGCAGGGTCTGCGGCGAACTCCAGATCTCGCCGGGCGGCGTATCGCCGGTCCGGAGGAATACCGCGGTCGCGCGGGTGCGGACCTTACCCTCCTGCTCGATCCGCGCGTCGGCGACCACGATCCGATTACCCCGGCGGACCACCTCGCCCACCACCGTCAGCGGTTCGGCGATCACCGGCGTGAACAGATCCACGGTCAGCCGGGCCGGCACGAATTCCGGATCGGGACAGTACTTCTCCAGCTCCCGGGCCAGCAGCCCGCACACCGCGTGCCCGCCGATCTGCCTCGCCGACCACCGTGCCACCGCGAACGCCGATGCCTGATACCGGCCGTCCACCTCCGTGAAGAACGCGACCACCGCGCCGACTCCCTCCGTCGTGCCCCGATCAAGATTAGAACATGTTGCAGTAGGCCCGCCGTTCACGAGGTCCGCGGCCCGGCGTGCCGGTCAGCGGACGGCGGCGATCACGGCGTCGGTGACCGAGCGCCAGACCACGCCGGTTTCGGTGAAGCCGGCGGCGCGCAGGCGGTCGCGGTGCCAGGTCAGGGTTTGGGGTTCGCCCGGGACACGGGTGTCGAAAATGGTTCGGCTGGCGGCGTATTCGCGGGCCAGTTCGGGGGCCTCGGCGACCTCGGCCCACCACTGTTCCCAGTCGCGGGCGCCGTCGGCGGCGCTGCGTTCCTGATGGGCGCGCTGGACGATCTCGTCGAGTGCGTTCAGGCGCGGGGTGTGCGGGTCGGGCATGTGGTCGGCGTTGAGGAGGATGCCGCCGGGCCGCAGCAGGGGCAGCAGGTCCCGGTAGAGGCGGTCCAGCCGGTGGGGTGGCATCCAGTGGGTGGCCGTGGCGGTGAGCACGGCGTCGAACAGGCGCGGGGGCAGGTCCGCGGCCCAGCCGGGTTCCTCGAGGTCGGTGACGACGAACTCGAGGCGGGGGTCGCCGCCGAACGAGCCCCGCGCGATGGCGAGCAGCGTCGGATCACGGTCCACCGCAACCGAACTCGCCTCGGGCAGCCGGGCGAACAGGCGGCGGCTGAGGGTGCCCGTCCCGCAGGCCAGATCGAGTACCCGGGGGGACTTCCCGGCCGCCGCCTCGACCAGATCGAGCATCACACGGAATCGTTCCTCGCGATCGGGCAGGTACAGCTCCTGCTGCCGATCCCAGCTCTGTTGCCACGCCTCCCAGTCCACCGGACCTCCTCGATTCGGGACCCGTGCCCGGGTCGCGCCGCCGACCGGATTCGAGGCCCGATTCTTCCGGGTTCGCGGGTGGAATCGGCGCCGACACGCGTGGGGCGTCAGACCAGGGTCGCCGCCAGTTCCCGCAGCACCGGCAGGCTCAGCGAGCCGGAACCCAGGACGGTGTCGTGGAAGGTCTTGATGTCGAAACGGTTTCCGAGGCGCTCGGTCACCAGGCGGCGTTGTTCGCGGATCTCGAGCTGGCCCACCTTGTAGGCGACGGCCTGGCCCGGGATCGCGACGTAGCGGTCCACCTCCACGCGGATCTCCGCGATCGCCACCGGCGCGTTGGCGATCATGAAGTCGACCGCCTGTTGCCGGCTCCAGCCCTTGGCGTGCAGGCCGGTGTCGACGACCAGGCGGCAGGAGCGCCAGGAATCGGCGGCCAGCATGCCGATGCGGGCGAGATCGTCGGGGTACAAACCCATTTCGTCGGCGAGGCGTTCGGTGTAGAGCGCCCAGCCCTCGACGAACGCGGTGTTGGCGAACGATTGGCGCTGGAATCGCGGCAGGTGGGCCAGTTCGTTGGCGATGGTGAGTTGCAGGTGGTGGCCGGGGATCGCCTCGTGGAAGGCGACCGCGGCGCTCTCGTAGCGGTTGCGGCCGGTCGGCTCGTGCTGGTTCACGAAGTACACGCCGGGGCGGGAACCGTCCGAGGCGGGCGGGAAGTAGTAGGCCGCGGGGACCGCCGAGGCCAGGAAGTCCGGGACCGGCACGATCGCGCAGGACTCGCGGGGCAGCCGGCCGAACCAGTCCGGGATGGCGTCGGTGGCCGTGGCCAGCCAGCGTTCGGCGTCGGCGAAGATCTGTTTCTCGTCGGCGTAGCGCAGCGCGGCGTCCCCGCGCAGCCGGGCGAAGATCTCGGTCTGGTCGGTGAGCCCGAACAGGCGCTCCCCCACCTCGGCGTATTCCGCACGCAGCGAAGCGAGTTCGGCCAGGCCCAGGTCGTGGATGCGGTCGGCGGTGAGGTCGGTGACGGTGGTGTGGCGGCGCAACTGCCGCTGGTAGATGTCCTCGCCGTCGGCGCCGAGCCAGCACAGGCCCGGCCGGTCGTCGGGCCGGGCGGCGGGCAGCAGTTCGCCGGCGAGGGTGTCGCGGTAGCGGCCGAACGCGGGTCGGATCACGTCCCGGACCAGATCCGACAGCGTTGTGCGCCACTGTGTTTCGCCGTCCCAGCCGGCCGGGCCGGGGAAGTTCGCGAACGGGTCGGCGGCGGGATCGCCGGCCAGATAGCCGTCGAGCTGGCCCAGCGACCGTTCGACGGTCAGGCGGGCCGGGGTGCGGCCCGCGGCGAGGCCGGCCCGGAATCGGTCGGCCGCCTGGTCCAGCAGCGTGCCGAACCGGCGGAACCGCTGCACCAGGGCGAGCGCGTTCGCCGGTTCCGGCGCGTTGAGTTGCGGTGCGAGGGTGAGTAGTTCGGCGTGCACGCCGCTCATCTGGTCCGAGGCCAGCTCCACCGGCCGCCAGGACAGGTGGTCCACCGCGGATCCGAGTTCGGTGTCCAGCAGACTGCGGGTGACCCGGTCGACGGCGGTGAGGCGATCCGGGTCCAGCGCGGCCGCCTCGGCCGCCAGAGCCCGCAGCGTGGCGAGGTGGCGCTGTTCGGCGGCCTCGGACAGATCCTCGATCCGGTCGTCGAACCGCCGGTCCCCGAGCAGGGTGGCCGTACTCGGGGACGCCTCGAGCACGCTGTCCCAATACCGGTCGGCCAGGTCGATCAGTTCCTCGTGCGCGTCCATGCCGACCATCATGCCGCGCCCGCCGCCGCGGGTGCCGGGCCGCGCGCCGGGGCCCGCGATCTCAGGGCGCCGGTTGCAAGACCCGGTGGCTGCCGGTCTCGTAGAGCTTGCCGTCCCAGCCGGCGGCGCCGTTGGCGACGTGGACCACGGTGTAGGCGGGGTTGTAGATGGCCGCGTACGGCAGCGGGCTCTTGGTGGCGAAGGAGACCGCGGGGGTCAGGCCGCCGGTCTTGACCGCCGCGAGTTTGCGCAGGCCGTCGAGTACCGAGGCCCGATCCACCGTCGGGAGGGTGCCCGCGACCTGCGCGAACATCTGCACCCCCAGCCAGCTGCTCAGCGCCAGCTCGGTGAGTTTGCCCTGCGGCGCATAGGCTTTCATATCGTCGTTGAACTGCTTACCATACGCGGTCGAGGTGTCCCAGGCCGGCGGGAAGACCAGGCTCAGGGTGACCGGGCCGCCGGTCCCCATCGCCTCCATACCCTGCTTCTCGAACGCGGCGCCGGCGACGGCGACCGTGCCCTTGAATCCGGCCTGCCGCAACGCATTCACCGCCACCGGGGTCTGCGCGGTGAACGACAGCCAGATGATGGTGTCGGGATTGCCCGCGATCGCCTGCTGCACCGGTGCGCTCAGGTCCGCGGCGGTGGCCGACAGCCGGACGTCGGCGGTCACCTGCGCGCCGGCCGCCGCGAGGATCTGCATGATCGACTTGCGGTTCCCGTCGGAGGTGGGCAGGTCCAGGGTCACCAGGCCGACCTTCTTCGCGCCGCTCGCGGCGACATCCTGGGCCATACCCGGGAATCCGACGACGGTCGAACCGTTCACGTTGAAGGCCAGCGGATCGGTGATGTCGAAGCTGGACACCGGCCACTGCCCGATCACCGGCATCTTCGCCGCTTCCAGCTGGGCCTTGTCCGCGTCGAGGAAGATGTCGGAGCCGCCGGCCAGCGCGACGATCTTCTTGTCCGCCAGGATCTTCCGGACGCAGGTCGCGGAATCCGTGGCGTTCTGGTGCATATCGCAGGTGGTCAGGTGCAGTTGCCGTCCGTTCACCCCGCCGTGCGCGTTGATCTCCGCCACGGCGGCCTGGGCGCCGTCGGCGTATTCCGGGTTGGCGCTGACCCCGCCGGACAGTGCGGCGATCGCGGCGATCTCGAGCGGCCCGTTACCGCTCGACGAACCGCCGCTGCTGCTGCACGCGGTCAGGGCCAGCGCCAGCGCGGCCAACGGCGCCAGCAGTTTCGCGGGTGATCTCGACATGGACGAACCTCTCGAAGGCGAACGGCGGAAATACGATGGTCACGACAGATACAGCGCCGCAAGCTCTTCCAGCTGCGGCAGCCACGCCGCCGCGGGGCGCTCGTCGACGAGCTCGCCGCGGCGCAGCACATGGGCCCGGTCGGCCCGCGCCAGAACGGCTTTCGCGTTCTGCTCGACCAGCAGGACCGCGACGCCGGTGTCGGCGGTGGCGCGGACCGCGTCGAGCAGCCGCTCGCGCACCTGCGGCGCCAGGCCGAGCGAGAGTTCGTCGATGAGCAGCAGCCGCGGGTGGCGGGCCAGCGCCAAGGCCAGGGCGAGCATCTGCTGCTCGCCGCCGGACAGCAGGCCCGCGCGGTGCCGCATCCGCTCGGTCAGCTCCGGGAACAGTTGCAGCGCAGTGGCATCGGCGCCGACCAGGCGCAGCGACTGGCGCACGGTGAGGCCGGGGAAGATGTGCCGCTCCTCCCCCAGGACCGATACGCCGCGGCGGCAGCGCCGATACGCGGGCAGCCGGGTACAGGTGGCGCCGAACAGCTCGATCTCGCCGGCGCTCGGCCGCAGATAACCCGCCAGCGTGCGCAGCAGCGTGGTCTTACCGGCCCCGTTGGGGCCCAGCAGGGCCACCACCTCGCCCGGCCGGACGGTCAGATCGATCCCGCGCAGCACGTCCACCGCGCCGTAACCGGCCGCCAGCCCGGTCGCCGCGATCGCGGCGGGGATCGCGTCCCCGGACTCGGACGCGGACGAAACGTCCACTGCCGCACTCACACCCATCGGTATCCACCGTATTTCCGCAACCGCTCTGTTGCCCCACCCTTGCGAGTAGGTGTTCACAAACATACAGTCGGCACGGGCGCTTCGCCAAGGGGCGCCGGCAACATCGGAATACGGCAAAGGGGTCGAGATGGACCTGACCCTGCGATTCGCGCTGCTGGGCCTGGGTATCGGCGGCGTGTACGCGGTGAGCGCGGTGGGGATCGTGGCGATCCACCGCGGTTCCAGGACGATCAATTTCGCCCACGGTGGTATCGCGCTCTGGGGTGCGCTGCTGTGTTACCGGTTGCGTGACAACGCCGGTCTGCCCTTCGCGGCGGCGGCCGCGCTGACCCTCGCCGGTGCGGCGGTGTTCGGGGCGCTGATCTATCTGGTGGTGATCCGGCCGATCCGCGGCCGCACCCAGCTGTCGCGGATGGTCGCGACGCTGGGCCTGCTCGGCTTCCTGACCGGGCTGGCGCACACCGTCTTCCCCGATGTGCCGCGGGTGCCGCGCAGCGCGCTGCCGTCGTCGACGACTCGTATTCTGGGACAACCGATTCCGACCGAACGAGTGGCGATCCTGGTGATCGCGGTGGTGGTGGTCGCCGTGCTGGCGGGCTGGTCGGCGTGGGGCCGGCTGCCGCTGATGACCAAGGCGATGGCCGAACACGAGTCCGCCGCACAGGCATTGGGCGCCTCACCGCATGTGCTCGGCGGCCTCAACTGGGCACTGGGCTCGGTCCTGGCCGCGGCGGCGGGCATCCTCGTCGCCCCGATCGTGGGCCAGTTCGACACCACGATGCTCACGGTGACCGCGTTCGCGCTGGCCGCCGCGCTGCCCGGCCGATTCGACGGCTATCTGTCCGCGCTGGCCGGCGGCCTGATCCTCGGCGTCGGGGAGAGCGTGGTGACCCATCTGGTTTCCGACCATGTACCGCAGCAGTGGCAGCTGGGCTGGCCGCAGACCGTGCCGTTCGTCGCCGTGCTGCTGATCCTGGTGCTGCGCCGCGACCGCGCGAGCAACCGGCTGCCCGCGGTGCCCGCACAACCGGTGGCCGCCGGGCTGTTCCGGCCCGTCCCGGTGGTGATCGCCGCCGCGGTGGTGATCGCGGTGCTGTTCCTCGGCACGCCGGACTGGCGGGACGCGGCGACCGTATCGATCGTGTTCGCGATCCTGGTGCTCTCGCTGGTGCTGCTGGTCGGCTACGCGAATCAGATCAGCCTGGCGCAGATGACCGTCGCCGGGCTCGGCGCGTATGTCGCCGCGCGCCTGGACATCTCGTTCGGGCTGCCGTTCGTGCTGGCGCCCCTGGTCGGCGCGGCGGTGGGCGCGCTGGCCGGGCTGCTGGTGGGCCTGCCCGCGCTGCGGGTGCGCGGGATCAATCTGGCCATCCTCACCATGGCGCTGGCCATCGCGGTCTCGGTGGTGCTGTTCGAGAGCACCACCTTCACCGGCGGTCTGGTCGGACTGCAACCCCACTCGCCGACCCTGTTCGGACTCGATATCGACGCGGCGCTGTATCCGGAGCGCTACGGACTGTTCGCGCTGTGCTGGCTCGTCCTCGCCGGCGTGGTGGTGGCCGTGGTGCGGCGCTCCGCGCTGGGCCGTCGGCTGCTGGTCGTGCGCACCAACGAGCGGGCGGCCGCCTCCGTCGGAATCAGCGTCACCCGAACCAAACTCGCGGCCTTCGTGGTGTCCTCGGCGCTGGCCGGGACCGCGGGTGTGCTGCTCGCCTTCCGTAGTTCCACGGTCACCTTCGGCCAGTTCGCGTTCATGGAGTCGATCAATCTGGTGAGCCTGGCGGTGATCGCGGGCGTGACCTCGATCGCGGGCGGACTACTCGGCGGCGTCCTGGCCATGGGCGGGCTGGTGTATCTGGCCGTCTCCGATCTGAACATCGGCTGGCTGACCGACAACTACGCCACCATCTTCGGCGCCGGGCTGGTACTCACCGTGCTGATCCACCCGAACGGGGTGACCTGGCGCAAACATTCGCAACTCGATCCCGCGCCGCTGCCCGCGGGCGTGCAGTCGCCGCGCGCGGGCGCGGAACTGGCGGCCTCGAACGTCTCGGTGCACTTCGGCGGCGTCACGGCGGTCCGGGCGGTGACCATGGCGGCGCGGCCCGGCGCGGTGACCGGCCTGGTCGGCCCGAACGGCGCCGGGAAGACCACCCTACTCGACGCCCTCGGCGGCTTCGCGCCGATCGATGCGGGCGAGGTACTGCTCGGCACGCAGTCGCTGACCGGCCGCACCCCCGACGCGCGGGCCCGCGCCGGAGTCGGCCGGGTGTTCCAGGGCGGCGAACTGTTCGAGGACCTCACGGTGGCACAGAATCTGCGGGTGGCCGCCGAGAACGCCGGGCACACCGACGGCCGCCTGCCCGAACCGGCACAGGCGGCGGTCGAGAAGTTCGGTCTCACCGGCGATTTCGCGCGGCTGCCCGCCGAACTGTCGATGGCGAAGCGGCGGTTCACCGGCATCGCCCGCGCGCTGGCCACCGATCCCGCGGTGGTGCTGCTGGACGAGCCGGGCGCGGGCCTGTCCATCACCGAGATCGGCGAACTCGCCACGGCGCTGCGCGATCTCGCCACCGGCACCGGTCTCGCGGTGCTGGTGGTCGACCACGACATGGCGCTGGTCATGTCGGCCTGCGACCGCATCGTGGTCCTGCACCAGGGCGCCGTGATCGCCGACGGCACCCCCGGCGAGATCCGCGCCGACGCCGCCGTCCAGGAGGCGTATCTCGGCCTGTCCCTGGCCAATTGAGCGATCAGCACGCCTCGAGATGGGCCCGGCGGACCCGTTGCAGGAAGTCCTCCAGCGGCGGTTCGTCCGGGCCTGCGGGCAGCACGGTGGTGGCGGTGGCGAAGCGGGACTCGTACTCCGCCATCAGATTCCGGACCGCCTCGGCCTCCGGATCCGCCGTCACCCGCTCTCCGAACGCGAAGTACACCTCGGGATCGGGCACCCGGATCGGCAGGACACCGGTGGTGTACAGCTGGAAACCCTGCCACAGCAGCCGCCGGACGTGCCGGGCGTGCTTGGCCCGGCGCGGATCCCCGAGCCGCGGATGCCGCGCCAGCGCCTGCAACTGCGCGGTCGCATACCCGAAGAACGAGTTGCGCACTCGGGGAGCGGACAGGAAGCAGCCCCGCAACCCCACCAACTCCGCACCGAACGGCGTCTGCAGCACATAGTTTTCGAGCCACAGCACATCCATCGCGGTCGGATTGCACGCCAGCATCAGCCCCATCGCCTTGCCCACCTCGTGATAGGTGGCGTCGGCCCCGTCGCGCCCGGTCCGCGTGCCCCGGTGCCGATCCGGCGGGTGCAGGCCGAGGAAACTACCGGTCGGCTCGACGAAGATACCGGCGTAGTCGATATCGCTGGACGGCGTACTCAGCCCGTAGGCGGTGGACCCGACCACACCCTCGAGCAGTAGCTGCTGATCCCGGTTCATCGGTCTCCTCCCCGGCGGAACACGGTGCGCGCCACGGTGTCCGCACACCCGGCGCTCCCCGTCCGGTGTATCACCGCCGGGCGGAGCCGATCCAGCGAATTTCGGCCGCCGCGAGCGGTTCCCGGGCCTCGTCGCCGGATCAGCGGGCGTTCAGGCGCTCGTGCAACCAGCCGCGCAGCGAGTCCGCGTACTCCTCGCGTTGCAGCGCGAAATCGATTGCGGCGCGGAGATATCCGGCCGGGTTGCCGATGTCGTGGCGGGTTCCGCGGTGCACCACCACGTGGACCGGATGGCCCTCGGCGATCAGCAGGGCCACGGCGTCGGTGAGTTGCAGCTCACCGCCCGCGCCGGGGGTGATGCGGCGCAGGGCCCCGAAGATCGCGCGGTCCAGCAGGTAGCGGCCCGCGGCGGCGAAGGTGGAGGGGGCGTCGGCGGGGGCGGGCTTCTCCACCATGCCGCGGACCCGCAGCACATCCGGCTCGCCGGTGGCGGCGACATCGAAGACCCCGTAGGCGCTCACCTCGTCGGCGGGTACCTCGATCGCGCACAGCACGCTGCCGCCGAACCGCTCGCGCACCGTGGCCATGGCGTCGAGGGCGCCGTGCGGCAGCACCAGATCGTCGGGCAGCAGCACCGCCACCGCGGACTCGTCGGCGCCGAGGACCGATTCCGCTTGCAGCACAGCATGTCCGAGGCCCAGCGGACGGCGCTGCACGACGGTGCCGACATCCAGCAGCTTGGCGGCGTTGCGGACCTTCTCCAGCAGCCCGAATCTGCCGCGCTGCGCGAGCGTGTTCTCGAGCTCCGGTTGCTCGTCGAAATACGTTGCGAGCCCGCGCTTCTCCGGCGAGGTCACGACGATCATCCGGTCCGCTCCGGCCTGCGCGGCCTCCTCGGCGATCAGTTCGATACCGGGGGTGTCGACCACCGGCAGCAGTTCCTTCGGAACCGCTTTGGTCGCGGGCAGGAATCGCGTCCCCAGCCCGGCCGCCGGCACGATCGCGCTGCGGAACTGCCGGGGTGTGCGCCGGCTCGCGTCCATATCGCTCTCCTTCGTTCGTCCCGGAACCCGCCGGGCCATTGCCCACCCTGTTCGCACCGACTGGCACCAAGACGCGAACTGCCTCGGAATCGGCTGTGAGGACCGCGGACCCACCGCTTTATAGTCGGGTGCGTGATGCGCGACGACCGGCCCGGACCGCGGGCCGACCGTACCCAGGAGCATGTACTCGCCTGTGCCCAGGAGATCCTCGTCACGGAGGGTCCGGAGGCGGTGACGTACACCGCCGTCGCTCGTCGTTCCCGGGTGTCGCGCAACACCCTGTACCGGCACTGGCCGTCGCGCGATCAGCTGCTGACCGATGCCGCGCTGCGGTACTACCGGCTGCAGGAGGCGCCGGCCGCCGGCGAATCCGCGAACCTGCTGGAATTCCTGCACGCGCTGCGCGACAACCTGGCGACGCCGGGTACCGCCGCCGCGCTCACCGCGCTGGCGGCCCACGCCGAACACGATCCGACCGCGGGCGAGGTACTGCGCCGGATCGCGGAACTGGGCCGCGACCGGCTCACCGAGATCGTCGGCCCGCTGTCCGACGCGGCCTTCGCGCGCATCGTCGGACCGCTCTACTTCCAGGCCCTGATGGTCCGCCGCCCGGTCGACGACGCCTTCCTGGCCGACCTGGCCGCCGAATGGCGGCCGGTCGGCCGATGACCGGTCAGAAGGCGGTGCCGCCGGTGGCCGGGGTGCGCCCGTGCCGCATGAACAGCGCGACCAGCAGGCCGATCACCGAGGTGGCGACCGCGAACCAGAATCCGAGCACGTATCCGTGCTCGCCGAACACCTGTGGGATGGGCGCGGTGCGGGTCTGCCCGGCCACCGACACCTGCGCGTGCAGCGGATTGTTGTTCAGGAACGCGGTGATCGCGGCGGTGCCGATCGCGACACCCATACTCTGCATCACACCCAGCACCCCCACGCTGATGCCCTGCTGCTCCTGCGGGACCGCCTCGACCACCAGGGTCGGCGCGGCAGCGTAGTAGAGCCCGAACGCGATACCGAAGAACCCACTGGTCAGCGCGAACAGTCCCCAGTGATGCGGCATGAACACCTCGGCCACCCCGACCCCGGCGAGGATCACCACCGAGGCGATCAGCGGGTACCAGGGACCGAAACGACGGGCGACCAGGCCCGCGACCACGCCGAAGATCATGCCGAGCAGGCCCTGGATCAGCGCGATCCGGACCGCGAACTGCAACAGCGTCAGCCCGTCGCCGTAGCTGTAGGACGGATCGATGATCACCCGCACGGCCTGCGGCAGCAGATGCAGTTTGTACTGCTGGGCGGCGGTGTCGATGGTGCTGTTCACGATGGTGCCGCGCAGCATGTCCTCACTCGGCGTCTGCACCATGTAGGCGATCGCGTAGCCCTGGATGCCGACCATGCAGGAGGTGAACAGCGCGGTGATCAGCACCAGGCTGACCCGTGGATGCGCCAGCAGCCGGATGTCGACCACCGGGATCCGCACCCGCAGTTCCACCAGGACGAACACTGCCAGCAGCAGCAGACCGCCGATCAGCCACAGCAGCGTCAGCGGCCGTCCCCAGCCCCAGTCCTGCCCCTTGTCGATGTAGATCAGGACCAGTGCGGTGCCGCCGGACAGCAGGGCCGCGCCGGCGATATCGATCGGTTCCCGTACGCGCAGTTTGGAATCCGGCACCACCAGGGCCACGACCGGCAGCATCAGCACGGTGAAGCCGAACAGGAACCAGAACATCGCCCGCCACTGGTAGTTGTCGACCAGCCAGCCGGCCAGCAGGGGCGCCAGCGCCGCGGAGAAGCCGAAACCGGTCGCGGTCAGGCCCAGCCCGACGGGAACGAGCCTGCGCGGCAACAGATCCCGGATCAGGCCGTAGGACACCACCGCGGTCGCGATCGCGGTGGCCTGCAGGCAGCGACCGGCGAGGAACACCCACCAGTTCGAGGTGAGCGCCGACAGCAGGCAGCCCACGGCGAACAGCACGCCGCAGATGAGGAACAGTCGCTTCTTCCCCCAGACGTCGCTCATCTTGCCGATCAGCGGCGACGCGGAGGCGCCGACGAGACCGAACGCGATCATCGTCCACGTGATGTTGGCCCCCACGCCGGGGAACGACGGCGCGATCTTCTGCAGCGCGGCGGCGACCATCGTGTACTGCGTCGGCGCGATCTCGCTGAACAGAACGATAACAAGTAGCACCGACCAGATTCGGCGCGGCGAGGCCCCGTCGAGCCGGCCGGTGTCGTCCGTCGAATCGGACACACCGGCGCCCTCGACGGTGGAAGCAGTGGACATGGCAACCCCTTTCGGGATCCGAAACGAATTCGAGTGCCGTGAAGCATGACACCGATTCGCCTCCGCCGTGACCGTTTCACCTGCGCCGGTGGCAACTTTTTTGCAACGTGTTCCACATGGCTCGGCGCGCCACCCGAGCCGGGCGACGCGCCGAAGGGACCGTGCGGGGACGATCAGTCGTCGGTGACCACGATGTGGACGGGGATGTTGCCGCGGGTGGCGTTGGAGTACGGGCACACCTGGTGCGCCTTGTCGGCCAGCGCCTGCGCCTCGTCGTGCGGCAGGTGCGGGAGGGTGATCTCGAGGGTGACCTCCAGCGCGAAGCCGCCGGTCTCGTTGGGGCCGAGGCCGACCTTGGCGCCGACCGAGGAATCGTCGATGTTCACCCCGTCCTGGCGGCCGACCAGCCGCAGCGCGGAGTGGTAGCAGGCGGCGTATCCGATGGCGAACAGCTGCTCCGGGTTGGTGCCCTCGCCGCTGCCGCCCAGCTCCTTCGGCATCGCCAGATCCACGTCCAGGCGACCGTCGCTGGTGCGGCCGTGACCGTTGCGGCCGTCGCCGGTGGCGAGGGCCTCGGCGGTGTACAGGACTGCCATGATCAGTTCTCCTTCGGGTGAGTGTGGGCCGTGAGTGCCCGAGTGAGGCGCTGCAGCGCATCGCGCAGCGTCACCATGTCCTCCCGTGACATGCCGGTCGACTCCGCGATCCGCAGCGGAACCTCGCAGGCGTCCTCGCGCAGCCGGCGGCCGGTCTCGGTGAGGGTGATCCCGACGCGCCGCTCGTCGTCGGTACTGCGGCGGCGCTCCACCAGACCGGCCGACTCCAGCCGCTTCAGCAGCGGCGAGAGGGTGCCGGAATCCAGCGCCAGCGTGGCGCACAGGTCACCGACGCTGCGGCCGTCGCGCTCCCACAGCGCGAGCATCACCAGATATTGCGGATAGGTGAGGCCCAGCGCGTCCAGCTCGGTGCGGTACACCGCGGTCATCGCCCGTGATGCCGCGTAGAGCGGGAAGCACAGCTGATTGTCGAGCGCCAGCGGGTCGGTCACCCTCGATACTGTAGTGCCAAATTAAATTGTGCGCAATACGCTGCCGCGAGCCCGAATTCGAACCGGCACGCGGATCGTCCGGCTATCGGCAGCCGGGGTCGGTGGACCGCCGGACCACCAGTTCCGGCATGAAGACCACGTGCTGATGGCGGTGGTCGGCGGTGCCGTCGGCCTCCTCCAGCAGCAGGCGGGCGGCGCTGCGGCCCAGTTCCTCGCGGGGCTGCCGCACCGAGGACAGCGGCACGGCGGCCGCGGCGGCGAAGTCGATGTCGTCGTAGCCGATCACGGCCATATCGCCGGGCACCGAGAGCCCGGCCAGGATCAACGCCTGCAGCGCGCCGAGGGCCAGCAGGTCGTTGGCACAGAACAGGGCCGTCGGCCGGATCGCGGCGGTGAGCAGCGCGGCGGTGGCGTCGCGACCGGCGGCCACAGTCGGGGCGGCGGTGGCGACGTGGTCCAGGCGAGCACCCGCACCGCGGGCCACCTCGGCCGCGCCGTGCAGCCGATCGGCGACCTGCGTCACCGACACCGGGCCGCCGACGAAGCCGAGATGGGTGTGCCCGAGCTCGAGCAGGTGCCGCGCGGCCAGCCGGCCGCCGAGCACATCGTCGACGGTGACCGAGCAGCGATCCGGTCGCGGACTGCCCCGATCGACCAGGACGGCCGGAATGCTCTGGGCGGCAAGCATTTCCAGCGGATCGTCACCGGAACCGAGCACCGGGGTGAGCAGTACGCCGCGCATCCGCTGCTCGGCGATCTGCTCCAGATGCCGGCGCTCCCGGCGTGCGTCGGACCCGCTGTTGCACAGCACCAGCATCGCGCCCTGCCCCGCGGCCTCCTCCTCGGCGCCGCGCGCGACATCGGTGAAGAACGGATTCGCCATGTCCAGCACCACCATCGCCAGCGTGCGGCTGCGGCCCGCGCGTAGCTGGCGGGCGGAATCGTTGCGCACGTAACCGATTTCGGCGATCGCCTGCCGGACCCGCTCGCGCGTGGCGGGGGCGACGTGATCGGGCCGGTTGAGCACGTTGCTGACGGTGCCCAGCGACACACCGGCCCGCCGGGCCACGTCCTTGATGCTCACCGCCATACGGATCCGCTCCTGTGCTCGTGCCGGCTCCGCGCGCCGGTGCCCGATGATCCCGCGCCGGTCGGGAGATTACCTCGCCGCCGGGTCGGCGCCCGCATCCGAATCGCATCCCGGTGAGCGGACTTTTGCCCGTGGCCGGGGTGGGTGCGTCCTACCGTCGGCGGAGACAGCCCAGCGCCGGTGGCCGCCGGGACGGCTGGGTCGACCGTTCGGAGGTATGCGATGACGCACGAGGTGGTTGCACGGGTCGAGGAACTCGCCGGGAAGCTGGCCGGGACCGCGGCGGAGACCGAGCGGCTGGGCCGGTTGTCGGACGAGAGTGTCGCGCTGGTCCGGCAGGCCGGGGTGATGCGGATGTTGCAGCCGGTCGAATTCGGCGGATACGCCGCCCATCCGCGCGACTTCGCCGAGGCGGTGATGGCGGTGGCCAAGGTGTGCGGCTCCACCGGCTGGGTGTGCGGGGTCGGCGGGGTGCATCCGTGGGAGATGGCGCTGATGGACCCGCGCCTACCGGCCGAGGTGTGGGGCGGCGATCCCGACACCTGGATCGCCTCGCCGTACGCGCCGCAGGGCCTGGCCACACCCGTCGACGGCGGTTACACCCTGAAGGGCCGCTGGAACTTCTCCTCCGGCACCGACCACTGCGACTGGATCTTCCTGGGCGCGCTGGTCGCGGGCCCCGACGGCAAGCCGGCCCAGCCGGTGCGCAGCCTGCACGTGGTGCTGCCGCGCGCCGACTACACCATCGTCGACGACTCCTGGGATGTGATCGGGCTGTCCGGCACCGGCAGCAAGGACGTGATCGTCGACGGCGCCTTCATCCCCGCCTACCGCACGATCGACGCCGGCGAGGTGGCCGAGGGCGCCGCGGCGGCGGAGCGGGCCGGGCGCACCGAAACCGTGTACAAACTGCCGTTCTGGACGATGTTCCCGCTCGGGATCACCGGCGCGGTGATCGGCATCTGCGAGGGCGCGCTGGCCGCGCACCTGGACTATCAGCGGGCCCGGGTGGGTGCGATCGGCGGACCGGTCCGCAGCGATCCGTATTCGCTGTACGCGATCTCCGAGGCCGCCGCCGACATCGCCGCCTCGCGGACCCAGCTGCTCGACGGCATCAGCCGGTTGTACGACCGGATCGAGGCCGGCGGCGAGATCGGCTTCGAGGATCGATCCCTGGTGCGGCGCAACCAGATTCGCTGCGCCTGGCGGGCGGTGACCGCGGTCGACCAGATCTTCGCCCGCTCCGGCGGCAACGCCGTGCGGCGCGGCAATCCGCTGCAACGGTTCTGGCGCGACGCGCACGTGGGGTTGCAGCATGCCATCCACGTCCCGGGGCCCAACTACCACTCGTCGGCGCTGTCGCTGCTGGGCATCGAACCGGAGGGACCGCTGCGCGCGCTCATCTGATCGGTATCCGTGATCGGTTCCGGCCGTCCGGCGGTTGCGGGATCGGCGGCGGATCGGAACAGTGAGTCCGGGACCGCAGCCCGAGCTGCGGCCCGGTTCCGATCACGGGTGAAGGAGACGGTGTGCGTTTCGGCATATTCATTCCGCAGGGCTGGCGACTGGATCTCGTCGGCATCGACCCGGCGGCGCAGTGGCAGACGATGCGGGATCTGGCGCAGTACGTGGACGCCGGGGACACCTTCGAGTCGATCTGGGTGTACGACCACTTCCATACGATCCCGGTGCCCACCGAGGAGGCCACCCACGAGGCGTGGACGCTGATGTCGGCCTTCGGGGCGTCCACCTCGCGGGTCCGGCTGGGGCAGATGTGCACCGCGATCAGCTATCGCAATCCGGCCTATCTGGCGAAGGTGGCGGCCACGGTCGACATCGTCTCCGGTGGCCGGGTCGAGATGGGTATCGGCGGCGGCTGGTACGAACACGAATGGCGCGCATACGGTTACGGCTTCCCCTCGGCGGGCGAGCGGCTGGGCCGGTTGGACGAGGGCGTGCAGATCTTCCGGCAGGCGTGGACCACCGGGGAGGCCACTCTGGCCGGGAAGTATTATCAGGTGGACCACGCCATCGTGCGGCCGTTGCCGTTGCAGCCGGGCGGAATTCCGATCTGGGTGGCCGGCGGCGGCGAGCAGAAGACGCTGCGGATCGCGGCGAAGTACGCGCAGTACACCAATTTCGCCGGTGCGCCGGAGGTGTTCACGCACAAATCGGAGATCCTGCGCGGCCACTGTGACCGGGAGGGAACCGATTTCGACGCCATCGTGCGCAGCTCGAACTTCAACGCGGTGATCGCCGAGACCGAGTCCGAGGTGGAACAGCGGCTGGCGGAGCTGACCGCGCGCTACGAGCCGATCATCGGGCCCGACGCGGCGAAGGGGTATGTGCAGAACATCCTGCGGACCCCGGGCCAGGCGATCGGCACCCCGGAACAGGTGGTGGCGCATCTACGGCAGTTGCGGGATCTGGGCCTGGGCTACGCGATCCTGAACTTCCCCGAATCCGCCTACGATCGCTCCGGCATCGAACTGTTCGAACGCGAGATCGCCCCGGCGCTGCGCTGAATCGTCGGCCCGCGCCGAATCACGGTGCGGCCGGGCCGGTCCGGGCGATCCAGTGCTCGGCCCGGTCGCGCAGATTCCACCAGGACACGAATCCGGGATCGGCGCCGGCGAGTTCCCAGCCGGCGCCGAGCATCTCGAAGAACGCGTCGTCGCCGGTCCGGCCGCCGCGCGGTTCCCCGATGTAGATCAGATCGGTGCCGCCGGCGGCCCGGAAGGTGGCCAGCGCCTGCGAGGCCATCGGCGCGCCCCAGCCCGGCGGCCAGCACAGCAGCAGGACACTGCCGGACCACTCCCCGGCCAATTCGTCCGGATGCGCGATCGGATGCCACGCCACCGGCAGCCCGGACACCGCCGGGAACGACGGATTGTCCTGCCACTGCGGCGGTTGCGAATCGGCCGCCACCACCTCGACGCCGCACCGGGCCAGCTGATGCGCCCAATATCCGCGCCCCGCACCGATTTCCAGTATCCGTCGGCCCGCGCACACCGCCGCCACCCAGGCCAGCGTCGCGGGTGACGGGACGGCGTAGGCGTACGCGGCCTGCAGCACCGTCTGCGCGTAGCCCAGCCGCGCGCTACCGGTCGGCGCGCCGCCGGTGATCTCCCGCCGGTGCCCGTTCCCGCCGGTGACCGCGGGGGCGACGATGTCCCAGTAGGGATTCGGGCTCTCGCCGCCGGCCAGGTAGTGCAGCATCCGCAGATCGAACTCGCGGTCGGCCGCCTCGTCACCGCTGCCCGTCAGCCGCGGCGCCACCGCGAGATAGTCTGCGGCGCTGGGATATTCGGCGCCGAACCGGACGCCGTCGGCCAGCAGCGCGGCCAGCTCCTCACGGCGGGCGGGCGGCAGTCGGAATCCGGTCACGGCTTACATTCTGCTGTCCCGGCGCGGCTGCGGCCGGACCCGCGGTCGGCGGGTCGGCGCCGGCGCCGCTCGCGGGAGGTCGGGGGCAGGTCGCCGCGCGCACTCCCGCCGGACGACGTGGCCGCCGCGGTCGGCCGGCGTCTCGTCGCCGGGGAAACGCCGCGCCCCGACCCGCCCGCGCGCGGGTCGCGCAACTCGCCGGGAAACGAACCCGGACCTGACATTTCGCCCGCCCGCTGCGCCGTGAGGTGTCACTATGAGGTGACTCGAAGAGGAGGACCGCCGGTGCGGAACGTGCACCTCGTCCGGTCGGCGGCCGCGGCCGCACTGCTGCCCGTCGTCGCCACCGCCGTGGTCGCCTGTTCCGGCCCACCCGGTGTCGAGGCCGATGCCCGATGCCACACCGGCGATCTCAGCGCCGAGGTGGCTACCACCAGTTCCACCAGCCGCTCGAACGCCCTGTTGGTGACGGTGCACAACACCGGTATCCGCGATTGCGTGGCGACCGGATTCGCCGATGTGGAACTGTCGGAGCTGCCGCAGGTCGCGATCGGCCACGCGGCCGTGACCCCGCGTCCGGTGGCGCTGGCGCCGGGCGGTACGGCCGAATTCGTGGTCCGCGTCGAATATTCCGGCGAGGCGGTGATGGGCTGCCCGCAGCCGGGCGTCGCCCGGGTCACGCTGCCGGGCGAGACCACGCCGCTGACCGCCGCGGTGACCCTGGGCGGTGAGCCCGCCGACGAACTGCACGTGTGCCGCGGCGATCGGCTGGTGGTCCATCCGCTGACCCGGCCCGCCCACGCGGTCGGCGCGGATGTGGATCCGGTCGCCGACCTCCCGCACTGCCACGCGGACGACTTCACCGCGCAGGCGTTCCACAGCATGGCCGGCGACGGCGCCGGGCATCGCGGGGTCGAGGTGTGGCTGATCAACCACTCCGACCGGGAGTGCGCACTGCGCGGCCGGTTGCGCGTGCGCCCCGACGACGGGCACGGTGGCGCCGACTGCCCGGCCTGCCAGCCCGGCGCGGACCTCGCGCTGGCGGTACCCGCGGGTGCGGTGCTGGCCGCCGGCGGCCGGGCGGTGACCGGCGCCGGGAACGAATCGCCCTGCGGTACGGAGGAGCCGGTGCGGGCGGTCGCGGTGGCGGTATTCCTGCCCGACGATCCGGTACCGGTGTCCGGTCCGTTCGGCACCGCGCTCTACTGTCACGGCAGCCTGCAGATGAACGGTTTCGGTCCGTTGTGAATTTGCCCTTTTCGAGAATATCGACCGATTTTCCGAATTGATTCCGCACCTGCCGAATTCCGGCGCGGGAAACAAGCGGCGAATCGGACCCTGAACAATTCGAGAGTTTTTCCGGCACGGACGCGATACGGTATCGCGACAGCCATCGAATCGGCTCTACCGAAAGGCGGACCACGATGACCCGGCCGTCCACGATCGGCACATACGACGAGCCGGCACTCGCTGCTCGATATGCCGGAGCCGACCCGGTCGATTGGCACGGCGCGACGGTTCATCCGTTGTATTCGGAAGCGCTGGGCACGGATCCGGTGGTCGTCGATCTGGCCCTGCACGAGAGTTCGCCACCACCGGGACTGCTCGGCCTCGGCATCGGATTGTCGGTGATCGGCGGCCATGTCGCCCTGGGCGAGCGGCGGTTGCTGGGTGTCGACGTCTGGTCCGACGCGATCGCCGCGGGGATTTCGCTGGACGTGTGCGCGGCGAGCCCGGAGGCCGCGATCACCCTCACCCCGGTATGGATGGAGGCCGGCGGCGAGGTGATGTCCTGGACGGGTAATTACGGAGTTCTGATAGATCGCACTTCGACCGGGAATCCGTTGTTGCGGTGCAGTATCGGCGTGGGCCCGGTGAGTTTCGCCGATCTGGTCGTGGAAGTCGCCGTTCGGATCGTTCCGACCGGCGAGAGTCGTTATCGCGGTGCGCTGTACGAACTGGGTGTGGCGATGCACGGCCGTGGCGACCTGGATCAGGCGTGCGAATTGTGGACGCAGGCGGCCGCGCGCGGTCACGCCGGCGCCGCCTACGACCTGGGTGTGCTGCGCTACCGCCGCGGCGAATTGCGCGAGGCCGAACACTGGTGGCGGGTGGCCGCCGACCACGGCGACGTGCGCGCGATGGCCGGCCTGGCCGCGATACTGCGCCGGCAGGGCAACCTCGCCGAGGCCCAGGCCTGGCGGGACCACGCAGGCGGTATCTAGAGAGTGCCGATCGGCGGCCAGGCCCCGAGCAGCAGCCGTCCGCCGAACGCCAGCGCCGCCACCGCGACCAGCCCGAACAGCACCACCCACAGCAGCGGCGGCACCCGGGTCAGTCCCGCCAGCTGATCGGCGTCGGAGCCGTCGCCACGAGTGTGCACCCGCTGCAGTTCCACCACCGCGCGCGCACCGCCGAGCAGCAGGAACCAGGTGGCCGCGTAACCGAATACGCTCTGGGTCACCGGCGAGCCGAACCACGACACCAGGAACACCAGCGCACCGGTGCACACCACCGCGAGCAACCCGAACAGGTTGCGGATGAAAACCAGCAGCACCACCAGCGCCCCCACCAGGAGCCACAGCATCAGCGTCAGCCGTCCGGCCGCCACCAGCGCCGCGCAGCCGACCCCGAGCGCCGACGGGGCCGGATAACCGGCCATCGTGGTCAGGATCATGCCCAGCCCGTACGGCTTACCGCGCGAGACGGTCACCCCCGACGTGTCGGAGTGCAGCCGCACCCCGCGCAGCGTCCGGCCGGTCAGCACCGCCACCACCGCGTGCCCGATCTCGTGCGCGATGGTCACGCCGGTCCGCAGCACCCGCCACACGGGCGGATAGCCGACCAGCAGCAACGCCGCGACACCCGTCACGATCACCACCCACAGCGGTGGTGGCGGGGATACGGCGGTCAGGTGGCCGGTGATCTGCGACAGATCCGGCAACTGCGAAGCGTTCACGGCCCCGAAGGCTATCGGGATTCGCTGTGCCGCGCCCGTGTGTCGCGATGGCCCGAGCTGGGAACGCCGCACCGGCCGCACGCCTTAGCCTGAATCCACTGACGGGGGTTTCGTGCTGGTCCGCGCGCCTGCGGCGCGCGGACCAGCGGGTTTCGGGCGTGGGGTAGCCGCTGGCCTGGCCAGCTTTTCCACGTGAGTCCTCGGTTCGGGCCCGTCGGGCGGGGATGGTCAGATGCTGTCGGGTTGTGGTGGTGTGTAACCGATTGTGTTGTGCCACAACGTGAGCCATGCGTCCGCCCAGGGCCAGCAGCGGGGCAGGTGCAGGATGGGACGCCGTTGAGGGCGAGCGAGCCGGGCGGGGATGGTGATGATTTTGCGGCGCAGGGTCGATCCGCGGGCCCGGCCGAGTCGGCCACCGGCCAGTATTCCGGCGGTGCGCAGCAGGTTGTGGGCGATCGCGGCGCACAGGACCCAGGCGAAGTTGGCGCCGAATTTCCCGGACGGAATGTGAGCCAGTGGCCCGTCGATCAGGTCGGCGAACACGGTTTCGATGATGGCGTGTTTGCGGTGGGTGATGTCGGCATCGGCGACGGGCTCGGTGGAGTTGGTGAAGAACGGGTGATACCGCCAGACCGGGAACAGGGCATCGGGGTATCGGGCGTCTTTCACCCGGCGCACGATCAGCCTCGCGGTGGTCCGGTCTTTCGTGGAAGCGAAAGCGGTATAAGAGATTTCGGCGACCTCGGCGTCGGAGATCCACTCACCGGTATCGGGATCACGCACGGCACCGGGATACCGCACCGGAGTCCATTGGTCTTCGCCGATCGCGGTGATCGCGGCGTTGACCGCCGAATTCTTGGTCAGTACCAGCGAGAACTGTGCCCCGGCGCGCAACGCGGCGCACACGACTTTGCGGGTGCCGTATGCGGAGTCCCCACGCACCAGCACGATGCCGGTGGCGCGGGCGGCACGAGCGGTGCCGATCGCGGCGGTAACCATCGATGCGGCACCTTTGCCCGAGCCGGTCTTACCTGCGCGTAGCCGTATCCCGGCGATCACCGGTGCCGCCAGGTCGGTGCTGATCGTGGTTGCCAGGGGTGAAAGTCCTTTGCGGAGAACCTTTTTCCCAGCAATCTTCGTGTGCCCGTACGACGCGCCCTGCTTCTGGTGGCCATAGACCGGGCGCAGCAGCGAATCGATATCGACGAAGGTCCGCACAGCCGCACCGGGCAACAGATCCGCGCGCGCGGTCAAGGCCAGCAGATGCTCGCGCATCACCGACTCCAACTGCTTGGCGTGACCGAATGTGAACTCCCGCAACAGAGTCCCGACCGTCGAGGGCGCATACACGCCACTGAACAGCGTCTTGCACCCGCCGCTGCGCAGCAGACCGATATCGTCGATGCTGTCCGCACCCGCACACATCCCGGCGATCAACGTGGCCAGTTTCGGTGCCGGGTTCACCGACCCGGACTTGACTCGTGGCGCGTCGATGGCAATTTTCTCGGTCAACAGCCTGGTCAGACCCGTCTGCTCGGCCAGGGTCATCACCGGAACCAACCCCGCCACCGACACGAGGCCATCATCATCGAACCTCGCCGAGGACTCGGCGAACCTGTGGAACAATCGCACTGAAAGTGTCTTTCGGAACTTGTCTTGGTTGTTGTGTGGTAACTCCAATCATCCCAGGTCAGAAGGCACTTTCTTCATTTCGACACACCCAAATACACCGAATTCATCGGTGGATTCAGGCTTAGGCTGACAGGTGACAGTCCGGACGAACGAAGGAGAACGCGTCGATGAGGTTGCTGCGCTGGCCCATGGCGGGTGTCGCCGTCGCGACGGTGGCCGCGGCACTGCTCACCGGGTGCACCGAGGTGCAGCAGGCGCTCAACAAGGGTGGTGACACCCCGTGCAGCGATTACGTCAAGCAGGACCAGGACACCAAGCGCATGACGATCACCAAGTTCGTCAAACAGCAGACCGGCGATCAGCACGAACCCGCCGGGACGACCGTCGACGCGACGCTGGTGTCGGTGGACTTCCTGTGCGGCACCCAGCGCAACGCGAGCACCCCGATCAAGAACGCGGACGTGGCCGGGATCTTCCTGAACAAGTGAGCCGGGCTACCGGCCGGGCAGGAACCGGATCGCGCGGGCCATCGCCATCAGTGCGGGCTGCCAGGTGGACTGCGAGATCCCGTACGGCGCATCGAGATTGAACAGTCGCGTGGTCACCACGTTCTGCGCCTCGGTGAATTTCAGCAGGCCGTCGGGGCCGTGCCGGCGGCCGACGCCGGAGATGCCCATACCGCCCATCGGGGCCGCGGTGGTGGCCCACGCGGGTGCATAACCCTCGTTCACGCACACCGTGCCGGTACGCAGCCGCTGCGCGATCGCCTCGCCCTCGGCGGCGGTACCGGCCCACACGCTGGCGTTGAGCCCGTATTCGGTGTCGTTGGCGCGGACCACCGCCTCCTCGACGTCGGCGACCGGGTAGATCGACACCAGCGGGCCGAAGGTCTCGTTGCGGCCGCACTCCATCTCGTCGGTGACGCCACTGAGCACGGTCGGCTCGAAGAACAACGGGCCCAGATCCGGCCGGGCGTTGCCACCGGCGAGTACGGTCGCGCCCTTGGACACCGCGTCGGCGACGTGCTTGGTGACCGTCTCCAGCTGGGCCTCGGAGATGAGGCTGCCGATATCGGTGGAGAAGTCGTATGCCGCACCGAGTTTCGCCGCGCGGACCGCCGCGGTGAACTTCGTGGTGAACTCCTCGGCCACCGACTGCTCGACATACAGCCGCTCGATCGAGATGCACAGCTGCCCCGCGTTGGAGAAGCAGGCCCGCACCGCCGCCTTGGCCGCTTTGCCGAGATCGGCACTGCGCGTGACGATCATCGGATTCTTGCCGCCGAGTTCGGCGGCGAAACCGATCAGCCGCCGGCCGCACTGCTGGGCCAGCGCGGCGCCGGTCCCCGACGACCCGGTGAACATCAGGAAGTCGCACGAATCCACGATCGCGGTGCCGACCACCGTGCCGGGTCCCGGGATCACCTGCAGCAGCCCCTCCGGCAGGCCGGCCCGGCGCAGCAGGTCGACGTTCACCAGCGCCGAATACGGTGTCTGGCTGTCCGGTTTCACCACCACGGCGTTGCCGGCCAGCAGTGCCGGGATCGCGTCGCCGATGGCCAGCAGCATCGGATAGTTCCACGGCGCGATGACGCCGACGACGCCCTTGGGCTGATGCCGGACCGTCGCCCGGTTCAGCACCGGGAAGGCGCCCGGAACCCGGTGCGGCGCCAGCAGATTCGGGGCCGCCTTGGCGAACCAGCGTGCGGCGAAGATCATTCCGATGATCTCCTCCTGGGCGGCCCAGCGCGCCTTACCGGTTTCGGCCTGGATGATGTCCATCAGCCGATCCCGCTCGGCGACCAGCAATGCCCGGTACCGCTCGACGATCGCGGCCCGCTCCCGCACGGGCCGCGCGGCCCACTGCCGCTGCGCGGTGCGGGCGGTCTCGACGGCCGCGGCGACGTCCTCGGCGGTGCCGACGGGGACGGTGCCCAGCGGCTCACCGGTGAACACCGCGGTGATCGTCCGGGTGTCCCGGTCGGCGCGCGACCGGATCGACGCGTAGGAACTCAACCGTTCGAATGTCGCGGCATCGGGTGCGGGCACGGTCGCGCCTCCTAGTTATCGGTAACCGACGGATACAGACAATCTACCCCGTCGGCGCGGCGACCGATCCTGATTACCCGCCACCGCGTCGCGCGAGCCCGGTTGTGCTTGTGCACAAGGGCGGTGTCAGTGGGCGGCGATCGCGATCCGCAGCCCGAGCGCCACGAGTACGGTACCCATCGCGGCGTCGATGGCGCGCCGCACGCGGGTGCGGGTGAAGATGTGCCGCAGGGTGGCGATGCCCAGGGCCAGCGCCACGAACCAGGCCCCGGTGACGAGGGCGGTGAGCGTGCTCAGTTCCAGAGTGTCGGCGAGTGCCGGTGCGGCGGGCAGGAATTGGGGCATCAGGGCGAGGAAGAAGACCGCGGCCTTGGGGTTGAGGAGGTTGCTGACCAGTCCCTGACGGAATCCGGCCGAGACGCCGACCGGCCGCGCGGAGGTCGCGTCCGGGTTCGCGTAACCGCCGCGGCGAGCGGCCAGCAATGCGCGAATCCCGAGAAACATCAGATAGATTGCGCCCGCCACCTTTACGATCGTGAAGGCACGTGCCGAGGCGGCCAGCAGGCCCGCGACCCCGAATCCACTCAGTGCGGCCCAGACGAAGACGCCGAGTCCGATTCCCGCGGCCGAAGATACGCCTGCGCGACGGCCGGATAACATGGCGTTTCTGGTCACGATCACGAAGTCGGGACCGGGCGCCATGGCCCCCAACAGCATTGCGCCACCGATACCGAGTACCTGCGCCGTCGACATCATCCGATCAGCCTACAAGCGACGGTCCGGCAATCCCCAGCGCTGGACGTCTGTACAGGTAGAGAATTAATCGGACAAGAATGACATATAACGCAACATGTGGTTACACTTCGCCGGTGCAGAGAGTCAGACTATCCGGGGTTCGAACTCGGATTCTCGCCATCGCCTTCGTCCCGAGTCTCGCACTGTTCGGAATCGGCGTCGGCTACACCATCTACCTCGAGGATGAGGCCAGCCACGCCGAGGACTTCTCGCGGTCCATGGCGGGCAGCCTCTCCTTCACCAAAGAGCTGATGGCCTCGGTCGAGGACGAGCGGTTGTTGTCCATCGCGCAGCTGTCCGGGCAGGACGCCGACGCCAAGGCGCTGACCGCCGCCCGCGCGCGCGTGGACAAGGCCCTGGGCGGCCTCGGTTCCACCGGCCGGTCGATGCAGCGGGTCGGCGGCGCCGACATGGACCAGAAGGTCGCCGCGTTCAACAAGCTTGTGACGGTGCAGCTGCCGGGCCTGCGGACCGGTGTCGACGCCGGCGCGGTGCAGATCCCCGACGTGTATGCCTTCTATACCGCGCTGCTCGACGGCGTCGACAAGGGCAGCAAGATCGTCGGCCAGAACGCGCCGACCATCAGCGCCGCGATCGACGAGATGATCTCGCTGAAGCTGTTCCAGGCCGTCGAGGCCAATTCGCGGGCCAACGCGCTCACCTCACCGGTGGCCGGTAGCGACCTGCCGCCGGCGCTGATGTCGGAGTACCGCAACAACGTCGGTCTCTACCACTCGCTGCTCAACCAGCTCAGCAACGATCTGGACGACGCCGACGCGAAGCTGGTCAAGGATCTGCTCGCCAGCCCGGCGCTGGCGCAGGTGACCACGATGGAGGATGCGCTGCTGCATCCCGCGCCGCCGAAGAACGGTGCGCCGGCGCCGCTTCCGATGACGATCGAGGAGTGGCGGACCGCCGCCAACTCGGTCAGCGAGCAGCTGTTCAACGTGACGATCCAGCAGAACGCCGCGGGCATGACCAGCGCCGCGGATCTGGCGCATTCGCGGTCGCGGGCCGTGTTGGTCAGTGGTGGTAGCGCGATCGCGCTGGCGATCGTGGCGTTCGCGATTGCGGTGTTGCTGGCGAATCGGATCATCGCGCGGTTGCGTCGATTGCGTTCGGAGACTTTGGCTTTGGCGGAGGTGCAGCTGCCGGAGACGATGCGCAAGATCGATGCCGGGGAGCAGGTGGATCCCGCCGCGGAGGCCGCGCACCTGGATTTCGGTAACGACGAGATCGGTGAGGTGGCGCAGGCTTTCAACCGTGCGCATACTGCGGCGGTGTCGGCGGCGATCACCGAGGCGCGGACTCGTGAGGGTGTGCGGTCGGTGTTCTTGAATATCGCGCATCGGAGTCAGATCGTGGTGGCGCGGCAGTTGGAGTTGCTCGATCAGGCGGAGTCGAAGCAGGAGGATCCGGCGTTGCTGGACACCTTCTTCCGCCTGGATCACCTCGCGACTCGTGAGCGTCGTAACGCCGAGAATCTGATCATCCTCGGTGGTGGTAAGCCGGGCCGGCAGTGGCGGCGTCCGGTCCCGTTGATGGAACTGGTCCGCAGCGCTGTGGCCGAGACTCTGGACTATGCGCGGGTGAACACGCATCGTCTGCCGCGGGTGTTCGTGCTGGGCAATGTGGTCGCCGACCTCATGCACCTGCTGGCGGAGTTGGTGGACAATGCGACCGCGTTCTCCCCGCCGCAGTCGCGGGTGGATGTGACCGGTAACAGTGTCGGTAAGGGTGTGGTCGTCGAGGTCAGTGATCAGGGTATGGGTATGCCCGCCGACGAACTCGAGCGCGTCAACGAGATGTTGCGTAACCCACCGGATTTCGGTCTCGCGACCCTGTCCGCGGATTCTCGTCTGGGATTGTTCGTGGTGGCGCAGTTGGCCACTCGTCACGGTATCTCGGTGCGGCTGACCGACTCCGACTATGGCGGTATTCGGGCGATCGTGTTGATCCCGGTCGGCTTGATCACCACCGACGCCCCGGTGGCCGACCACCTCCGCGACCGGGTCCCGGTCCGGCAGGCCCCCGCACCCGCCGCGGTGACCGGTTCCTATCCGATGCAGTCGCTCGAATCTGGTCCTGCCGCACCGGCTTACGCACCCGAGCCGACGTCGTACACACCCGAACCGACGTCGTACGCCCCCGAGCCGACGTATGCGCCCGAACCGGCATACGCGCCCGAGCCGGATCCGGTCGATTCTTTCGCGGCCCAGGACGACGCCGAATTCGGTTTCGATCGTTCGGTTTTCGACACGGGCCGCCATCATGTCGCACCGGCCGATCCGCCGTACCAGCCCCCGCCGCCGGAACGGCCCACCTACGAGCGCCAGTCCTACCAGGAGCCGGCCGACACCTCGTACCTGCGGCCCGCCGCGCCGCCGGAAACGTCGTACGGCCGGCCGGTCGATCAGCCGGATACCGCCTATCTGCGGGCGATCCCGCAGCCCGAACCCGAGCAGCGGCCCTCCGCACGACCGACTCCGTCGGCGCCCTCGGCCGGTGGCGGCGGCACCCGTCCCCCGCTGCCCCGCCGCCGCAAGCAGGCCAGCCTGGCACCCGAACTCGCCGACGACCCACAGGCCGAGGAGTACGGTTCGGAGCCGGCGCGTAGTGCCGATCAGGCGCGGGATTTGATGTCGGCGATCGAGAACGGTACCCGGCAGGGGCGTCGTGCTCGTCCCGAGCCGTATCCGACGTCCGCGAATCCCGTGGCCTCGAACGAACAGGAAGGCGAAGGTGACTTCTTCTACCGCAGGTGATTTGAACTGGCTGCTCGACGACCTCGTCGACCGTCTCGCCGGTGTCCGGTATGCCGTGGTGCATTCCACCGACGGGTTGTTGCTGGGCCGTTGCACCTCGATGACCCGGGAGGACGCCGAGCATTTCGGTGCGATGTCCTCGACGTTGTACGGTCTGGCGCGCAGTGCCGGGACGCGGTTCCGGGGTGGTGCGGTGCGGCAGGCGGTGATCGAGTTGGAGACGGCGGTGTTGTTCGTGACCGCGGCGGGTGCGAATGCGTGCCTGGCGATCCAGGCCGGTGACGACGCGAACCTGGGCATGGTCGCCTACGAGATGAACATCACCGTGCAGCGTCTGGGCAGTTATCTGTCCACCGCGCCGCGTACTCGTGGCCTGGCCGGGCAAGTACCACCTCGAAGGCAGTAACGAGCGGACGCCATGACGCACTACGACACTTCCTGGTTCGACGAAGACGCCCCGCTGCTGCGTCCCTACGCGGTGACCCGGGGCCGTACCGTCGGTGCTGGTCATGAACTCGACATGCTCACCCTCGTGGTGTGCGCACCCCGCGCGCCCCGGCTGCGACGAACCGAGCCGGAGTACACGGACATCATGCGCCTGTGTCAGGTCCCGCAGTCGGTGGCGGAAGTATCCGCCATGCTGCACCTTCCGCTGGCGGTCACCAAAATCCTCGTCGGCGACCTCATCGGCGAGGGCTATCTCGATTTCCGGGCACCGATGCAGACCGACATCGGCCCCAACGACGTGAACCTATTGCGAGCGGTACTCGATGGCATTCGTAGACTCTGACCCCGCGGCCGGGCAACAGCAGCTGGCCGCTTCCGTGAAGATCCTGATCGCCGGTGGATTCGGGGTCGGTAAGACCACCATGGTCGCGGCGATCAGTGAGGTGGCGCCGTTGCGCACCGAGGAGATGATCACCGAGACCTCTGTGGGGGTCGATGATCTGTCCGGTGTGGAGGGCAAGAAGACCACGACCGTGGCGCTGGACTTCGGGCGGATCACCATCGATCCGGGTCTGGTGCTGTATTTGTTCGGTACGCCGGGGCAGGATCGGTTCTGGTTCCTGTGGGACGAGCTGGCCCGGGGTGCGCTGGGTGCGGTGGTGATCGCCGATACCCGCCGGTTGGAGAGCTCGTTCGCGGCGATCGATTTCTTCGAGAAGCGGGGGGTCAGCTTCGCGATCGCGGTCAACTGTTTCGAGGGTGCGCCGGTCTACACCACCGACGAGGTCCGTGACGCGCTCGATCTCGACGGGCACACCCCGGTCGTGTTCTGCGATGCGCGCGACCGCAATGGGGTGAAGAACGTCCTGATGACGTTGGTCGAACACCTCATTACTCGAGCGAGCGCTCAGGCATTACCCTGACCGGTTTCCGCACACGCCGATCGGTCTGCGAACAATTCTGATCGGTTCTTGCATAAAGCAATCCAATGATTCGAGGATTCGCTTGTGCTCGTTCCCAACCCCCGGTTGAGATATGTCTCAAATACCGAATTCGGGGTCCGTTTCCGACTGGTACCGGTTACGGTGTGCCGATGTTCAAACGGACGGTCGGCAGGTCGGTCGGCATCCGGGCGCGGGTGCTCGTGATTGCCTTCGTGCCGAGCGTGGCCTTGTTCGGAATCGGGGTCGGCACAGCCGGTTACCTGCTGAACGAGAGCCGTGACTCGCACGACTGGCTGCAGGTGCTCTCCAATGCCACCGACACCAGCCGCGAGATGGTTGCCGCCTTCGAACAGGAGCGGATGCTGTCGTTGTGGCAGCTGGCCGGTGAGCAGCCCGATCCGGTCGGGCTGGCGCAGGCGCGCCAGCGGGTCGACGCGGTCCTGCGCGCGATCGCTCCCACCCAGAAAGCCATCAACGACAAGTTCAACGACAAGATGGCTTACGACACAGGCAGTTTCGACACCCTCCAGAAGATGCTGCCCCAGATCCGGGCCGCCGTGGACGCCGGGGCCATGGCCGTTCCGGACGTCTACAGCCTCTACACCCGCATCCTCGACGGCGTGGTGACCGGTAGCCAGGTGGTGATGAAGGATTCGCCGAGCGTGTCCGCCACCCTGGAGACCGACAAGGGCGTCCGGGTACTGCTGGCGATGGAGTCGATGGCGCGCAGCGCCTCGCTCACCGCGGCCGTGCTCAACGGCCTGACGCTGCCCGCGCCGCTGCTGGCCGAGTACCGCGACAACGTCGGCTTCTACCATGCCGAACTACCCCGCCTGGTACACGAATTGACCGGTGCCGAAAGCCAATCGGCCGCCGCCGTGATCGCCTCCCCGGCCTGGCAGCAGCTGTCGGCCATGGAGGACTACATCATCCATCCGCCGGCGCCGGCCAAGGCGGGCGGCGCGATCCCGCCCCCGCCGCTGAGCGTGACCGACTGGCGCGCGGCCTACGACCAGCTCACCAAACAGGTGCTCGACCTGTGGCTGAAACAGGCCTCGCGGGGCACCGGCGAGGCCCTGGTCGCCGTCAACCGGACCGCGCAGAACTCGACGCTGGCCGGCGGTGGCGCGCTGGCGGTCTCGCTGGCGGCCTTCCTGGTCGCGCTGTGGCTGGCCAACCGGCTCATCCGGCGGCTGAAGCGGCTGCGCACCGAAACCCTTGCCCTGGCCGAGGACCGGCTGCCCGAACTGATGCGCCGCCTCGCCGCCGGTGAGCACATCGACGTGGAAGCCGAAGCGGCACAACTGGATTTCGGAACCGACGAGGTCGGCGCGGTGGCCCGCGCGTTCAACCGGGCGCACACCGCCGCCGTCTCCGCCGCGATCACCGAGGCGCGCACCCGCGAGGGTGTGCGCGCGGTCTTCCTGAACATCGCGCACCGCAGCCAGATCGTGGTGCACCGCCTGCTGGAGATCCTCGACGACGCGGAATCGCGGCAGGAGGATCCGGCGATGCTGGACACGCTGTTCCGGATGGATCACCTCGCCACCCGCGAGCGCCGCAACGCCGAGAACCTCATCATCCTCGGCGGCGGGCAGCCCGGCCGACAGTGGCGGCGGCCGGTGCCGCTGGTCGAACTGGTCCGCAGCTCCGTCGGCGAGACCCTGGACTACGCGCGGGTGCGCACCGCCCGGATGCCGGCCGTGCACATCGTCGGCGCGGGCGTCGCCGACCTCATCCATCTGCTCGCGGAACTGATCGACAACGCCACCGCCTTCTCGCCGCCGGAGTCCCGGGTGGACATCACCGGCGCCGTGGTCGGCAAGGGCGTGGTCATCGAGATCACCGACCAGGGTATGGGCATGCCGCCCGACACCCTGCACCGGTCCAACGAAATGCTGCGGCAGCCACCGGATTTCGGTGTCGCGACACTGTCGGCGGATTCCCGGCTGGGCCTGTTCGTGGTCGCGCAGCTGGCCACCCGGCACGGAATCTCGGTGCGGCTGACCGACTCCGACTACGGCGGCGTCCGCGCGATCGTGCTGGTGCCGACGCCGCTGATCGCGGCGGAGACCGCAGCCGTCGACCATCTGCCCGACCGCTTCACCCGCATCCCGGATCCGCCGATGACCGGCGAGATGCCCGCCGTGACCGCGTTCGCGCGGCCGGCCGCGGTGGCCGCACCGGTCGCCCGCCCGTTCGCCGGATTGCCGGCGGCCGAACCGATCACGGCCCCGGCCCCGCCGCCGGCGCCTGAACCGCCCCGGCGCGCACCGGCGGTGCCGCACTACGGGGTGGTGCCGAACCGGCCACCGCTGCCGCGCCGCCGTAAGCAGGCCAGCCTCGCACCGGAGCTGTCGCAGCAGCAGCCGAACAGCGAATCCGGTTCGGAGCGGCCACGTTCGGCCGAGCAGGCCCGAGATCTCATGTCGGCCATCAACAACGGCACCCGACAAGGCCGGCGAGCCATCGGCGACTCGACCGCGGCCGTTCGACCGGAACAACAGGAAGGCGAAGGTGACCTCTTCCAACGCAGGTGATCTGAACTGGCTGCTCGACGATCTCGTCGATCGCCTGGCGGGGGTGCGGTTCGCGGTGGTGCACTCCACCGATGGGCTGTTGCTGGGGCGGTGCACGTCCATGAGCCGGGAGGACGCCGAGCATTTCGGTGCGATGTCGGCGACGCTGTACGGGCTGGCGCGTTCGGCGGGTCACCGGTTCGACGGCGGTGGTGTGCGGCAGGCGGTGATCGAACTGGACCGGGCGGTGCTGTTCGTCACCTCGGCGGGTGACAATGCGTGTATCGCGTTGCAGGCCAGCGAGAATGCGAATGTGGGGATGGTGGCGTACGAGATGAACCTGACGGTGGCGCGGGTGGGACCGTACCTGTCGACGGAGACACGTCGTGGTCTGGCCGAACACGCGGAGCACCGGACGTCATGACGCGTTTCGGTCAGCCGTGGTTCGACGACGAGGCGGGTCCGCTGGTCCGTCCGTACGCTGTCACGCGTGGCCGCACGCTCGGGGTGGGCCGGGAACTGGACATGCTGACGGTGGTCGTGACCAAGTCGTCGTCGATCCCGTTGCGGCGCCCTGAGCCGGAGTACCCGGAGATTCTGCGGCTGTGCCATGTGCCGCAGTCGGTGGCCGAAGTGTCGGCGGTGCTGCGATTGCCGTTGGCGGTCACCAAGATTCTCGTGGGCGATTTGATCAGTGACGGGCATCTGAACTTCCGGACGCCCGACCGCACCGACGCGGGTGCCGGTGACATCACCGTCCTGCGTGCCGTACTCGACGGAATTCGAAAGCTGTAGAAACACACCGTGTCTGAACCCACCTCCGCGGCCGTGCTGGCCGCCTCGGTCAAGATCCTCATCGCCGGCGGATTCGGCGTCGGGAAGACGACCATGGTGTCATCGATCAGTGAGGTCGCGCCGCTGCGCACCGAGGAGATGATCACCGAATTGTCCACCGGCGTCGACGATCTGGCGGGGGTGGAGAACAAGAAGACCACCACCGTCGCCCTCGACTTCGGCCGCATCACCATCGACGAGAGCCTGGTGCTGTACCTGTTCGGCACCCCCGGCCAGGACCGGTTCTGGTTCCTGTGGGACGAACTGGCCCGCGGGGCCCTCGGCGCGGTCGTCATCGCCGACACCCGGCGGCTGGAGAACTCGTTCTCCGCGATCGACTTCTTCGAGCGCCGCGGGCTGTCGTTCAACGTCGCGGTGAACTGCTTCGCGGGTGCGCCGATCTACACCCCCGACGAGGTCCGGGAGGCGCTCGACCTCGACGCGCACATCCCGGTCGTGCTGTGCGACGCCCGGGATCGCAACTCCTGCAAGACGGTTCTCACCACGCTGATCGAATACCTCATCGCGCGGGCCGGGGCCCGGGTCTGAGGATTACCGCGCGGCGGGGTCGAGCTCGGCGAACGAGCCGATCCAACGATGCGGCGGCCGTGGCGAATTCGGCTCACCGGGCCGAGTGACGCCCACGGCGTGCCAGCCCGCGGCCACCGCGGCATCGACCTCGTCGGGATGGTCGGACAGGAACAGGATCCGGTCCCCGGCGACGCCGATCGCGCCGGCGATCTTCTCGTACGACGCCGCCTCGCGCTTGGCGCCGGCGTTGTTCAGATCGAACCAGCCGCCGATCAGCGAGGCCAACTCGCCGCCGCGGGCGTGCGCGAACCAGTCCTGCTGATTGCGCACCGACCCGGAAGAGTAGACGTACAGGGCGATCCCGGCCGCGTGCCAGGCCCGCAGCGCCGGGGGCGCGTCCGGGAAGAACTCCCCGTGCAGCGCCCCGGCGCGGAAGCCCTCCGCGCAGATGACGCCCTGCGCGGTCTTCAGCGGTTCGGCCTTCACATCGGAATTCAGCCAGCCCACGAGGATCTCCGCGACCTCGCCGACCTCGGCGTCCGGCCGTCCGGCCAGCTCCCGGGTGGCGGCGATCACGGCGGCGGCCGCACCGTCGCGCTCGGCAGCCAGCCACTGCGGAAGTCGTTGCCGGGTATACCCGTACAGGTCCTCGCGCACCGCGGCGGTCGGACTGGTGGTGCCCTCGATGTCGACGACGATCGTCGTGATCATCGGCCCGTGGTGGTGCCGGTGACCAGCTCGTCGAGGGTCGGGAACTGCTCGCCGATGGTGTCGCCGGTGAAGTCCCCGATCCAGCCGTCCTCCTCCTCGAAGAAGCGGACGGCCACGAACTCCGGCCGGGTACCCATGTCGAACCAGTGCCGGGTGCCCGCGGGCACCGAGACCAGATCGCCCGCGGAGCAGACGGTGGCCAGCACCTCGTCGCCCAGGTGCAGGTAGAAGCAGCCGACGCCGGCCGCGAAGAATCGCACCTCGTCCTCGGCGTGCCGGTGCTCGGCGAGGAATTTGCCGCGGGCCCCCGCGGCGGTGGCCGGCCAGTCCGGGTTGCTGTCGTCCGGGTGGATGCGGGCGATATCGATGTGCTTGTAGCGGCCGTCCGCGTTGAGCTCGCCGAGGCGGTCGGCGTAGTCGGCGAGCAACTGCTCGTTCGTGGTCGCCGCGGTCACGCTCTCCAGCGCCGGCCAGCGGTCGAAAAGGATTCCGCGCCGGGACAGTTCGGCGCCGATCACCTCGGCGTCGGTGGTGCGCAGCCGGACGCCACCGGCGTCGGTGTCGGACATGATCTGCAGCAGCGTCATGGTCAATACTCCTCGGGAACGACGGGTGGATCAGATCTCGCGACGGCCGGTGAGCGTCACCAGTTCGCACATCGCTTCCAGGCATTCGGCGCGGTCGCGGGCCTGGGCGAGGCTCGCACCCCACGCGGTGATGCCGTGGCCGGCGATGAACAGCACCGGCGGCGCGTCGGGGTGCTCGATCAGATACCGTTCGATGTCGGCACCGATACGCGGTACGTCAGGGTGGTTCGCGAACACCGGAATGTCAATGGTTTCGCTCGCGCCGAGACCCTTGATGAGTTCGTAGCCGGTGAACCGCAACGATTCCGCGGCGCCGGCCGAACGCGCGGTGGCATGCGGCGGGTGTACGTGCACCACCGCCGCCGCACCGGTGGCCCGGTACACCGCCGTGTGAATCGTGGTCTCCGCGGACGGTTTCCGCGTCCCGGACACCGCGACGGAATCGGCGATGCGTACACCCACCACATCGGCGGCGGTGAGTTCGCCCTTGGACAGCCCACTTCCGGTCACCACGGCCGTATCGCCTTCGCGCTCCGAGATATTCCCGGCCGTACCCGGCATCCAGCCCTGCGCGTAGAGCTCGCGAGCGATCCCGGCGATCCGATCCCCGGCCGAATCGTGCGCTTCGGCAATGGCACTCGATGCAAACGTGCCGTTGCTGCCGGGTGTGGCGCTCTCATTGCCGGCGCGTGGTGGACGAACCCGGCCGACCACACCGTTCTCGGTCACCACGGCGGTGACCAATTCCGGCGGCGTCACGTCGAACGCCGGATTGAACACCGCGGTGCCGTCGGGTGCCGTCGCCACTCCGGCCACGTGGGTGATCTCGTGCGCGGCCCGTTGCTCGACGACGATCTCGCCGCCGGTCGCGGTGGCCGGATCGCGGGTGGATTCCGGCGCCACCACGACGAACGGCAGTCCGTGATGATGCGCGGCCAGCGCGAGACTGTAGGTACCGATCTTGTTCGCGACCGAACCGTCGGCGGTGACCCGGTCGGCCCCGACGATCACCGCGTCGACCTGTCCGGTCGCCATCGCCCACGCGGCCGCCGAGTCGATCGTGAGCCGGTGCGGGATGCCGGCCTCGGCCAGCTCCCAAGCGGTGAGCCGGGAGCCCTGCAACAGCGGCCGGGTCTCGTCGACCAGCACCGATTCCAGCGCCGCGCGTTCGTGCAGTACGCGCAGCGCGCCGAGCGCGGTACCGAACGCGGTGGTGGCCAGCCGCCCGGTGTTGCAATGGGTGAGAATCCGCAGCGGGCGATCCGGGAGCAGGCGCTGCAACAGATCGGCGGCGTGCGTGGCGGCGTCCCGGTTGACCCGGCCGTCCTCCTCGAGCATGGTCAGCGCCTCGTCCAGCACCGCCTGCGCACCCCCGTCCAGTCGGGTCAGCGCGCGCTGCACTCCCCAGGCCAGATTCACCGCGGTGGGCCGGGCCGACGCGATCCGCGCGGCCTCGGCCCGCACCCGGGCCGGATCGTCGGGGAAGGCCCGGGCGGCGATCACCACGCCGAACGCGCCGGAGACGCCGATCGCGGGGGCGCCGCGGATCGCCAGGGTCTGGATGGCGTCGATGACCTGGTCGACCGTGGTGATCCGCAGCGGCCGCAACTGTTGCGGCAGCGCACGCTGATCGATGGTTTCCAGGGCACCATCCACCCACGCGATCGACACTTCACTCATCGGCAACCTCGGGATTCGACACAACTACCTCAGGAAACCGTATCGAATCGCGTCGTCGCGGCCCGCACCAGGTTTGGGTTCACCGTGATTCCGGCGCAGGTCGGAGCCGTGGGATCAGGCGCGGCCGAGGGCCAGGGCCACGTTGTGCCCACCGAAACCGAACGAGTTGCTCAGCGCGTGGTCCATGCGCTGCGGCCGCGCCGCGCCGTGCACGATGTCGAGTTCGACCGAGGGATCGGGGTGTTCGAAGTTGAGGGTCGGCGGGACCTGCTGATCGCGCAGGGCGCACAGCGTGAGGATGGCCTCGAGCGCGCCGACCGCGCCGATGGAATGCCCCAGCGCCGACTTCGGCGCGTACACCGTGGCCGTGGGGGCGACGGCGGCGATGGCGTTGGCCTCGGACGCGTCGCCCACCCGAGTGGCGGTCGCGTGCGCGTTCACGTGCCGGATATCCGTGCCGGTCAGGCCCGCCGATTCGATCGCCTTCCGCATCGCCCGCGCCGCACCCGCACCCTCCGGTTCGGACCCGGTGATGTGATAGCCGTCGGAGGTGATCCCGGCGCCGAGCACCCGGCCGTGCACGGTGGCCCCGCGCGCGGCCGCGAAGCCCTCGGACTCCAGCACCAGCAGCGCACCCGCCTCGCCGAAGACGAAACCGTCCCGGTCCCGGTCGAACGGCCGGGAGGCACGGGCGGGTTCGTCGTTGCGGGTGCTCATCGCGCGCATCATCGCGAAGCCGGCGATCGGCACGGCATCGATGAAGCCCTCGACGCCGCCCGCGATCACCACATCGGCCTCGCCGGTGGCGATCAGCCGCCACGCCTGCGCGACGGCCTCGGCCCCCGACGAGCAGGCCGAGGTCGGCGCGTAAACGCCTGCCTTGGCGCCGAATTCGAGTCCGACCCGCGCCGCCGGGCCGTTCGGCATGACCATCGGCACCGTCAGCGCCGGCACCTTGCGGTAGCCGCCGGTGCGCATCGCGTCGACCGCGGTCACGAAGGCGTCGCCGCCGCCGAGCCCGGTGCCGATCGCGACCGCCAGCCGCTCCCCGTCGACCTCGGGTGCGCCCGCGTGCTGCCACACCTCCCGGCCCAGCACCAGCGCCAGCTGCTGCACGAACGAGTGCCGCCGCTGCTCGACGCGGGTGAGCCGATCCCCCGGCGGCTGCCGCAACGTACCGCCGATGCGCACCGGCAGGTCGTAGGCGGCGACGAAATCGTCGTCCAGCGGCCCGATTCCGCTCTGCCCGGCCAGCAGCGCGGCCCAGGTCGCGTCGAGATCGGCCGCCAGCGAGGTGGTCGCCGCCATCCCGGTGACGACGACACCGCGCGTTTGTGAAGCAGTCGTTACAGTCATGCGGTCCAGGGATACCTGTAACGATCGCTACAGTCAAGCGGCGGACCGGCGAGCCGGGCCCGCCGCCACCGGAATGCGCGACTCAGGCCTGCTCCGGATCGAAACCCGGCAGTTTCAGCGCCTGGCCGATCTCCGCGATCGCGCCGACGATGGTGCGGCCGCCGAGTGCGGGGTGGCCGGTCATCTTCTGATCGGGCGGCAGGGCGGTCCGCGAACCGGGACCGCCGAGCCCGTCCACGGTGAGATCGGCATGAAAGCTGATCCACTTCAGAATGTCGCCGACCGTCACCGGATTCCCGTATGCATCGGTCAGGGTGTCCGTCAACTGCATCTCGCCTCCCTTGCTGATTACCGACCATTGCCCGAAATCGTTCGTGTGCGCCTCGTTCACATCGCATTCCACCCCGCCGACGCGGACGAACCCGATGCGCTGGTACAGGTTGATCCGGGTGTCGATATTGCCGCCGGACCAGGCGCCGGTCTGCCACGCCCAGGCCGCGGTGCCGTTGTTCAACGCCCGCGAGACGGGCCAATATCCGCCGTAGATACCGACATTCGCGGGTTGCAGCACCGAGCCGGCGCCGCGCAGATAGGCGTCGATCGGAACCTGTTGCGCGGGTGTGGCATCGAAGTCGGCGGAGAAATAGATCGGCCGGTCCGCCCGGCCGCCGCAGGCCAGGGCCTGACCGAGCGCGGCGTGCGCGTCGCGGGCGCCGGCGTCGTAGCCGTCGAGCATCCGGGTCGCCGTGGTCTCCCAGTTGCCGACGATGTCGATGTTGTTGGCGCGCAGGTCGTCTGCCTCCGCCGGGGTGAGCAGTTTCCCGGGTAGTCCGGGCCCCCCGTCGCTGAGATAACGTACGACGAACGAGTATCCGGCGGCGCCGATCGCGCCGCCGCCGGGGCGGCCACCGGCATAGTCCAGTCCCAGCCGCATGACGGCCTCCTTCGATGCGAAGTGCGGAAGGCAGCGGCGACCCGGAGTGCGCATCGGGAATTCGATCGGACTCGGCGAACGCGAGGCGGGACCGGCGTGCGACAGCCACTGCAGTAGTTCTTTTTTGGGGTACCGCATAGTGGGCGGACGGCGAATTCGTCGTTCCGGTCAGCGATTTCCAGTGTAGCTCATCCGTAACCCTCATCTCGCGGGTTTCGGCAGGTAGGGCGACATGTATACAGTCGACAGGTGCCCAGGCCCCCCGACCACGTCCGCCGCGCCGAACTGCTGTCCGGCGTCATCGGCTATCTCGGCGAATACGGATTGACCGAATTGTCGCTACGTCCCCTCGCGGCGTACCTCGGCACGAGTTCCCGCATGCTGATCCACTATTTCGGCACCAAGGAGCAGATGCTGATCGCCGCGCTGGAGACCCAGCGCCCGGACATCGCCGGAATGTTCGCGGACATACCGGATCTGGCGACCCTGCGCACGGTCATGAGCGAATCGTTCTGCGTGAACACCACCGCCGACTGGATCTCGAGCACCCGGGTGCTCCTCCAGGTCCTCGGCGTCGCCTCGATTCCGGACAGCCCCTTCCGCGGCTACGCCGAGGACGCCGTCCACGTCCTGGTCGAAGCCCTCACCACCACCCTGTCCCGCTTCCACCCGACCGTAGCCGACCCCGAATCCACCGCCACGGTCCTGGTCTCCGGCATCCGCGGCCTGCTCCAGGACCGATTGGTCACCGGCGACGACGACCGGGTCGACCGCGCCGCCCGCATGCTCATCGACCGGATGCTCACACCCGGCCCGTCCGCGGATCGATAGTCCAATAGAACAGGTTTCAGTTATTGTGCCCGCATGGGTTTTGTGATCGATGAGAGCGTCGAGATCGGGGCGAGCGCCGAGATCGTGTGGCAGGTGCTCACCGATTTCGGCGCGTACGGGGAGTGGAATCCGTTCGCGCTGGAGTGCCGGACCACCTTGCGCCCCGGGGAGCCGATCGACATGCTGGTACAGCTGACCGGTTCCCAGCCGCGCAAACAGCGGGAGTTCATCCGAACCCACACGCCCGGAACGGAATTCAGCTACTCGATGAAGCCGATCCCGCTGGGTGCGCTGCACAGTCTGCGCACCCAGACCGTCACCCCGGTCTCGGCGGACCACTGCCGGTACCACTCGCACTTCGAACTTGCCGGGTGGTTGCAACCGGTGGTCGCCGCCTCGCTGGGGGCGGCGATGCGGCGCGGATTCGCGGGGATGACCGCCGGACTGCGGGAGCGGGCCGAGAAACTGGCCTGACGGTCAGGCCGGTAGCGCCACCCCGAGGATCCGGTCCAGTTCGTCCGCTCCGCGCTCGGTCAGGCGCAGCGCGCGCCGGGAATCCTGGCGCGCGACCCAGCCCGCCGACTCCATCCGGGTGAGGATCGCCGCACCCAGCGCACCGCTGAGGTGGTGTCGCTGTTCGCTCCAGTCGACACAGAACCGCAGCAGCGGCCGTCGGCTGTCATTCGCGTCCGCGAGATCGACGCCGAGCTCGGCGAAGACCGATCCGGCCTCGGGACCCAGCCGATACGGATGTTCGGACAACGGCGCCGAAATCGGATCCCCTTGCGCGCGTTCGTTTCCCGCGTACCCGTCGGTGCGGACCAGGGCCTGCCGGTCGAGCAGGGCCGCGGTCACCGCGACACCCAGCCGCCCCGCGAGATGGTCGTAGCAACTGCGGGCCCGGCGCAGGGCGGCGGCCCGGGTGGACTGGCGCAGCGAGCGCACCGGGGGCGCCGGCGCCAGCACCGCCATCGCCTCGATCGCGGCCGCCACCTCCGGACTCGCCAGCCGGTAGTAGCGATGCCGGCCGGACCGTTCGACCACGAGCAGACCACCCCCGACCAGCCGTGACAGATGTTCGCTGGCCGTCGACGCCGCGACCCCCGCCTCCGCGGCGAGCACCGAGGCGGGCAGGGCGCGGCCGTCGGCCAGCGCCGCGAGCACCCGGGCCCGGGTCGGATCGGCCAGCAGCGTCCCGACGGCGGCGATATCGGCATATCCGTGCAGAGTTGTGTCGGACATACTCCGAGTCTGCCGCGCGGACACTTCGGTGCCCACCGAAATGTCGCGGTGAGCTCAGGATCCCGATGCTCCGCAAGTCGGAACCCGCAGTGTGCGGCCATGTTTCGGTGCACACCGAAACAACGGCGGGAAACACTACGAACATGGTTTCCTCGATTTCGCCACGATCGCCGTCCCGGCAGCGCGTCCTGGCGGTGATGTGCGCCGGCATGTTCCTGGTTCTGCTCGATGTCACCATCGTCAATGTCGCGCTGCCCAGCATCTCGCACGGGCTGCACGCGGGGGTGGCGACGTTGCAATGGGTGGTCGACGGCTATGTGGTCGCGATCGCCGGACTGCTGCTGGCCGGTGGCACGATCGGCGACCGGATCGGTCATCGGCGGGTACTGGTCGCCGGATTCGCCCTGTTCGGCGCCGCGTCGCTGGTCTGCGCGCTCGCACCGGCGGTCTCCGTCCTGATCGCCGGACGGGTGGTGCAGGGCATCGGCGGCGCGCTGCTGCTGCCGAGCACGATGGCCGTCATCGTCGACGTGTTCCCGGAACGTTCCGAGCAGGCGCGGGCGATCGGCACCTGGGCGGCCTTCTCCTCCCTGGCGCTACCGGCCGGGCCGCTCGTGGGCGGATTCCTCATCGGCTGGTTCGGCTGGCGACCGGTCTTCTGGATCAACGTGCCACTGACGGCCGTCGCCATCGCCGCGTCACTGTGGACGGTGCCGGACCGGCCGGGCGACCGCAGCGGACGCCTCGATCTGCTCGGCCTGACCGGATTCGTGGCGGGACTGAGCGGGCTGGTGTTCACCGTCATCGCGGCGGGCCACGGCGCCGGCCCGATCACGCTCGCGGCCACCGGAACCCTCACCGTCGTGGCGCTGCTCGCCGCCGGCTGGTCCGCGAACCGCAGCGAGAATCCGATACTGCCGCTGGATCTGTTGCGCCGCAAAGCCTTCCTGAGCCCGAACGCGGTCGCGCTGACCGGCAACCTGATCTTCAACGGCATCCTGTTCGTCGGCACGCTGTATCTACAGGACGTCCGGGGACTGTCGCCGGTGCGCGCGGGAATGACGGTGCTGCCGTTGGCGATTCCGCTGGTGGCCCTCGCGCCGGTCGCGGGCCGCTGCACGGCCCGCTGGGGTGCGCGCGGCGTGGTGAGCGTCGGATGCGTATCCGGCGCGATCGGGGCCCTCATGTTGACGGGCCTGTCCCGCACGGCCGGATTCGGCTGGCTGCTGGGCGGTTTCACGTTGCTCGGCTGCGGCGCCGGACTGATCACGGCCGCGGTGGTGGCTGCCGTGGTACAGGCGACCCCGGCAGGCCGATCCGGACTGGCGACCGGTGTCTCGAACACCGCGCGGCAGATCGGCACGGCCAGTGGCGTCGCGATCTTCGGCGCGGTGGCCGGCGCCCCGACCGGCCTGCACTTCCTCGCCGGGGTGCACACGCTCGCGGTCGCGGCATGCGTGGCCCTGCTTGGCGCCTTCGCCGTCACCCGCTACGGGATCGCGGCCCCCACACGCCTGCCGGAGGACGATATCCCGGCGCCGGAAGGGCTTGCCGCTCAATCGAAGTGACTCGCGCCGAGTGTGATCAGTTCTCGTGCCCGGCGGTCCCGCGCCGCTCGGCGCGGTGGGCGAGCGACTCCAGGATGCGCTGCCACGCCGGTGATTCCCCGACGATCAAGGCGAAGGTGGGTGTCGGGTGCTCAGGGCGGCTGCCGTGGCCCTCGCGTTCGATCTCCCAGGTTTCCAGGTCGTCGATGAGCCGATCCACCCGCGGATCGTGCGGATCCCAGTCGACCGAGCGATCACAGGCCAGGTACAGGCGCATCTTCTCGGGGTCGTCGAAGCCGGTGCTCTTGTCCCGGATCCACTGCGGCACCGCGTGCGGGTCCGAGGCCCGCAGCAGGATCGCCCAGTCGCGCTCGAGCCGGACCGTCCGTTCGCTGACGCCGAGACCGCGCAACCGGTCCAGCACGGCGACCATCTCGGGAGGCAGCACGAGCTCCTCGCCGCTCGCCAATTCGGCTATGCGGCGGCGGTTTTCGATGAGCCGGTCGATCTCGGCCCGCAGCGCGATGTCGATATCGGCGACGGCGGCCGCGAATTCGTCCGGTTGAGCGTGCAGCAGTGCGTCGATGCGGGCCAGTGGCACACCGGCTTCGGCGAGAGTCCTGATCCGGACCAGATCCACCGCCGCCTGCGCACCGTAGCGGCGGTATCCGGAGCTGTCACGCTCGGGCTCGGGTAGCAGGCCGACCTGGTGGTAATGGCGGACGGTGCGCACGGTCACCCGGGCGGTCGCAGCGAGTTGCCCGATCGTGAGCACCGTCGGCCTCCGGACCTCGGGAAATATGGCCCGGCCCAGTCTAGGCGCGATCCGCCCGGTCGACGACGTCACGGATCGCCCGGACCACGATATCCGGGCGGGTGAAGCACAATCCGTGATGGCCGGCGTCGGAGACGACGCGGTGTTCCCCGGACGACACCGTACTCACCACGGCCGCAGCCATTTTCCGCATACCCTGGTGCACCGCGCGCATGGTCTCCTCCGGAATGGATGCCTGCGGGCCGGGGTCGGTGCCCTCGGTGGTGAGCGCCACCACCGGTACGTCGGGAAGGTCGGGCCCGGCGCGCAATTCGTCGGCGAGTGCCGTGAGGCTGCGCCGCTCGGCGATGCCGGCGCGGAGCCACTCGTCGCCGGTGTGGGCGTCGATCAGCGGCTGCCGCAGGTGTTCCGGATAGTCGGCCACCAGTTCGGTGAACATCGCGCGCAGGGCCGGGCGCATCCGGCCGGGATCGGGTGCCGGCTGCCGGTCCGTCGAATTCGCCGCAGCGGGCTGGAAATCGGCCCAGTCGCGGTGGAAGCCGTCCAGCCAGACCAGCCCCGCCACCTCCCCGGGGTACAGCTGGGTGAACCGGTGCGCGTAGGCGCCGCCGAGCGAATGCGCGACCAGAACGTATGGGGCGGTGAGGTTCTGGGCGTGCAGCACCTCGTGCAGTTCGGTCGCGACCGCGGCGGCGGTGCGTGGCAGCGGGACCGGATCGCTGTATCCGGTGCCGCCACGGTCGTACACCACCGCGGTGCAGAACTGTGAAACCTTCTGCTGCACAGCGAAATAGTCCAGACCGACCGCGCCCGCACCCGGCAGGAACACGACCGGCGGCCCGCCGGTGCCCAGCCGATGTACGAAAATGCGTCGGCCGTCGACCTTCTGGAGCCTCCCGACCGGCGGAGCGGGCCGAGTCGCGGAGGCGGTGTTGTTCGTCATGAGCCAAGGGTGCAACCCCGACGCAGCGTCAGGGTCAAGCGGGCGGATCGTGCGATCGCGGCCCGGCCGAGGCTTGTCATGTGCCGGAGGCAGGCGTCGAATTCCGCTGTGGTGGGCGCACTGTCGGCGATTCGTCGCCGACCGCGGTGCCCGGGGCCCGGAAGCCGCCGAGTTGCTGCTCGAGGAGTTCGGCCAGGCGCAGTGGAGTGCGGTCCTCGAATCGCGGGCCGATGAGCTGCACGCCGACCGGGAGCCCCTCGGGCGACGGGCCCGTGGGTACGGCGGTGGCGGGGAGGCCGGACATGGTTGCCGGTGCGGCCCAGACGATCTGGTCCATGTAGGGGTATTCGACGCCGTCGATGTCGAGCCGTTGTGCTCCGCGGTCGGGGTTGTGGTCGTGCGGGAACGCGGGAATAGACGTGATCGGGCACACCACGACGTCGAACTCGGTGAAGAGCTGCCGCCAGCGGTGGCGGTGCAGTTCCCGCTGGATATCCGCCGCGATCCAGTCGCGATGGCTCGTGACCATGCCCCGCAGCCGCGCGGCATCGAGGCTCGGATCGTCGGCCGCGAGGCCGGCGGTGAGGGTCCGCACCTGCTCGTACGCCTCGGCGGGGATGCGCGCGCCGACGTTGGACATCATCAATCGCCCGTACAGGATCGTGGTTTCGGTCAGATCGGGCAGCAGCGGGCTGTGCCGCTCGACGTGCGCCCCACCTGCGGCGAGCGCCTCGGCGACCCGGTTCACCCCGGCCCGCACCGCGGAACCGGTTGCCATGAGCGGATGTTCGTCGATGATCAGGACCCGGAAGTCGGCCAGCCGCTCGTGCCGGGCGGGCGGCAGCCTCAGGTCGTAGGCGATGCCGTGGGTCAGCGGGTCCGGTCCGGCCATCACGTCCAGCAGCAGCGCGAGGTCGCGCGCGGTGCGCGCCATCGGACCGCACACGGCGAGGTCGCCCTCGACCGGCAACGCCGGTGCGGGCGGCGGCACCATCCCCCGGGCCGGGACCAGTCCGAGGGTCGGCTTGTGCGCATAGACGCCGCAGAAATGCGCCGGATTACGCAGGGAGCCGGCGAGATCGGAGCCGAGCGACAGCGCGCCGAATCCCGACGCCAGCGCCGCCGCCGAGCCGCCGGAGGAACCGCCCGAGGTGCGCTCGTGATCCCACGGATTGTTGGTGGTGCCGTAGATCTCGTTGTAACTCTGCCAGTCCTGCAACATGAACGGCACGTTGGTCTTACCGAGAATCACCGCCCCCGCGGCCTTGATCCGCGACACCGCCAGCGCGTCCTCGGCGGGCAGATGGTTCGCGTACTGCGGCATCCCCCAGGTCGTGGGCAGTCCAGCGACGTTGTAGGACTCCTTGACCGTCACCGGGATTCCGAGCAACGGCCGGTCCTCGCCGCGCGCGTAGGCCGCGTCGGCATCCCGTGCCGCGGCCCGCGCACGATCGAAGTCCGGGACACAGATCGCGTTGATCGCCTTGTCGTCCCGCTCGATCCGGGCGATCGCCTCCTCGGTCAGCTCCACCGAGCTCACCGCACCACCCCGTAGCGCGGCCCGCTGCTCCTCCGCCGACCGGAAACTCCACTCCATCACTCCGACCCTACCGGCTCGCCGGAACGACTCGACCGACCGCGAGATACGGGACGCCGACGCACCCACCATCGCAAGCGAACATGTTGCGCGCGAACCGAAGTGAACGGTGCGGTCCTCAGGGCCGGGAGGGCGACGCACCTCCCGAATCCCCGCGATCCTGCGCGGGTACCCGGTCCAGTGGTGGGGCGGCGATCGCGCAGTGGGTCCGGCATTGCGGCGCGGCGCTTTCCGGGGCCGTACGCAGGGTGTCGTCGGAGACGGTCAGTACGGTGAGGGCGGCGCCGGCCAGCATGGTCACCGCGCAGACCACGATCGCCCGGTGGAAGCCGGACGCGAAAAGCGCTGGGTCGGTGTAGGCTTCGCCGGCGAGGCCGGCCAGGGGCGGGATGGCGGCCACACCCAGGAGGCCGGCGGCGCGGGCGACGGCGTTGTTCACGCCGCTGGCGATGCCCGCGTGTTGCGGGTCGGCGGAGGCCAGCACGGTGGCGGTCAGGGGCGCCACCATCGCGGCGAGGCCCAGGCCGAACACCAGTACCGCCGGTAGGACCGTGCCCGGGTAGGTCGAGGTGCGGCCGACGCGCAGCATCAGCAGCATGCCCGCCGCGGCGACCGCCAGGCCGACGGTCATCGGGATGCGCGGGCCGATCCGCTGGGCCAGGCCGCCGGCGGGTGAGGACAGCAGCAGCATGACGACGGTGACCGGCAACATCGCCGCACCCGCGAGGATCGGCGAGAAGCCCGACACCACCTGGAGGGTGAGGGGCAGCAGGAAGAACACCACGCCCATCGCGCCGTAGACCACGAAGGTCACCGCGTTCACGGCGGTGAACTGCCGCGATCGGAACACCTGGGCCGGCAGCATCGGCTGGGGTCCGGTGGTGGCGTGTGAGCGTCGTCGTTCGACCAGGACGAACCACACCGCCGCCGCGATCCCGGCCACCGCCGCGAGGATCACCAGCGCGCGGTTGGCGGTATGGGTCGGCGCCTCGGTCAGGGCGTAGGTGATCCCGGCCAGGGCCGCCGCCGCGAGGACCGCGCCGAGCACGTCGAAGCGGCCGTGGGCACTCTCGTCGGAGGTCTCCGGTACGTGGCGGGCGGTGACGGCGATCACCAGCACGGCCAGCGGCAGATTCAGCAGGAAGACCCAGCGCCACCCGGCCACGCCGACCAGCCAGCCGCCCAGGAAGGGGCCCGCCGCACCCGCGATACCACCGAGCCCGGACCACGCACCCACCGCGCGGGGCCGGTCGTCCGGCGTGAACGATGCCTGAATGATCGCCAGCGCCCCCGGCGTCAGCAGCGCACCACCCACACCCTGCAGTGCGCGCGCCGCGATCAGCATCGGAATGTCTTGTGCCGCAGCGCACAACGCGGAGGCCAGGGCGAACCACACCACCCCGATCAGGAACACCCGCCGCCGCCCGAACCGGTCGCCGAGCGATCCGCCGAGCAGGACGAATCCGGCGAGGGTGAGCGTGTAGGCGTTCACCGTCCACTGCAACCCGGCCATCGACGCACCGAATTCGGCGCCGATGCGCGGCAGGGCGACGTTGACGACGGTGGAATCCACCAGGGCCATCCCGGATCCCAGGACGGTGGCGAGCAGCACCCAGCGCCCGGCGGGGGACGACAGCCGAATATCGGAACTCATGGACGCATCGTCGCATCGGGCGGTCGTGATGTGGGGCAACCGGAGGGGAATTCCGCCGGACGGTAGTCTGCCCGGATGCGCAGCGAACCCGTGGAGCGGCTCATCGACACCGTGGCCTGGGTGCTCATCGAGGAGGGCCGCATCCTGTGCGCCCGGCCGCGCGGCAAGGATGTGTTCTACATCCCGGGCGGTAAGCGCGAGCCCGGCGAGTCGGATCTGCAGACGCTGCTGCGCGAGATCGACGAGGAGCTGACCGTCGCGTTGCTGCCGGGCACGGTCGCCCACGTCGGCACCTACGACGCGGATGTACCCGGCGAACCCGGCGTGCTGGTCCGGATGGCTTGTTACACAGCCGAATTCGCGGGAACCCTCGCCCCCAGTAGTGAGATCGACGAGATCGCCTGGTTCGGTTACGCGGACCGTGACCGGGTCCCGCCGGTGGACCGGATCCTCTTCGACGATCTGGTCGCCCGGGGCCTGCTCCCCCGCTGACGGTTCCGGCCGATCGCGAGTTCCGTACCGGTGGTGTGTAACCCGGCTTCGTAGCTGTTGGTGTGTGTCCCAACAGAATTCGAAGGAGTTTTCCCGTGCGGATGAAGACCAGTGTCCTCGGTGTGATGGTCGCCGGCGTGGTGGTGGCCGGCTTGTCGGGTACGGCGTCGGCGACGCCCGACGATGTGGCGACCGGCTCGCAGAGTCCGGGTGCGGTGGTGCAGCAGCAGGACGAGCACGCCGCGCCCGGGACCACCCCCACCACGACCGCGCCGCCACGCCGGCAGTCGGCCTACGAGACGCCCGAGGGCACCCAGGAGATGTTGAACATCGCCGTCATGGGCTCCGGATCCATCGTCTGACCAGCGCCCGGACTCCGCTCAGTCCGGCAGGATCGGCACCGACAGTCCCTCGCCGCGCCCCAGCAGCACGGCCCGGGTGACGGTGCCCGCGCCGAAGCGGTCCCGCAACCGGTCCAGCGTGGCATCGAGGGTGGCCTCGGGCCGCGGCCCGAGTGGCAGGGCCAGTTGGACGGCGGTGGCATCGTCGAGATTGGTCAGCGACAGGCCGATCAGGGTCAGCCCGCGGTCGCGGATCAGGGGCATCGCGGCGGACAGCAGCGCGCGGGCGGTGCGCAGCAGGATCGCCCCGCCGTCGGTGGCCTCCAGTAATGTGTGCGATCGGGTGGCCCGGGTGAAATCACCGAATCGCAAGCGCAGCACCACCGTTCGGCACAGCCGTCCGGCGGCGCGCAACCGGTGGCCGAGACGGTCGCTCAGTCCGGCCAGATAGGCATCGATCTCGTCGGCCGAGCGTGGACGCTGTCCCAGGGCGCGTTGTGCGCCGATCGACCGCCGCCGGCGGCCGGTATCGACCCGGCGCGGGTCCCGGGCCCAGGACAGCGCGTACAGATGCCGCCCCGCACCCGGCCCCAGCATCGACATCAGCGGCCGCTCACCCAGCGCGGCGAGTTCCCCGATGCGGGTGATGCCGTACTCGTGCAGCGTCGCGGCCGTGACCGCACCGACGCCCCAGAGCCGTTCCACCGGCAGCGGATGCAGGAAGTCCAGCTCTTCGCCGGGTGAAACCATCAGCAGCCCATCGGGTTTCGCGACCGCGCTGGCAACCTTCGCGAGGAACTTGGTGCGGGCCACCCCCACCGAGATGGGCAGTCCCGCCTCGCGGCGCACCCGCTCCCGCAGGTGCGCCGCGATCTGCTCCGGTGTGCCGTCGATGCGCCGCAGGCCGCGCACATCCAGGAAGGCCTCGTCGATCGACAGTCCCTCGACCTCGGGTGTGGTGTCGCGGAAGATCTCGAACACCGCCTTGCTGGCGCGTGCGTACGCGGACATCCGGGGCGGCACGACGATCGCCTGCGGGCACAGCTGCCGTGCCTGCCGCGCGTTCATCGGCGTTCGCACCCCGAACGCCTTGGCCTCGTAACTGGCCGCCAGCACGACCCCGCCCCCCACGATCACCGGCCGGCCCCGCAACCGCGGATCGTCGCGCTGCTCGACCGACGCGTAGAACGAATCCAGATCGGCATGCAGGATCCCCGCACCCGTCGCATCCGGCACCGCAGTCATAGAACATATGTTCGCATACCCGGCGGTCCGGTGTACCGCCGATCAGCGGGTGGCAGCCCCGGTTCGGCTGTTCGACCCCACCGTCACCGCTCCGGCCGGAGCGTCGAGCCGCGGCGGGCGGCTTCGTAGCCGGCGCGTAGATCCTTGCCGGACAACGAGTTCGGAGGGCGACCGGCGCGCACGTGCGCGTTCGCGGTCCGCCGCACGAATTCGTTGACCGGTGCGGGCACCCCGTGCAGTCGGCCCAGCAGCGCGATTTCCCCGTTGAGATAGTCGGATTCGATGCGCCCGGTGCCACGGGCCACGCTCTGCCACGACGAACTGCCCGCGATCCCGGCCCCTTCGACCGGATCGGTCTGCCGCAGGAATTCACCGACCCGCAATTGTTGTTCCTCGTCGCCGGTGTATTCGATACCGGCCGCGTCGAGGACCTGCTGCCCTTCAACCCGCAACCGATCGATGATCTCCGTCGCGGTGGGGCCGGGCTCGGCGATCGCGTCGACGGCGTTGACCAGATTCCTCAGTAGTTTGGCGTATTTCCAGCGCATGATGTCCGGCCGCGGCACGGAGCGGCAACCGGCCGATTCGATTGCGGCGGCGATCGTTTCGGCGCTCTCGTCGACTCCGCCGGGATATCGGCCGATATCGAGCACCGCCGGTACGGGCCGGCTGCGCAGTTGCACGACACCCGGCTCCAGGTGGACGACGGGGAACATCGTCCACATGCCGTACACGTTCGAGAACCGGCGCAGCGCGGCCCGTTCGTTGGCCACGCCGTTCTGGGCGCAGACCAGTGCGGTGTCCGGGTCGGCGACCGCTTCCAGTTCGCTCAGCGCCGGCTCGGTGTCGTTGCTCTTCATCGTCAGGAATACGACATCGTCCGCGGACAGCGACAATTCACGGGGCGAGGCGACCGCCGTGACCGGAATCGTCTCGGCGCCTTCGGGTGTGATCAGCCGCAGGCCACCGGAACGCAGCGCGTCCAGATGCGGCCCGCGTGCGATCAGGACCACCTCGTGACCGGCGCGGGTCAGGAGCGCGCCGAGCCCGCCGCCGACCGCGCCCGCACCGTAGATGACGAATCGTGGGTTGCCCATGATCAGAACCTACCCGCACCGCCGGACCCGGCGTGAGATCCCGGGGCGCCGCCGTCACCGCGGCGCGTGGTCGTTCAGGACGGCGGCCAGGCGCGACAGGTAACCGCCGGTGATGTACACGGTGTTGTGCTGGCCGGTCAGGTATCCCAGCACGTCGCCGGCGGCGGTCTCGTAGCGCTGCCAGGTCCGGATCGGGTGCAGCCACCACGCCGGATCCCCCGGCTGCCACCGGCCGTCACGCAGCCGCGCCACCAGATCCTCGGTCCAGCCGCCGAGTTCGGCGAAGGAGAACGCACTCGTGGCGTCGGCCAGGTTCCGCAATGGGGAATCCGCCGGGCAGGAGGTGATCACGTCGAGCGGGTTCGCGCACTCGACATGCGGATACGGCGGATCGAACGACACCCGGCCGTTGATACCGAAGCCCCGTGGATTCGGATCCATCGAATCACCTTCGCGCCGCAGCGGGTTGGCGACACATGCGGTCCACGCCACTTCGCAGTCCCGATATTCGCCGTGGGAGCGGGCCTCCGCGAACCGGGTGATCACCTCGGCGCCGAGTGAGTAGCCCAGCAGGCCTACGACATTCGACGCCGACCGGATCATCTGCGCGAGATTCGCGACGCCCTCGCGAACCGATTCGTCCTCCGACGGACCGAGCGGATTCCCGTCGGGGCCGATCGGTCCCACCGAGGCCGGATAGGGCAGATCGCCGATGAGCGCATAGGCCACCGGGTCCAGGTCGGCGGTGACATAGGAGAGCAGGTTGCTCGTCCCGTCGGCCGGCTCGGCCGTACCGCGGCACGTGATGACATCTGTTGTCATGCCGATCCTCTCGCAGGGGCTGCGGTCGCACTCGGGCGGAACCGAGGACGTTGCCGGCAGCCGCGCGGGTGGCCGGCAGTCGTCACGCTACCGATCGCGGCGGGTCGGCGTTACCGAAATCGGCCGTACTCGAATTCCGAACGGCACCGATTCGGGCGTGTCGTGGCGCGGCGAATTCTCAACGGAATTGCCCGCGAGTGCATTCGAGGTCACCGCGGTCTCGTGGTCGCGATCCGGGGTCGCTCCTGCCGCGCGTGTCCCCGCCGACAGGGTGGTGGCCGCGGCGCGCCCGCGCACAACGCGGCCCTGCCCGAAGGAGCGAAAGGCTTTCTCGCTGTTGACGGTTGGCTGAACTGTCGCGGATGTCCGGTTGCCGTTGCGTGAAGTTTCGTCGCCGGCCTCGGCGGGAGGTCGCGCGAAAGTTGCGCGGGGTCGGGGGCCGTGCCAGAGTCCGTGCTCGGAACCGGTGTTTCGATCTCCGTTCGGACTCGGTGCACCGGCCTCCGCGCAGTTGTCTCATCGCTCGATCGCTTCCGAGGAAGTCCATGTCGCTGCCCAGTCCAGCCGCGCCCGATCTGCTCACCCACACCTTTCTGGCCATGGAGCGGGTGGCCCCGGATCCCGGCGATGTGTACTTCGGTGTGCTGCTCCGTTGCGGCGGAACGGCACCGGCGCTGAGCGAGGTGCGGGAGCAGGTCGCGAGCCGGCTCGCCGCGGTGCCCGCGCTCACCCATCGCCTCACCGATGAGCCCGCGTGGGAGCCGGATCCGCACTTCGACATCGAGCAGCACATCGGGTTGCTCGATGTGCCGGTGCGCGCCACGGCGATTCGGGAGTTGATGCCCACGCCGCCGGCCCACGACCGGCCGCTGTGGCGGATGTGGGTAGCGGATTGCGCCGATCGACGTGGACCGCGCGCTGGACGCGGACATCCGCGCGGCCGCCGACGTGGTCGAGGCCGTCGTCGATGTGGAGCGTGCGGCATGATGGCACCGACCCCGGGATGAGCGGCACCTGGGCCCGGGACTTCAACCGCGTCCGCGAGTTGCAGTCCCGGCTGACCGTGGCGCCGAATTCGCCGCTGTGGACCGCGATCCGGTTCAACCGGCAGGTGCACATCCGGGTGGCGGCGCGGCTCGTGCCGGAGGGTCGTTCGTTGTTGCAGGACTCCGGCCGGAGTCTGCGCGAACAGCCCACGGCCGCCGACAGCGACACCGTCGACGCCTTCTTCCGCACCGGCCGCCACCCGGTCTGCCGGCACGGCTTCGCCGCGCAGCTGCGCACGCGCACCGAGGCGGTGCTCGCCGATCTCGCGGCGCTGCCGATATATGCCGAATACGAACACGCCGCGATCCGGGAATTCCTCCCCGCCGCGGCCGACCACATCGCCACGCCGCTGCGGCTCGGCGAGCCGCTGCTCCTCGACGGAAAACGGTGACCGTGACCACTTCTGAAGCGCCCCAGCCCTATTCGGACAAGACCCTGACCGTGACCCCGGAGCTCACCGCCTACGTGCGCGCGCAGGCGGGCCCGCCGACGGCGGTGCAGCGCCGGCTCATCGAGGAGACCACCGCGCTCGGCGGGCCGGCCGAGATGCAGATCCCGCCGGAGCAGGGCGTGCTGCTGACCCTGCTCGCACGCCTGCTCGACGCCCGGACCGTGATCGAGGTCGGCACCTTCACCGGCTATTCGACGCTGGCCCTCGCCGAGGGGGTGGGCCCCGACGGTTCGGTGATCACCTGCGACATCAGCGATCGCTGGTCCGCGATCGCCGACCGGGCCTGGCGCGACGCGGGTGTCGACGACCGGATCCGCCGGCTGATCGGCCCCGCCGCCGTAACCCTGGGCGCGCTGCCCGACGAGCCGTTCGCGGATCTGGTGTTCATCGACGCGGACAAGGTCGGCTACATCGGCTACTGGGAGATGCTGGTGCCGCGGGTGCGGCCCGGCGGTCTGCTGATCGCCGACAACGTCCTCTACGCCGGTGCGGCGGTGTCGCCGGATGCGACCGGAAATGCCGCCGCCATTCGGCAATTCAACGATCACGTCCGCGCCGACCCCCGGGTGGAATCCGTGCTGCTGCCGGTCGCCGATGGAATCACCTTGGCCCGCAAGCACTCTGCGAAGGAAAGCGAATGAGAGCAGTACTGTTGGACGCCCCCGGCGCGATCACCGTCGGTGAAGTGCCCGATGCCGCACTGGAAGCGCCGACCGACGCCGTCGTCCGCGTGATCGCCGCCGGTATCTGCGGTACCGATCTGCGCGCGTACGCCGGTCGGCCGGGTCCGGTGCCGGGACCGGCGTGTGGTCACGAATTCGTCGGCGTGGTGGACGATCTGGGCGACGATGTGGTGACGGTGCGCCGCGGCGACGTGGTGGTGGCGCCGTTCATGTACGCCGACGGCGTGTGCGTGCACTGCGTGCGCGGCGTGCCCACCTCCTGCCGCGCCGGCGGGATGTGGTCCGTCGCCGCGGGCGGCGCGCAGGCCGAGGCGGTGCGGGTGCCGTTCGCCGACGGCACGCTGGTGCGGGCGACGAGCGGATCCCGGCCGTGCTCACCCTCGCCGACGTGGTGGCCACCGGTCACCACGCCGGCGCCGGACCCGGCCGGGCCGTACCCCGGGTGGTCGCCGTGTGCGCCGACGGCGGGGTCGTCAGCCTGGTCGGCGGCCCGCACGGCGGGATCGATCTGATGGGCTGCTTCCTCCGCAACATCACGGTCAGCGGCGGCCTGACCCCCGCCCGCCGGTATCTGCCCACCCTGCTCGCCGAGATCGTGGCCGGCCGGCTGGATCCGGGGCCGGTGTTCGAGGCGACGGTACCGCTGGCCGAGGCGGACCGGGGCTACCGCCTGATGGCCGATCGCCGGGCCGCCAAGGTCCTGATCCGACCGTAGGAGTCGACGATGTACCGGTTCACCGATCCCGGCCCGATCGCGCTGGGCGACTACGTCTTCGGGTCGCCGCCGGATCCCGGCGCGGTCGCCGTCGTGGACTACACCCGCGGCCCGCGGCGCGCACTGACCTACGGTGAACTCGCCGCCGCCGTACGCGGGCTGGCCACCCGGCTGCGCGCGTTCGGCGCGGCCGGGCACACCGTGGGGGTGCTCACCGAGAACAGCATCGCGTGGTCACGTACCACGGCATCCTCGCCGCGGGTGCGGTGGTGCTGCCGCTGGATCCCCGCGATCCGCACCGGTGGACGGCGGTCCTCGGCGACGCCGCGGCGCTGGTCACCGAATCCGCGCTGGGCATCCCGGATTCGGCTGTGCCACCGGCACATACGATCGTCATCGGTGCCGACCCGCGCGGCGGCATCGCGTGGGACGAGGCGCTGCGCACGGCGGGTGATCCCGGACCGGTGGCCGGCGGCGACCGGCGCGCGGTGGTGCTGTCCTCGAGCGGCAGCGCCGGAATTCCCAAGCGGGTCACGGTGACCCACCACAATCCGGTCGCGAATTTGGCCCAGATCCACGCGATCCATCGCATCGCGCCGGGAACGACAGTCGCGGTGGTGCCGCCGCTGCGGCACATCTACGGGATGCAGACGGCGCTGAATCCGGTGCTGCGGGCCGGCGGCACGCTGTTGGTGATCTGATCGTGCGCGACGACGAGGGATTCGTCCGGATCGTGGGCCGGATCAAGGGCGATGATCAAGTACAAGGGCCACCAGGTCTTCCCGGCCGTCCTCGAGGAGGTGCTGGTCACCCACCCCGCCGTGCGCGCGGCCGTGGTGTCCGGGGTCCCGGATCCGATCGCCGGGGAACTGCCCAGGGCGCATGTCGTCCTCGACGGCGATATGCCGCTCGCCGAGATCGTGCGGTTCGTGAGCGACCGCGTCGCCCCGGCCCAGCGGATCCGGATGATCGAGCGGGTGCCGGAGATTCCGCGGTCCTCGACCGGCAAACCGCAATTGCCGCAGCCGATTCGGGTGCTGATCACCGGCGGCGGCCGGGGGCCGGGCCGGGCGCCGGCCGCCGCGCTCGCCGCGGCCGGCGCCACGGTGTGGGTCCTGGGCCGCGACGAGGCGACGCTGCTGGACACCGTGAAACGCATCCGGGACGCGAGCGGGACCGCCGACCACGCGGTCGCCGATGTCCTCGATCCCGCCGGACTGGCCGCCTCCGCGCCCACGATCATCGCCCGCAACACGGGTCTGGCGGGCCCGCTGGGCAAGTCATGGTAGGTCGACGAGGACGAATGGTGGCGCACGATGGAGGTGAACCTGCGCGGCACGCTGCTCGCGACCCGCGCCGTCCTCCCCCGGATGGCGGGCCACGGCCGCGTGATCAACATCGTCAGCCGCGCGGGCCGGTTGCGCCGGCCGCACGCCTCGGCGTACTCGGTGTCCAAGGCCGCGACGATCTCATTGACCGCGAACCTCGCGGCTCCGGAATCATCACGGTCGCTTTCGATCCCGGCCTGGTCGACATCGGCATCACCCGTGCCCATTTCGAGCGCGGCCGCACCGGGGACGTCTGGGCGGACGGAATCCTGGAACGGGCCGAACAGGCCCGCGACACCGGCGGACTCACCCCGCTCGGCGAATCCGCCCGTGCGCTGTCGATGTGGCGCTCGGCGCGGCCGACCATCTCAGCGGCCGCTGCGTCACGGTCGACGAGGCGCGTATCCACTGAGACCATGGTCGTCATGGGATGGGTGCAGGTCGCGGTGGTCGCGGTAGTGATCGTGGCGCGACTGCGCGCGGCGGGATGGTTGCTGTTCATGGGGTTGCTGTTCACGCTGGGACTGCTGCCCGTGGTCCTGCTGGCGCCGCTGGTGGCGGACGGTTTCCTGGCGCCGCCCGCGGCCCGGCCGCTGCTGGTGGTGGCCGACCTGCTGCTGCTCACCGCCGCGCTGACCTTCCCGGACGGTGGCGACAACGGGCCGCTCAGCCCGATTCTCAGCGAATCCGCCGCGGCGTCCCGGCTCGGTGAGCGGCTGGCCGCGGCCGGGACGGTCACCGGTCTGTTGTACCTCCCGGTGCTGACCGCGCTGACCGTGTGGACCGCCGTGGACTGAGGCGGTCGGCGCGGCTCGCCGGGCGCGGGTGTGTCGCGGCGGTATGTTGTCGGCGGTTCACCGTGATCGGACGTGCGGTACCAGGGAGGAAATGTGGACATCGCCCAGTTGATCCTCGACGACCATCACGAGCAGCGCCGGCTGTTCGCGATCCTGGAGGAGATCGATCGCGCCGACACCGGTGTGCTCGCCGCGATCTGGGACCGGCTGGCGTCCTTCCTCGAACTGCACGCGCAGGCCGAGGAGGACGTCTTCTACCCCGCGCTGCTGCAGGCCGGGATCGCCGCCCGGCGCACGGCCGGCGTGGAAGACGAGACGCTCGACGCGATCCACGATCACAACGAGATCCGGGACGCGATCACAGAGGTGGCGCGGCACCGGGTCGGCACCGACGACTGGTACGCGGCCGTCACCGCGGCGAACCTGGCCAACAGCGACCACATGGCCGAGGAGGAACGCGAGGGTCTCACCGACATCCGCCGCCTCACCGGACTCGCGCACCGCCATCGACTGGCCGTCGCCTTCGCCGCCTTCGAGGCGCGCAACCATGCCGGCGTCCGCCCCGTCGACAAGGACCCCGAGACCTATGTCCGTGTGGCGGAAGGGAATTCGCCGGTCACCGCACGCGGTTCACTGAGCGTCGGCAGCCTGAAACGGCCCTGACCCGGGAACCGCCGATCAGATGGTCCAGGTGATCGGGTAGTTCACGATCGACGCGTGCTCCGGGGTGAACTCCACGCCGACCTCCCGGAACTCCCCGCGCGCGATGACGGCCATCTCCGTCAGCCGATCCATCTGCACCGCATGCTCTTCGGAGTCCCAGACGCTGATCTGCACGAACGAGCCCTCCGCCGAGACACCCGCGAACCAGTGCAGCAAACCGGGCAACTGCTGAATGGCCGGGATCAGATACTGTGCGGTCTTCCCGTCCACGACGGTGACCTCGTCGTACAGGTCCGGGTCGAAGGTGACGCGGGACACTCGGACAACCGCGTTCTCGGGCAACGACTCCGGCATGGGACCCCTCCTCGTGGATTACGTTCCGATGTACTATCGCAATATAATGAGCACTCCGCAAGCGAAGGCCGGCCGGCCCCGGAATCCGGCCCTGGACCGGGCGATCTTGTCGGCTGCCGGTCGCCAGCTCGGCGAACTCGGCTACGCCCGCATGTCATTGGAATCCGTGGCGGCCGCGGCGGGAACCACCACTCCCAGCCTCCGGCGCCGGTATCGGAACAAGGCCGAACTGGTTGCCGCCGTGGTCGATTCGCTGCGGGTCGAGGAACCGCCCGCCGATGCGGCGACCCCGCGCGCCCACGCCCTGGCGATCCTGACGAACTTCCACGACAATCTGCGTGCCATCCCCGCGATGGCCATTCTCGGCTCACTGCTCGCCGAGGAGGAACGCCACCCGGAACTGTTGCAGCTGTTCAAGACTCGCCTCGTCGAGCCGCGGCGAGCACTGCTGCGGCAGGCCCTGGCCGGCGCCGGGCTGCCCGGCTCCGCCGACCTCGACGCGCTCGGCAGTATGCTCATCGGCTCGTTCTACGGGCGCTACGTCACCCTCGCGGGCATCCCCGACGATTGGCCCGAGCGGGTGCTGAGCACCGTGTGGCCGCCCGGGGTCTAATTTCGGTGGCATGACCGAAACCCCCCGGCTGCCCGGACTGTCCCTCGCCGATGCCGATCACCTGGTGGCGGCCGCGCTGAATGTTGCTGCGGAGCAGGGCTTTCCGCCGCTGGCGGTGGCCGTTCTGGATGTCACCGGCGCCGTGGTCACGCTCCGCCGGGCAGACGGGGGCATGCCGATGACGAGCCGGATCGCGGTCGCCAAGGCCCGCACCGCGCTGCTCACCCTGCGTCCCTCGGGCGCGCTGCCGCTGCCCGGCCCGATCGTCGACGGCATTCAGCATCTGCACGGCGGCGACTACATCCCGTATGCCGGTGGGCTGCCGGTGACCGACGGCGAGCTGATCCTCGGCGTGATCGGCGCATCCGGCGGCCACGCCACCGAGGACGAGGAGGCGGTGCGGACCGCGGTGAGCCGCTGGCACGAGCACCGTTCCGGGATATAGTAAACCGGTGCCTTTCGGCCGACTCCCGCAGAACCGGTGCGCCGTTCACCGTCGCGGGTGACGGTTGCTGTGGGGCACCGGACTGTTCGCCGACCGGACGCTCATCCGCCGCACAGAGGGGACCTGCCGCGATGCGCACTGCCGGTCGCACCCGACTGCCCACGACCGTACTGGGTACCGTCCTGATCCTCGCCGCGGCGACGGTGAGCGCCTGCGGCAGCGGCGATTCCGTCCGGCCGGCACTGAAGGCGGGACCGGTCACGGCGACCACCACCGGCGCCGCCACCCCGTCCGCGGCGTCCCCCTCGCAACCGGCGACCCTGCCGTTCACCGGATTACAGCAACCGCGCGGGCTGGCGGTGAGCCCCACCGGTGACGTCTTCGTCGCCGACCGCAGCGGCGGGGTGCTCGGATTGGCAACGGGCGCAGACAAACCCGTCCCCGTGATCACCGCCGGACCGGGCAGCCCCGCGAAGGTGGCCCTGGACACCGCCGGGAATCTCTACGTGACGTACGGAAGCGGGGTCGGCAAGGTGCTGAAGGCGATCCCCGGATCGGACACCCCGATCACCGTGCCGTTCGCCGACACCACCGCGCCGGCGGGCGTCGCCGTGGACGGCGTGGGCAACGTCTACATCACCGACGAGACCACCGGCCGGGTACTGGAATCGGCGGCGGGCACCAACGCGCAGACCGTATTGCCCTTCCCCGGACTGGTTTCCCCGCAGGATGTGGCGGTGGATCACGCCGGCGCCGTGTACGTCGCGGACCGGCAGCGGGTTCAGAAGCTGGCGCCGGGCGCGACCGCCCCGGCCGCGCTGCCGTTCACCGGCCTCACCGCACCGCAGGCCGTGGCCGTCGATGCCGCGGGCAATATCTATGTCGCCGACCATGATTCGAACCGCGTACTACGACTCGCCGCCGGGGCCGCCACCGCGACGGTGGTCCCGTTCGGCAGGCTGACCGGACCCGACGGTGTCGCCACCGACGCCGCGGGCGACGTCTACGTCGTCGGCGACGACCGGACCGTGCTGAAACTCCCGGCGGCCCGCGCCGCCGTCGACGCCGCCGCGGTGCCCGGTCCCGCCACCACGGCGGGCAGCAGCACACCCGCGATCCCCGGCCACGCCACCGTGCTCCTCGACGGCGTGGATCAGCACGCCGGCGGCACGGTCGAGTGCACCACCGCGGACGGTTTCGTGACGATCCGGATCAGCGGCAGCCTGCTCACTGCGAAGCTCACCACCACCGATCCGCCGCAGGCCGAGGAGGCCACCGTCGCCGGTCTGGTCGGTGGGACCGAAACCTGGTCGTACAAGCGGGGTGTCGCGGGCACGGCGACGGTGACGAAATCGGGTACCACGTATCGGATCACCGGCACCGCCGCGCGCAACGGATCGGCCGCCACCACAAAGCCGTTCGAATTCGCCGCGACCTGCCCGTAGCGGAAACCGCTCGGCCGCTACGGTATTGCCCATATCCGACGGCTCAGCGTACCGAGCGGAAGAATTCCCGGATATCGGTGACGAGTTCGACGGGCGCCTGCAGCGAGGCGAAGTGGCCGCCCACCGGATACTCGTTCCACCGGACGACGGTGTTGGCCCGCTCCGCCAGGCCGCGGACCGCGCGGTCACCCCGGAAGTTCGCGACCGCGGTCGGTACGCCCGAGGGCGCGGGCCTACTGCCCCACGAGCTTCCGGACTCCCGATACAGCCGGGCGGCGGATCCGGCGGTGCCGGTCAGCCAATACGTGGTGACGTCGGTCAGCACGATGTCGCGGTCGACGGGGGCCTGGTCGGTGGCGGTCGGATCCCAGTCGACGAACCACTCCAGATTCCAGGCCAGCTGGCCGGCCGGAGAGTCGTTGAGCGCGTAGGCGATGGTCTGCGGCCGCAGCGCCATCTGGGTGGCGTAGCCGTTGTGCCCGTACCACCACATCTGGTTCGCGGCCACCTTCGCCCGGTCCGCCTCCGGTAGCTCGTCGAGTTCCCGGCCGGAGCCGGTGGTGGTCGCGGCGTCGGCGAGCGCGTTGACGTGCACACCGACGACCCGGTCCGGCGCGACCCGGCCCAGCGCGGGCGAGATCAGGCTGCCGTAGTCGCCGCCCTGGGCGCCGTAGCGCTCGTAGCCGAGCCGGCTCATCAGCTCGGCCCAGGCCCGCGCGATCCGGGGCACATCCCAGCCGGTGTCGCGGGTCGGACCGGAGAAACCGAATCCCGGCACCGACGGCGCCACGACGTGGAACGCATCGGCGGGATCACCGCCGTGCGCCCGCGGATCGGTCAACGGCCCCAGGATGCCGAGGAAGTCGGCCGGCGTACTGGGCCAGCCGTGCGTGAGGATCAGCGGGGTCGCGTCCGGTTCGGGCGAGCGCACGTGCAGGAAATGCACTGTCTGCCCGTCGATTTCGGTGGTGAACTGCGGCACCTTGTTCAACCTCGCCTCGTGCTCGCGCCAGTCGTAGCCGGTCCGCCAGTACTCGACCAGCTCGATCAGGTGGTCCCGGTCGACCCCGTAGGACCAGCCGACGCCGGGCAGGGCATCGGGCCACCGGGTGCGGCCGAGGCGATCGTGCAACTCGTCGAGGTCCGCCTGCGGGACGTCGATGTGGAAGGGGGTGATCGTGGAGGTTGTCTTGGTCACCCGGACAGCATCGGGCACATATAGGACGCGATCGGTCCTACATGTGCGCGATGATCGGGGTATGTCGCAAACCACCCCGGTCCGCCTGCTGCGTCTGTTGTCGTTGCTCCAGCGGCACCGGGACTGGACCGGCGGCGAACTGGCGCAGCGACTCGATGTCACGACCCGCACCATCCGGCGCGACGTCGATCGGCTGCGCGAGCTGGGATATCCGGTGCACGCGGTGATGGGACCGGTCGGGGGTTATCGGCTCGGCGCGGGGGCGGCGCTGCCGCCGCTGCTGCTGGACGACGACGAGGCGGTCGCCGTCACCCTGGGCCTGCGGGCGGGCGCGACCGGCGATGTCGCGGGCCTGGAGGAGGCGTCGCTGCGCGCACTGACCAAGGTGGAACAGGTCCTTCCGGCGCGGCTGCGGCACCGGGTCGACGCGCTGCGCGGCGCGGTGGTCGCGATGCCGCCCCGCTACGATCCGGGTCCCCCGGTCGGCGCCGACTCGCTCACCGCCATCTCGGCCGCCGTCCGTGCCGCCGAAACCCTGCGTTTCGACTACCGCAGCCATACCGGCGACGAATCCCGGCGCAGCGTCGAACCCCATCGCATCGCGCACTGGAGCCACCGGTGGTATCTGGTCGGCTGGGACACCGATCGCGGCGATTGGCGCACCTTCCGCGTCGACCGGATGTCGTTGCGGACACCCAACGGGCCGCGCTTCACCCATCGGCCGCCACCGGACGGCGATGTCGTCGCGTACCTGCGCCGCACCATGGGTTTCGCCATGTGGCCGTACCGTTCCGTCCTGCGCGTCCACGTCCCGGCCGAGGATCTCGCGGGCCGCATCGAGGGCATCGTCACCCCCATCGACGAGCACACCTGCCGCCTCGAAATGGGTTCGGACTCCTACGCATTGGTCGCGCTGGTGGTCGGGATGCTCGATGTCGAATTCGAGGTCGAGTCGCCGCCGGAACTGGCGGCACACCTGCGCGCCCTCGCCGAACGGTTCACCCGCGCCGCGAATCCGGGGTGAGCGGGAGGCCCGGCACACCCGAATCCCGGTGTCGGCTAACATCACTGTGCCACAAGGTGTGTGGGCCGGATTCCGGCCCCATGCCGATCCTGGTGTAGCTCAGTGGCAGAGCACCCGGCTGACCGGGAGGGCGCGAGTTCGACCCTCGCCGCCAGGGCGTACCGGCAGATCCGGAGGGTTGGTTGTCCGATCGGGAATTCCGCGGCGGCCCGGCACAGTACGTGACCGGCCAGTTGGAGCGCGCGCTGGAAACCGCGCTGCGCACGGGCGACAGCGCGACCCGCGCCCGAGCACAGCGGAAGGCGCAACGGTGGCGAGAGGTGCTCGGCGGCATGGCGATCGGGCACATCACGGTCGGCAGCCGCACCCCCGTCGCGGACCTGCCCGCCTGGGTGACCCTCGAGGTGGTGCACGGCGGTTTCGCCACGGGCCGCGCGCAATCCGAAATCCCCTCGAGCGCAACCGAAGCCGAGCTGATCGCGCGGCTGCCCGAGGAGGTGCCCGGTGATACGGACCGGGAACGGCTGAACCTGTGGTACCTCGGTGACGTCGGCCGGGCCGACCTGCTGGCGTCGATCGCGAACGGCCGCTACCGGATCGAGGTGCCGGAGGACGCGGCGCTGGCCGTCGTCGCCCTGCTGGTGCAGCGCGGCTTCCCGGAACAGGCGCTGGACCTGATCGCCGACCTGCGGCCGTTCCTGGCGCGATTGCGCTTCACCCCGGCCGCATTCGCCGCGCCCCGGCCGGCCGGTACCGCGGTACGGGTGACGTCGGTCGGGGCGGCCACGGCGGCGCTGCGCGCGGTGTCCACGCCGGAACAGCTCACGCGCATGCGCGCCACCGTCGACGTGTGGACGCCGTTGTACGACCGCCTGGTGGAACTGTGGTGTGCGACGGTCGACGGTGACCTGCCGCGACCGGACGACGCCGGCGCGCTACGCGGCGGGTGGCCCGGCCGGATCCGGCCGCCGGGGTGGGCGGACGAACGAGCCCGCTGGCTCGGCGATTTCGCCGCCGCACGCGACGCGCACGAGTTCCGCGGCCGGCACGCGCACCGGAAGAGTAATTTCGCCCGGCTGCACGACGCCCTGCTCGGCTGCGATCCCGCGGACCCCGGCCCGAGTGCCCGGCAGATCGGCTGGGTCCGCCGCGCGCTCGCCGATACGATCGCCCGCCACGGCGAACCCGGCGGCGCCGCACGCGAATCCGCGCGCCTCGCCCAGACCCGGAGCCTGTCCGCGCCGCTGTTCGCCGATCTCGCCGCGGTACTGGCGACCCGGCTGGACCTTTTCCCCGCCGACGGCGGCCTGCCCTCGCCCGATCCGGTCACCGCGCCGGTCACCACCGCCGAGGCGGCCACCATCGGCCCGGCCGTTCCACCCGGTACGGTGATCCCGAACCATCTGCAGCACAAGGCGTTGCGTGCGCTGGAGGCGCCGGTGGGCGAGCTGGTCCGGCGCGGCGTCGTCGGCTCGGATGAACTGCTCGCCGACGTCCTGCCCCAGCTCACCTCGCGGGTACTGTTCGCCGACATCACCGACCCGGAGGTCGCGGAACTCACCGCACAGCTCTACACCGCGTTCCGGAACCGGCGCAGCCTGCTGCTGACCGAGCTGCAGGGACAGGTCCGGTTCGAGGAACTGCCGTGGGTCGCCGCGCTGAACCCGTTGCGCCCCCACCGCGACGACACGTCGGCGCCGGCCGCCGCCGCCCGCGAACTGCTGCGGCAGTCGACCCTGCTGACCATCGAGCACTTCCCCCATACCGTGCTGCCGAATCCCCTGGTCAGCGAATTCCATGCCCTGGCACAGCAGGCGGGTCTGGATCCACCGCTGGTCGAGGAACTCGCCGCGGACATCTTCACCGGCGCCTTCACCGAGAAGTGGCGCGCCGCCGCCGATATCGCGAGCCGCACCCTCGAAGGCACGCTGTACCAGGCGTACTACGACCTGCCCGCGGCCCCGATCCGAAACGCGCCGGGTACCGCCGTGATTCGCTGGAACAGGGCCATCGCCTCGGAGTTCACCGCGCTGTGCGAACAACGCGCCACGGAAGCCGGGACCGAGGGAAATTACGTCGCGCACAACGGCGCGGTGCTGGAACAGAGTCAGATCCTGACCACACACAATCTCGCCGCGCTGGTCGACGCGCTCGATCTCGGTGACCGGCTGCGCGATATCGCACCGGACGCGGCACGTCGCGCCTTCGATCGGATACTGCGGCGACTGCGCCAACCGGCCCACGGCCACGCCGCTCGCATCCAGGTGAAGAACGCCGCGTACGCCTGGCGGCAGGCGATCTTCCTGCTGAGCTACTGCGACCCGGCCACCCAGCGTGCCGAACTGCGACGAATCTCCGAGCGGGCCGGGGCATCCCGGCTCGAGCCCGCGGTGGCGGGCCTCGCCCACATCCTCGGCGGCGGCCGCTTCACCCCGGACGGCCGCGTCCCCGGCGGCGACGGCCGCCGACTCCTCGGCTGGTCCGACGGACCGCATTGGTACCTCGTCCGGTCGGCCGCGACGGGCTCCGGCCGATCGCCGCACCGAATGTCGTAGCCGGACTTCCCTTTCAGGTGTTCGTCGTGGGCACCATCACCGAGCGCGCGGCGAGGATGTGGGCCTGCATCAGCGCGTCGGCCCAGTCGCCGTCGCGGGCCCGGATCGCCGCGACCAGTTCCAGATGCTGGGCGGCGCTGATCCGGATGCGCTCGGGTGCGTATTTGTGAAAAGTGCGGGAGATCAACGGGATATCGATGATCCCCCGCAGCTGGGTGGCCAGATGCCGACTGCGGGCGGCCAGTACGACGGCGCGGTGGAAGTGGTTGTTGAGTTCGGTGAGCTCCTCGCGATCGGCGTTCGGATCCGCGGCCAGCTCGGCCATCCGGGTGGCCGTGGACTCGAGTTCGGCGATATCCGCCGGCTCGCGGCGGGTCGCGGCCAGCCGGGCGGCGAGGCTCTCCAGCCGGGCCCGGATCTGGTAGAGATCCTCGAGTCCGAGCGCCGACCACGCGGTCACCCGCGCGCCGCGGTTGGGCGCGAATTCGACCAGGCCCTCGGCCTCCAAGCGCCGCAACGCCTCTCGGATCGGGGTCCGCGACACACCGAGTTCCTGCGCGAGTTTCCCCTCCCGCAGCCATTCCCCGCGATTCAGCCGGCCCGCGACGATATCGTCGCGGATCGCCGTGTACGCGTTGGCCGCCGCATCCGCCATGATCGTCTCCTCGCTGTGGTCCGGTCGCCCCGAACCTATTCGACGGTGGCCGGGAACCCGCCTGCCCGGGGGAGCAACGCCGGCAGCTCCTTGCCGAGCAGCATCGACATCTCACCGCTGGCCGCGATGAGCGCCCCGAGATCGAGGCCGGTCGGCTGCCCGCCGCGGTCGAGCAGGTACACCAGATCCTCGGTCGCGATGTTGCCCGTGGCGCGCGGGGCGAACGGGCAGCCGCCGATCCCGCCGACACTGGCATCGAGGGTGTCGGCTCCGTGCGCGAGTGCGGTCCAGGCGTTGGCGTAGCCGGTGTTCCGCGTGTTGTGGAAGTGGAAGCGCAGGCCGGACTGCGGGCCGGTGATCGACCGGGTGCGCTCGGCCAGCAGCGAAACCTGCGGCGGCACACCGACTCCGATGGTGTCGGCGAGGCAGATCTCCTGCGCGCCCGCGGCGTGCGCGGCGGTGACGATGCGCAGTACCGCCGCCGGGTCCACCTCGCCCTCGAACGGGCAGCCGAAGGCGGTGCCGACCGTCAGCGTGGCGAAAACGCCTGCGGCGCGGGCACGTTCGATGATGCCGGCCGCGATCCGGGTGGAATCGGCGGTGGACATGTTCTGATTGCGGCGGCTGAACGTGTCGCTGGCGCAGACCACCACGTTGATCTCGTCGACGGCCGCGTCCAGCGCGCGGTCCAGGCCGCGATCGTTGAGTACCAGCGCCGAATACCGCACACCGTCGACGCGGTGGATACCGGCGAGCACCGCCTCGGCATCGGCCATGGCGGGAACCAGTTTCGGGTGGACGAACGAGGCCGCCTCGATGCGCCGCACGCCGGCCTCGGCGAGCAGATCGGCGAACCGGATCTTGTCGGCGGTCGACACCGACACGGATTCGTTCTGCAGGCCGTCGCGCAGCGAGACGTCGACGATCGCGGGTCCCGTGGTCATCGCGCCCGCCCCGCTTCCACCGCGGCGGATTCGGCTGCGCCCGTTGATGTTCCGGACCGATTCGCCACCAGCTCGCGCACCTCGGCGTCGTGCTCGCCGTGCCGCGCCCCGCCCCAGCGGACCCGGCCCGGGGTGCGGCTCAACCGCGGGGCGACCGCCTGCATCGGCACCGCGCCGAGCTCCTCGTGCGGTACCTCGACGATGCTGCGGCGCGCCGCGAACTGCGGATCCGCCAGCATGTCGGCGGCGACATAGATGCTGCCGACCGGGACGCCGTGCTCGTTCAGCCGCTCCAGCAGGTCGGCCGCGGTCAGGGTGCGGGTCCAGCCGGCGACCAGTTCGTCGAGTTCGGCCTGCCGGGCGCCGCGGGCGCGATGGGTGGCGTACTCCTCGGACTCCGCCAGCTCGGGCCGGCCCATCGCGGCGGCCAGCCGCCGGAAGACGGTGTCCTGATTGGCCGCGATGAGCAGCATCTTGCCGTCGGAGGTCGGATACACGTTGCTGGGGGCGATACCCGGCAGCACCGATCCGGACCGCTCGCGGGTCACCCCCGCGACGGCGTAGTCCGAGACCAGCGATTCGGTCAGCGCGAGCACCGATTCGTAGATCGACACGTCGACCACCTGGCCCTGGCCGGACCGGTGCCGTTCCTGCAACGCGAACATGGTGCCCAGCGTCGCGTGCAGGCCGGCCAGCAGATCGCCCAGCGAGACGCCGAACCGGCTCGGCGCGTGCGCCGGATCGCCGACCAGGTGGCGCAGCCCGCCCATGGCCTCGCCGATGGACCCGTAACCGGCCCGGCCGGAATACGGCCCGTCCTGTCCGTAGCCACTGACCCGGGTCAGGATCAGGCCCGGATTGAGCTCGCTGAGCACGTCGAAACCGAGCCCGAACCGCTCCAGCGTGCCGGGACGGAAGTTCTCGATCACCGCGTCGGCGCCGGCGGCCAGCCCGAGGACGAACTCGCGCCCCGCGTCGGTGTGCAGATCGGCTGTGACACAGCGCTTTCCGCGTCCGATCACATTCCAGGACAGAGAATTGCCCTCGTGCACGACCCCCCACTGACGCATCGGGTCGCCGCGGTCGGGCTGCTCGATCTTGATGACGTCGGCGCCGAAGTCGGCCAGCAGCTGACCGCAGAACGGCCCGGCGATGAGCTGACCGAGTTCGATGACCCGCAGTCCGGCGAGGGGGCCCTGCGGGCCGGGCGGAGGAGTCATGAGGGTATCCCTTCTTCGGGCGAGCGCGGCGTCGCGCCGTCAGTATTGCATACAATCCTCCGTATCCTACCGGGATGATGTCAAGCCTGACCCTCACATTGCATACGACTTGCGATCCACGCCGGTGAACTCCGGGCTAGGCGATCGGCGCCAGGTCCAGCCGCTTCCTGGCCTCGGCGTAAACATCCGCCGGCAGCGGTCCGCGCGCGACGATCGCGACATTGGCCCGGAAATGTTCCGGGTCGGCGGTGCCGACGATGGTGCTGGCCACCGCCGGATGGCTGATGGTGAAGCGCAGGACGAACTCGTGCCGGCTCATCCCGTCGAGCAGTTCGTCCAGCCGGGCGGCCTGCCAGCGGTCCAGGGCCGACGGCCCCGAACCGCTCAGGGGCTGCACGGTGAAGTTCTTGTCCGCCGCCGCTGTGCCACGCGCGGTGCCGCCGCGCACGATGACCCCGGCGCCGGCCCGCGCGGCATCCGAGATCAGGGTGTCGTGTTCGGGCTGCAGCGCCGAATAGGGGATCTGGAATTCGTCGAAGACGTCCATCGCGAGATGTCCCGGCAGATTCGGCAGCGTGCCGGACATCCCGAGGAAGCGCACCTTGCCCTCCGCACGCAGCGCCTCGAGCGTTTCGATCGTGCCGCCGGTCGCCATCTCGCTCCGAGACGGCGACAGATGCACCTGGACGAGGTCGAGGTGGTCGGTGCGCAACCGCGTCAGGCTCTGCTCGACCCCGGCCCGGACGTTGGCGGCGCCGAAATCGTGGGTGTCGGGCATGGGCATGACGCCCGGCGGCAGCGACGGCGGGCACCCGCATTTGGAGGCCAGGAAGTATTCGTCGCGCCGCGCACCGAGATGGCGGCCGATGAGATCCTCGCTGTGGCCGTAGTCGATCGAGGTGTCGATCAGGGTGACGCCCGCATCGAGCAGCTCGTTGAGCAATCGACCGGCGTCCGCATCCGAAATGTCCGGGCCGCCCATATATTCGGCGCCGCGCAGCTCCATCGCGCCGTATCCCAGCACCGAGACCTCGACCCCGGTGCGGCCGAGTGTCCTGCTCGGAAGAGTCATCACATACTCCGATCCTTGTTCACGAATCCCCCCGGCGACCATTACGGTACTGCCGAGTTTCGAAACCAGCAAGTACTATATTCGGCAAGGAATCGGAGGTGTGCGGTGGCGGAGCAGCCCAATCGTCCCGGTCGCAAGCGGGACGCATCGCGCGACGACGCGATCCTGCGGGCGACGCTGGATGTCCTGGCCGAGGCCGGCTACGAGCGGATGACCACGGATATGGTCGCGGCCCGCGCGAGCGCCAGCAAGGCGACGATCTACCGACGCTGGCCCTCGAAGGCCGATCTCGTCGTCGAGGCCGTGGAGAGCCTGCGTGCCGAGCCGATCACCGGACCACCCGATACCGGCAGTCTCGCAGGCGATCTCGCCGCGATGCTGGACACCTCCCGGGACGCCGCCGAATCCCGGAAGTTCAAGGTGGTGAGGGGCCTGCTCTCACTGCTGTCGCAGGACGCGGACCTCGCGAACGCCGTCCAGCGGCGGATCCTCGGTCCCCGATCCGCGGCGATCCGGGTCGCCGTCGAGCGGGAGCAGGCGCGCGGCGGCATCGCCGCCGATCGCGATCCGGGCCTGCTCGCCCTGGTGGTCATGGCGACCATCACCTACCGGCTGATCGTCACCGGCGAGCCCGTGGACGACCGGTTCCTGACGACCCTCGCCGACGGCGTGCTGCGCGGCTGAATTCGGGGTTGAGGCCTCCACCCAACTCCGATACAGTTTGTTTCGAAGATTCGAAACAAACTGTCTTACAAGGGGTGTCGTGCGAGCACTGGATCCGCGTACGGTGCGCAGCCGGGACACCGCGCTCGCGGCGGCCCGGGAACTGCTGATCGAACAGGGTCTGGCCGGGCTGACCCACGGCGCGGTCGCGGCGCGCAGCGGGATCAGCCGGGCCACGCTGTACCGCTTGTGGGCCGAGCCCGCCGACCTGGTCCGGGCCGCGATCACCCTGCACATCACCCTGGCGCAGTCGCAGCCGACCGGGGACCTGCGCACCGATCTGCTGGCCGAACTCTCGGCGTCACACGCGATGCTGCACGAGCCGGCCGACGAGCAGGCGATGCGCGTGATGATCGAAAGGGCCGCCGTGGACCCGGCATTCGCGGAGGTCAAGGAATCGCTGTACCGATCGGGCACCCGCGTGACCCGAACGATCCTCGCCGACGCCGTCGCGCGGGGCGAACTGCCGGCCGGCCTGGACATCGACCTCGCCGTGGATCGCCTGTACGGCCCGATGTTCTTCCGGCGCTTGGTCGCCCACCGCACCTTCGACCTCGGCTACGTGCACGACCTCGTCGACGACTTCCTGCGCTGCCATCACACCGAATCGCCACCCCGAGAAGGAATTTCGTGACATGACCGATCTACCCACCGAAACGGCCCGCGCGCCGAGGCTTCTCGCCGTCCTCGTCGCCATCGTCACCATGTTCGGCGCGCTGCTGGCGGATTTCGTCATCCCGGCGACCGCCGACCAGCACATGCGCAACGACGCGTGGCCGCCGCACGCGAAATTCCATGACGCGCAATACATCGTCATGTCCTTCCTGCTCGGCGGGGTCTCGCTCACGCTGCTGGCGTTGCGCGGCGGCGCCACCCGTTCGCGACTGTGGACGGCCTGCGCGGTCCTGGCCGCGCCGTGGCTGGGCATGCTGAGCGCGATCCTGTTCCCCCGCACCGCGGTCGAGGATCCCGAATTCGACAACCCCTCGATCGCCCGCCTGCACCCGCAGATACTACTGGCCCTGATCCTGCTGACCCTGCTGCTCGTCGCCGTACTGCTCCCCGCGCGGGCACCGCGCCGCCGCTGATCCGGCGGCCGGTCCCGGCACCGGCTCGGGCTCAGCCGATTTCGCTCCGGCCGGCGGCATCGTCGGGGAGATGGACGGTGCGCAGGATCCGCCGGATGCGGCCCGGCCGGGGTGCGTTCGCCAGCCGCGGCGCCACCACGCCGTACAGGTCCGCGACGAAGTCCGCGAATTCGGTGTCGTCCAGCCACATTCCGGCCATCCGGTAGCCGACTCCGTCCCGGACGTAGTCGACCTCGCCCCGGTCGAGGTAGCGATCGAAATCGGCCATGACCCCGGCGATGAACGCCATGAAGGCGCGGCGGTGCTCCTCGGTGCTCATCGTCGCGAGCCGGTCGGGGGTGATCTGCGCGGCGGCCTGCCGCAGCCGGTAGGTGCGCTCGACCGTGCCCCGGACGCGGCGCTCGACGACCACTTCCAGGACGTCGGCGGCGACCAGCCGCGCCACGTGCCGATACAGGCTGCCCGGCGGCACATCGCCGAGCTCGGCGTTCAACCCGCTCGTGGTCAGGGTCCGATCACCCAGGAAGGCCTGCACGATCCGCAGTCGAACGGGGTGCAACAGGAGTTCGACGGAGTCCATGGATCCGACCGTAGCAGCGATTGATATCACTATTGATAATGTTCCCGACTATGTGAACAATGGTCCCCGACGAACAGGAGGGAACCGAATGTCGCATGTCCCGATAGCCGCGCTGTTGCCGCTGGTGCTGGTAGCGGTCGGATTCGTGGGTTTCTGCTGGTACGACCTGTCCCGGGCGCGGGTGCGCTATCTGCCGCGGTGGGCCTGGGCGATCATCTGCCTGATCAGCATCCCCCTCGGCGGGCTCGTCTATCTCGTGGTCGGCCGGGAGCCGGGATCCGATCGTGGCTGATCCGCGCCTCGAGGCCGCCGGGGTGTCGGTCCGGTTCGGCGATGTCCCGGCACTGGATCGGGTCGACTGGCGGGTCGAAGGTCCCGGCATCATCGGATTGATCGGGCTCAACGGCGCCGGCAAGACCACCCTGATCCGCGCGGTACTGGGCCTGCAACCGGTCACCGCCGGCGTCGTCCGGGTGCCGATCGGGCTCGGCGCGGTCGGATACTGCCCGGACACACCAGGTTTCGAGCCGTGGCTGTCGGCGCGGGAAGTGCTCGAGCAGTCCATGGCGATCGGGCCGGCCCGCCGCACCGATCGCGCCGCGATCGACACCGCCCTCGCAGCAGTGGATCTGGAGCGTCACGCGCATCGGCGCGCGGGCGGATTCTCCCGGGGGATGTTGCAGCGCTTGGGAATTGCCGCGGCACTCGTGCGCGATCCGGAGGTCCTGATCCTCGACGAACCGACCAGCGCGCTCGATCCCGAGGGCCGCGCCGCGGTGCTGGCCCTGATCCGGAGGTTGGGCGCCCGGATGACCGTGGTGTTCTCCAGTCATCTGCTGGCCGACGTCGAGGACCTCGCCGACCGGCTGCTGGTACTGCACCGCGGGCAGGCGATCTTCACCGGCGCGACCGCGCGGTTCCGGGCGGCCGGTACCGCCGGGCCGACGCTGCGGGTCGCGCTGACCGGCGGCCGGATCATCGAGGCCGGGCCCGCGCGGTGGGGGCCGGTACTGGCCGAGGTGTCCGCGCACAGCGGTGAGATCGATGACATCCGCATCGACCGCCCGACACTGACCGATGCCTTCTTCGCCGCGATCGGGGGAAAGTCTTGAACCCCACGTTATTCCGGGTCGAATGGTATCGATGGCTGCGCACCCGCCGGTTGGTGGCGCTGGTGGCGGCCTTCGTGTTGTTCGCCTTCCTGTCGTTGTTCGGCGCGAAATATCTGCCGGACCTGATCGGGCACTCCGCCGAGATCCGGCTGCTGCGCACACCCGACTGGCGCGACGGCATACAGCAGTACGTGAAGAACGCGGGACTGCTGCTCCCGGCTGTTTCGGTAGTGCTCGCCGCGCAGGCATGCGCGGTGCGCGGGACCGATCCGATCGGCATCTACTACCTCAGCCGCGAGGTCTCCCCGATACGCCTGTACCTGCCGCGGATCCTGGTCGCGGCCGGCATCGTCGCGGTGGCGGCCGTGCTCGGGGCGGTGATCGCGCTGTACGAGTGCCGGGCGTTGTTCGGCCCGTATCCCCTGGCCGCCGCGGCGAGTTGTCTTGCGGTACAGGGGATCGCGCTGGTCCTGTGCGCGGCGCTCGGTGCGGCCGTGGCGGCGCGGACCGGTTCGGCCGGTCGTGCGGTGGCCGTGGTCGCGGCGGGGTACGTGCTCTGCCTGTCGGTCGCGACCGTGCCCGCGGCTGCGCCGTACCTGCCGACCGCCGCGTTGCAGCCCGGTATCGGCGACGCCGGGCTGCCGGTCGTCGACGCGGCGAAGTCGCTGGTCGGGCCGGCCGCTGCAGTCGTGCTCGCACTCACGGCGGCGCTGACCGCGCCGATCCGCACGGTCGGCGCCACGGCCCGCTGACCTCCGGCCCGCGCTGCCCGCCGCACGGACATCGCCCGTTTCCGTCGCCTTCGCCGAACCGACGGCCCGCGGCGGTAGCCTGGCGCGGTGAGGTCAACGGACGACACACCGGGCACAACGTCGCGACCGGGTATCGCACTGGCGGCGGTGACCGCCGTGCTGTTCGTCACCTTCCTCGACACGACGGTCGTCAGTGTCGCGCTGGGCGATATCCGGCACGAACTCAGCACCGACGTGATGCTGTTGCAGTGGGTGGTCAACGCCTACACGCTGGTCTTCGCCGGGCTGATGCTGGCCGGTGGGTCACTGGGTGATCGGTGGGGCCGCAAGCGGGTGATGATCGCCGGTCTGGTGGTCTTCTGCGCGGGTTCGGTGGTCGCGGCGACCGCGGCCACCGTGCCGGTGCTCATCGCCGGTCGGGCGATCATGGGCCTGGGCGCGGCGGCCTCGGAGCCGGGCACGCTGTCGGTGCTGCGGCACATCTTCCCCGAGGAGCGGGTCCGCGCGCGGGCGCTCGGCGTGTGGGCGGCGGTGTCGGGGCTGGCGCTGGCGGCCGGGCCGGTGCTCGGCGGGGTGCTGGTGCACGCGTACGGGTGGCGCTCGATCTTCTGGTTCAACCTGATCATCGGCGCGGTCGCCCTGGTCGCGGCGCTGTGGTCGGTGCCGGAGAGCGCCGACCCGCATCCGGGCCCGATCGATTGGGCCGGAATCGTCCTGGGCGCGGGCTTCCTCGGCTCGGTGATCTACGCCGCGATCAGCGGGGAGGACCGCGGGTACAGCTCACCGCTGGTGATCACCCTGTTCGTGGTCGCGGCGGTGGCGTTCGCCGGATTCGTGGTGGTCGAGACCCGGGTGCGCGCACCCATTCTCGACTTCCGGTACCTGCGCCTGCCCGCGGTGCGCGACGCGCTGGTGGTGGCCTTCGCCGTCTACTTCGGGATCTTCTCGATCTTCTTCTTCACCGCGCTGTATCTGCAAGTGATGCAATCGTATTCGGCCGCGCGCACGGCGGGTGTGTTCGCGCCGATGGCGGCCGGGATCATCCTCGGCTCGCTGGCCGCGGGTATCTGGGTGTCGCGCCGGGGCGCCCGCACCCCGATGATCATCGGCTGCCTGGCCGGCGCCGCGGGCCTGCTGCTGACCCGCCACGAGCTCGCCGGGCCGCTGCACGACGGGCCGCTGGCGACCGTGATGGCCGTGGCGGGACTGGGTTTCGGTATCGCGGTGGTGCCGCTGACCTCGGCAGTGCTGTCCGGGGTGCCCGCCGAACATTCGGGCATGGCCGCCGCGGTGACCAATACGATGCGGCAGGTCGGATCCGCGGTCGGCGTCGCGGTGCTCGGCGCCCTGGTGAACTCGTTCCTCACCTCGGATCTGAAGGATCGGATGAGTCAGCTCGGGTTGCCGGGCGCGCTACAGCCCGCCGCGATCGACGCCGTCGAACGCGGCCGCATCCCGAAGGGCGTCGACACCACCCCGTACCTGAAATACCTCTCGAAGGTGAACGACGTCCTCAACACCGGCAAGGTCGCGTTCCATCACGGACTCGATGTGGCACTGCTGGTTTCGGCCGTGCTGATCCTCGCCGCGGCCGCGTTCACGGCGGTGGACGCGATCCTTCACCGGGACGCCTCCGCGTAGTCCGCCGCCCGGTGCTGCCGCGCCGGATCCGACGGCCACCAGACCCGCGGGCCGATCAGGCGGAACAGCGCGGGGATGACGACCGTCCGGACCAGGAACGTGTCGAGCAGGATGCCGAGGCCCACCACGATCCCCAGCTGGGTCAGGGTGATCAGCGGCAGCACGCCCAGTACGCAGAACACTGCGGCGAGCACGATGCCGGCGCTGGTGATCACCGCGCCGGTCGCCGACACCGCGCGGACGATACCGCCGGTGGTGCCGTGCCCGGCCGTCTCCTCCCGCGCCCGGGTCACCAGGAAGATCGTGTAGTCGACCCCGAGCGCGACCAGGAACAGGAAGGCGAACAGCGGCACGTTCACGTCGAGGGCGGGAAAACCGAAGAGGTGCGCGCTGATCCAGCTCCCGAGCCCCAGCGCCGCGAGCGCGCTGAGTACGGTGATCGCCACCAGCAGGACCGCCGCCGGTACCGCGCGCAGGACGGCGAGCAGCACCAGCAGTACGACGGCGAGGATGAACGGGATGACCACGCCCCGATCCCGGCCGGCCGCCGCCCGGGTGTCGAGGGCCTGCGCGTCGCTGCCGCCGACCTTCGCGTCCGCACCGGGGATACCGGACAGGCCGCCGCGCAGCTGCCGGATGGTGTCGAAGGCCGCCGCCGAGGACGGTGGCGCGTCGAGGGTGACCGACCAGCGGGCAACGCCGGCGGCGGAGATCCCGGTCGGCTGCGCCCGCGTCACCCCGGGGGTCCGGGCGAGCAGCGCCGACACCTCTTCGGCGGCAACGGGATCGGCCAGCACGACGGTGGGATCCGAAGCGCCCGAAGGGAAGTGGGCCGCCAGCGTATCGAGGCCGGAGACCGATTCGGCCCGCACCCGGAACTGATCCGCTTGTGCGAGGCCGACTTTCGCGAACGGCAGGGCCGCGGCGCAGACGATCAGGAACATCAGGGTGCCGGCGGCGACCCGCACCGGGCGGCGGACCACCGCCTCGGCGACCCGATGCCACGGCCCGGTCCGCGCGGCGTCGCGGCCGTCCACCGCGGGGACGAAGGGCCAGAACGCCTTCCGGCCCGCCAGTGCGAGCGCCGGCGGCAGTCCGAACAGGACGAACAGCACCGCGACCACCAGTCCGGCCGCGGCCAGCAGGCCGAGGCTGCGGGTGTTGGGCAGGGTGGCGAGCAACAGGGTCAGCAGGGCCAGCACCACGGTGACGTTGCTGGCCAGCACGGCCGGTCCGGCGCGGCGCACCGCGGCCCGCAAGGCGAGGCGATGATCCTCGATCCGATGCAGTTCGTCGCGATAGCGCGAGACCAGCAGCAGGGCGTAATTGGTGCCCGCGCCGAACACCAGCACGCTGGTGATGCCGGAGGTGGATCCGTCGAAGGTCAGGCCGGTGGCGCTCGCCAGCCCGGTGCCGACCACCCCGGCCACCCGGTCCGCCACCGCGACGACCGCGAGCGGGATCAGCCACAGCACCGGCGAGCGGTACGTGGCGATCAGCAGGACGGCCACCACCAGCGCCGTGATGGACAGCAGCAGCACGTTCGCGCCGGAGAACGAGTCGGCGATATCGGCGCCGAAGGCCGGGCCGCCGGTCATCTGCAGGCGCAGCCCGGCCGGTAGTCCGTCGCGGCCCGCGGCCCGCACGTCCCGGATCCGGTCGGTCAGCGCGAAACCGCTGAGGTCGGCCGGGACCGCAACCGGGCCGACCGCCGCCCGGTGGTCGGGTGCGAGGACGGGGGCGGCGTTCGGCGGTGGGGTGCTGGTGACGGCGGCGCGCATCCGGGTCAGCGCGGCGGCGGTCGCTGCTTCGTCGGCCGCGTCCAGCGGGCCGCCGTCGGTCCGGCTCAGCACCGCGACGGCCGTGGCGGTGCCGCCGTCGGGGAACGTCCGCAGCTGCTGTTTCACGATCGCCGACTCCGCCGACGACGGCAGCGAGTCCGGTGACCGGCTCGCCGAATCGTTGCTTCCGATCAGGACCGCCAACGCGGCGGCGATGGCGACGAGGCCCACCAGCAGGGCCCACGACCTCCGGCCGGAGACCAGGGCGGCGTACCGATCCCAGAGACGCATGCGGCCAACTATTTCAGAAACTGAAATAAATGACAACCGCATCGGGCGGCTAGGGTGTCAGCACGCGGAGAGGAGAACGCCATGACGCACGGCACCGGCCCGGCCGGTCCGGACGATCGCGAACGCGATCGCCTGCAACTCGACATCGCCCGTGACATCCGGGCGCTCACCGCGGTGTCGGAACAGATCGGGCATCAGTTCGCCCGCTCGAACAGTCTGCGTCCCAACGATTTCCGCGCACTGATGCATATCGCCACCGCCGACACCGAGGGCGCCCCGCTGACCGCCGGGGGGCTGCGCGCCCGGATGGGCCTGTCCCCGGCCGCCGTCACCTACCTGGTCGAGCGCCTGATCGACTCGGGTCATGTGCGGCGCTCGACCGATCCCGCCGACCGCCGCCGGGTGCTGCTGCATCACAGCGAGCACGGCATGGCGGTGGCCCGGGACTTCTTCACGCCGCTGGGTGCGCGCAACCGGGAGGGGACCGCCGAACTACCCGACGCCGATCTGGCCGCCGCGCATCGGGTGCTGACGGCCATCGTGGCGGCCATGTGGCGTTACCACGCCGAATTGCCGCCGGCCGCCGCCGAGCCGGATCCGGAATCCGCCTGAACTAGCGGGCGTGGTTCATCTGCACCTGGATCCGCAGCCAGGTCGGATCGCTGTCGGTGGCGGTGTCGACCGTCCCGAGATCGCCCGGCTCCCAGGTCCGTGCCCCGTCGGTGAGTACCAGTTGCGATTCGAGATCCGCACGAGGATCCACGTCGGAGGTACCGGCGAGGAAGTCCGGCACCGCGGATCGCGAGGCCACCGCGCGGTCCGCGGACGTGGCGAGGAGGGTCAGCTCGCCGGTGGCGTCGGCGACCACCAGATCCCCGCCCGCGGTGGCGCCCAGGGCGGTCACGGCGGCGCCGCTCGGGATGTCGTGACCCTCCGAGCGCTGATTGCCGAGGTCGGCTTCGACCAGAGTGCCGGTCGGCGTGCCGATCCAGAGCACTCCGGGCCGGGTCCCGAACGCGATGTTGTGCCGCGACCAGGCCCGCATTCGATCCAGCCACTCCTGCGGGTAGGGGTAACCCGGGCTCGGTTCGCCCAGCGTCGTCGACAGCACGTTGTCCAGCGAGGGGAATTCGAAGACGTCCAGCGTATTCACGTAGGCGTTGCCCCGGATCGCCAGATACCGGCCGTCCGGGCTGAAGATCGGCGTCTCGTACCCGTCGACGTCGAGGATCAGCGCGCGGCGCAGCACTTTCGGCGCAGCTCCCGCCGCACCGGCCCGCGCGAAGATGCCCAGGGTCGCACCCTGATTGCTGCGCAGCGTGAGGACCAGTCCGCCGGCCGGATGGGCCGCGACCCCGGTGTCCCAGCCCGGTCCCGTGCCGAGCGCCCCCGTCGCGAGATCCAGGACGTCCGAACATTCCCGGGTGTCGCCGCCCGTCGCCGTCGGGATCGCCCACATCGTGCGCCCGTCCGGGCCGAACGCCACGTTCCGATAGGCCGCCGGGATTCCGGCGAATGCGGACATCCCCGACGGGGTCCAGCGCCGCACCGGACCGCCGTTCGCGATCAGCAGCACCGGCTGTTCGGGATGCCAGGCGACGGCCGGCAGGCGGGTGCGGCCGTCGTCCGGCGCGGCCGCCTCGACGATGCCGAGCGTGCGCAGATCGCTTGCGTCCCAGATGTATACGACTCCACGGCCGGAATCCAGGCCGGCGATCAACGGAAGTCGCGGATGGCACACCACACGCCCGACTGCAACTCCCCCACCGACCCGGACACGTGTGACGGTCTCAACGGTCATCCAGACACCGTAGCGCCGCCGACCGGGCCGCGCTCTCCTCAGCGCCGGGAAGATGTGCGCGCAGGCACGGGATCGGCGGCGCCGGACTCGAACGGGGACCAGGGCAGCACCTTTCCGTCGCGGATCAGCTGTCCGTACCGGTCCGGATCGGCCGGGCGCAGCGCGAGATCGAGCAACGGCACGGCCGCCTCCGCCGGGGTGGGCTGATCCGAGACGTCCCACCACAGCGCCGAGGTCGGGGTGTTCATCATGCCGGGGCAGACGGCGGCGAGGAGGATGTCGCGCGCCAGATCGTCGTCGCGGCGCTCGGCCGCCAGCGCCCGGACCGCCGCGACCTGACCGATCTTCGACGGGATGTTGACGAATCCGGGCCACGCGCCGGCGCGGGCACTGCCGTCGGCGACGGCGTCGCGCCACGCGGCGATCTGCTCGTCGACCTCGTCCAGCGAGGCCGGCGCCGCGAACCGGTCGTGCAGGACCGGTGCGAGCTGGTGCAGGGTGCCCAGCGAACTGGCGACGACCAGCAGCCGTCCGTGCTCGCGCAGCAGCGGCGCGAACGCGCGCAGCAACCGGGTGGTGCCGAAGTTGTTGACCTCGGTGTACCGATCGACGATCGCGCGCGGGTCGTCGTCGGGGCTGACGCGCATGACCGCGTTGCCGAAGACGATGTCGACGCCGCCGTGGCGCTGCCGCAACTGCTCGGCCAGCCGCGCGGCGGCCTGCGGATCGGCGACGTCGAACAGCTCACCCCGGACGGTGGCGCCGCCGGCCGGCATCGCTTCGACCGCGCGGGAGACCCGGTCGAAGTCACGACCGGTGAGGTACACGGTGTCCGCCGGCCCCAACCGCCGGGCCAGCCCCTCGACCAGGGCCAGACCCAGACCCTGGGTGGCGCCGGTGACCAGAGCGACTGTGGGAGTAGTCATTTCGACCTTCCTGATTTCGACCTTCGCGAACCGTTCCCGGTCCGCACCGTCCATGCTGTGCCGGTCCGAGCCATGTGACCAGCGAAAGTTTCTCAACTCTGGTATGCGTAAATGTCATGACCTTCGGCGATGCCTCACTGACCGCGCTGCGGGTGTTCCGGGAGGTGGCCGAGCGCGGGACACTGACCGCCGCCGCGGCGGCCCTCGGTTACACCCAGTCGGCGGTGTCGCGCCAGATCGCGACCCTGGAACGCGCCGCGGGCGCCGAACTGTTGCAGCGCCGCCACGACGGAGTCCGGCTGACCGCGGCCGGCCGGATCGTGGCCCGCCGCGCCGCCGCCGTGATCGACCAGATCGACGCCACCGCAAGGGAATTGGCCGGCATCCCGGAGGAATCGGCCTCGGTCCGGCTGGGCTGGTTCACCAGCGCCGGCGCCTGGCTGGTCCCGCGGGCCCTGGCCGAACTGCGCCGCACCCATCCCGGAATCACCGTCGTCGGCCGCGAGGGCAGTACGCCGGCGCTGGTCCGGGCCCTGCGCGCGGGCACGATCGACCTGGCCCTGCTCGCCTCGGCGCCGCCGTATCGCCCACCGGATTCCGAGACACCCGCCCTGCGACTGCAGGTACTGGCCGAGCGCACCCTGCTGGTGGCCGTCCCCGCCGACCACCCCCTCGCCCGCGGCGACTACATCGACATCGACGACCTGCGCGGCCGCCGCTGGATCGCCGGTCCGCGCGGCGACTACACGATGGGTGTCTGGCCCGGCGTCGACGAACGCCCGGAGATCGCGCACACCACCCGCGACTGGCTGGCGAAGCTGCACCTGGTCGCGGCGGGCTGCGGCATCACCACGGTCCCCGCCGGCCTCGGCGCGGCCCTGCCACCGGGCGTCCGGGCACTTCCGGTCCGCGGTGGCGCCGACGAATCCCGCCGCCTGCTGCTGGCCCGCCTTCCCCAACCGCTGCCCGACTCGGTAGCCCGGCTGTCCGCCGCCCTACGCGCCGCTTCCATCGAAACACCGCCGACACCGTAGCCGGACGCGGTATGCGATCGAAAGAAGGCGGCAATCAGTGGTATAGGTACCTCATGGATACCGAGCAGGTAGAGCCGACGGAATACGACATCTTCGATCTCAATTGCCCATCGCGCGCGGTGTTCGACCGGCTCGGCGAGCGTTGGACCGGATTCGTGCTACTGGCACTGGAACCGGGGACCAAACGGTTCTCCGAACTGCGCCGCCACATCCAGGGCATCACGCAGAAGATGCTCACCCAGACGCTCCGCGGCCTGGAACGCGACGGCATCGTCGAACGAACCGTGTATCCGACGGTCCCGGTGACGGTCGAATACGCCCTCACTCCGCTGGGCCGCAGCCTCAGCGAGACCGTCGCGGTACTACGCGCCTGGGCCTACACCCACATCGACGACATCGAGGCGGCCCGCGCCCGATACGCCGGCGCCGACCGGTAGCGGCGCGGTCGCTCGCGGAGGAGCACACGACTCGGCGATATGGAGGTAACCTTCAAAAGAAGGTTACCTTCTATTGGAGGAGTCCCATGTTTTCTTTCGGAGCGGCGAGATGGTGGGCGCTGGGGGCGGTCAGCCTGAACGTGCTGGCGGTGAGTCTCGACGGCACGGTGTTGTCGGTGGCGCTGCCCACGCTGGCCGGGGCGCTGCACGCGTCGGAATCGGATCTCGAGTGGTTCTCGGCCGGATATCTGCTGGTGCTGGCGGCCGCGGTGCTGCCCGCCGGGCTGATCGGGGATCGGTTCGGGCGCAAGGTGACCATGCTGGTGTCGCTCGGGTTGTTCGGGATCGGCTCGGCCTGGTGTGCCTACGCGCCCTCGACCGGATGGTTCCTCGCCGCCCGGTTGCTCATGGGAGTGGCCGGTGCGGGGATCACGGTGATGGCGTTGTCGGCGCTGACCGTGTTGTTCGGCGAGGCCGAACGGGGTCGTGCGGTCGGCATCTATCAGGCGGCGAATTTCCTGGCGTTGCCGTTGGGGCCGATCCTGGGCGGCTGGATGCTGTCGCATCTCTGGTGGGGCTGGATGTTCCTGCTGAATGTGCCGATCGTGCTGGCGGGCCTGGTGGTCGGGGCGGCGCTGGTGCCGGAATCGAAGGCGTCCCGGCGGCCGGGCCTGGATCCGGTGGGGGTCGCCGGCTCGGCGGTCGGGCTGGTCGCGCTGACCTATGGGTTGATCGCGGCCGGACAGCGTGGCTGGACCGATGCGATCGCCGGATCCGCGGTGGCCGCCGGTGCGGTGGCGCTGGCCGGATTCTTCGCGTGGGAGCGGCATCTCGCCCGCAGCGGCGGGCAGCCGATGATCGATCCGGAGCTGTTCCGGTCCCGGGCGTTCACCGCCGGCGCGACGCTGGGCGGGCTGGTCGGGATGGGCATGGTCGGCCTGTTGTTCCTGATGCCGCAGTACTTCCAGGCCGTGGGCGGGGTCGATGCGCTGGGATCCGGGTTGCGGCTGCTGCCGTTGGTCGGCGGGCTGATCGCGGGGGCGTTGCCCGCGGCGTGGTGTACCCGTGCGCTCGGCGCGAAGGCGACCGTGGTGCTGGGGTTCGGGCTGTCGGCGGCCGGGTCGGGGCTCGGCGCGACCACCGGCATCGGGACCGGTACCGGCCTCGTCGCGGCGTGGATGGCGATTATGTGCGCGGGCACCGGACTGGCGTTGAGTGCGCTCACCGCGGTGGCGGTCACCACGCTGACCGCGGAGCGCAGCGGTATCGGCTCGGCGGTGGTGCAGGCGTTCCAGAAGACCAGTGCCCCACTGGGAACCGCGATCCTGGGCAGTGTGCTCGCCGTCGGCTATCGCGATCGGCTCGATCTCGCCGGGCTGCCGCCCGCGGCCGCCGATGCCGCGCGTACCGGCGTGCACGGCGGCCTGGCGGTGTCGCGGCGGACACCCTCACCCGGATTCGCGGCGATGGTGCAGGATGCTTTCGTGCACGGACTGGATCTGTCGTTGCTGGTCGCCACCGGGATCGCGGTGGCGGGCGCGGTGGCGGCGCTGCTGTTCCTGCCCGGCCCGCGTATCACCGAATCCGACCTGCCCCAGGAGTCGCATGCCGTCTGATCCCGCCAAACCCGGTCTGCGCGAACGCAAGAAGGCGCAGACGCGGGCCACGATCCTGGACTGCGCGCTGCGCCTGTTCGGCGAACAGGGCTACGAGGCGACCACGATCGAGCAGATCATCGATGCCGCCGCGGTCTCGGAGAGCACCTTCTACCGATACTTCCCCACCAAGGAGGACCTCGTCCTCCAGGACGAGTACGACCCGCGGATCATCGCGGCGCTGCGGGCCCAGCCCGCGGACCTGCCGCCGATCACCGCGCTGCGCCGGGCGTTCGGCGTGGTCTTCGGTGACCTGTCCGGCGAACAGCGCGCGGAGTTGCGCGAACGGACCGGACTCATCCTGACCGTGCCGGCCCTGCGCGCCACCATGCTGGACCAATTGCTCGGCACCATGCAGCAATTGGCGGTTCCGCTGGCCGAACGCGCCGGCCGCGATCCGCACGATTTCGCGGTGCGCACGGTCGCGGGAGCCATCGTCGGCGCCCTGACCGCGGTGCTCGCCGAACTGGCCGACGATCCGCAGGCCGATATCGCCGTACTCCTCGACCGGGTCGTGGAACAGCTGGAATCCGGGCTCAGCCTGTGACGTCGGGGATGTCGACGACGATCTCGCCGCCGAGCCGGTAACCGCCGATCAGGCGCAGATTGTCACCGCTCCAGAACTTGCCCGGGTCGTACCAGTTGGGGCGCTTCTCCGGCAGTAGGCCCATCGCCTGATAGGTCATGGCGACGATCTCGGCGCAGTAGGCGTTCTCCAGGCCCGCGGCCTCGGTGTCGTCCCGGCGCGATCGCCGGGGCAGCGGGACCCGGCCGAGGAACCACCGGCCGGCGAGGGCGCTGGTCGACGGGAACGGCATTCCGTCCAGCCGGGCCACCACGCGCAGCGCCGCATCCTCCATCTCGCGGGTGACCGGGCGATCGAGCTGGCGCATCCACGCCTGCTGCCCGTATTCGTGCGTCCAGCGCAGCACCGCGGCCCGCAGATCGTGCAGCTGGGCGCCGCGGTGATTGGTGCCGGACCAGGCGTCGGGCAGGGCGCGGCCCAGTTCGGCGTGCCAGATCAGCGGCGGCAGATCGTCGGGGGCCACCACCATGCCGACATGGTTCACGGGGCTGTTGGTGAGGCCGCGAATCGCACGGTCGGCGGGCGTGTGCCCGCGGAACAACCAGAGATCTCCGGTCCGGGCCAGTTCTGCCGCTTCATCCAGGTCGATGCTCGTGGGCGCTTCGCGTGGCACGGCGACTAGCCTAGACGCATGCGCTGGTGGAAAGTATTGGGTCTCGCGGGAGCGGCCGGGGTCGCGGCGACCGGTGTGGTCATCGTGCAGGCCGAACGCAAACGTCGCGCATACACCCCGGATCAGGTGCGGGAGCAGCTGCACGCGCGGATGGCCGAGCAGGCGGCGCAGCCGCCGTCGGTCCCCGCGCTCGAACCCGCCACCGCGCCCCGATCACCGATCGCGCTGGGAATCCTCGTGATTCGGGAACGCGCCCGGCAGGTGAAGCGATCGCTGGCCGCCCGCCGCCGGTAGGCGCCCGCCGAATCCCCGTGCGGCATCGGCACATTCGTCGGTGTGCGGACCGTCAGTCCCGTACGGTGGCGTCGTTCAGCACGGTCCGCAGTCCGGCGGTGAAGCGGCGGTCCCGGTCGCCGGTCATGATCGCGATGATGTCGCCGGATTCGTCCACGCGCGGTGCGCCGTTCGCCAGCAGGGTCCGCACCAGCGGCTGCCATTCGCCGGCGCTCTCCAGTTCCAGGTAGGCCTGTTCCTCGATGACGAAACCGACTGTGTAGGAACGCAGTACCGAGGCCAGATCGCCGGCTTCGAACGGCGGCCGGGTGACCGCGGCGAGCAGCGTCCGCAGCACCGCCGACAGCTGCGACGCCGCGCCGAAGGGCGAATACGATCCCGCGACGATCCGGCCGCCGTCGCGGAAGCCCAGCAGCGCCGCCCGCATCCGCTCGCAGCAGGTGATCACCAGGTCCACACTCGGCTGCGCGGTATCGATATCGGTGAGGTCGACGGTGCGGTAGATCGCGTCGGACATGGCCCGCTGCAAGTCCTTCCGGTCCCGCAGATGTTTGTACAGCGCGCCCGGCGTCACCTCCGCCGCGGCCGCCAGCCGGCGCATGGTGAGGGCGTCCAGTCCGTGTTCCGCGACGTGCTCGTGGGCGATCTCCACCAGCCGGTCGCGGGTCAATCCGCGTTTGACCATCGGCGTCGAGCCTAGCGGCGTGCGCGTCCGGTCAGGACGAGCCAGCCCGTGGCGAGCGCGGCGACGGCGAGCAGGACGAGCAGCAGCGTCGGCGGCGCCAGACGCAGGCGCTCGTGGGCGACCGCGAGCAGGAACGGGACGGCGAAGCCGAGATAGGTGAACGTCTGGTACACGGCGGTCGCGGTGCCGAGCGAGCGCGGATCGGCGGCCTGCTGGATGTCGGCGAGCCCGCAGAACTGCGTGACGCCGTAGGCGAATCCGAGGACCAGCGAGGTCACCAGCACCGCCGCCGGCGACAGGGCCCACGCCGCCGCGGCCGCACCCGCGATCCCGATCAGCACCGGGACCATCGCCACCGGCAGGATCCGGTCGGAACGCAGGCGCCGCAACGCATTACCCAGCGGCACGGCCGCGATCCCGGCCACCGCCCCGGCGCCGGTCGTGATCGCGGTGAACAGCAGCGGCCGGTCCACGTGCGTCGCGACCAGGGTCGGCAGATAGGCCAGCGCGATCGACGCGGAGCCGAACACCCAGGGCGCGAACGGCAGCAGGACGACCAGGAAGTGCCGGGTGAGTCGTTGTGGCGCAGCCGCTTCCGCGACCGGCGCCGGGGCGGCCCGCAATTGCTCGGGGGTGCGCCACGCGGCGGGTACCGCGGCCGCCACCAGCACCAGATGCGGTAGGTAGGCGGTCACCGTCGGCGCCGGAAACCATTGCGCCACCACACCGGCCACGAACGGGCCGGCCGCGAAACCGGCGGTCATGGCGATCGTCGACCGCCGCGGACCGGCGGCGGCCACCCCCGCCGCGGCCGACAGTTCCCGCACCCACGCGGCGCCGGTCCCGAAGGCCGCGCCGCTGGCGACACCGGCCAGGAACCGCCCGGCGAACAACCAGCCGACATCCCCGGCCATCAGCAGGCACGAGGCCAGCAACGACAGCGCGAGCGCGGGCAGCATCACCGGGCGGCGGCCGAACCGATCCGACAACCGGCCCCCGGCGACCAGCGCGGGCACCAGGCCCAGTGCGTAGAGCCCGAACATCGCGTCGACCGTCGCCGTGGACAGTCCCAGTCGTTGTTGATACAGCACGATCAACGGGGAGAACTGGTTCGCGCCCCAGCCGACCGCCGCCAGCGCCACCCCGGCGCCGAGCCAGTCCCGCCGGGACACCATCGGCGACTTCTCTTCTCGTGTCGTGATCATGTGATCAACCCTGCGCCGCGGCCGAATCCGGCGACAGAGTCCGATCCGACAACAGGCGTACAGTTTCGGACATGAGCGTTGTCGCCGTCGCCCTGTCCGAAGGTGTGCCGATGTACGAACTGGCCGTGCCGTGCACCGTTTTCGGCACCGACCGTACCGACATGACCGGCACCGACTGGTACGAGTTCCGGGTGTGCGGCCCGGCCGATACCCGGGTCGACCGCTGGTTCCGCTTCACCGCCGACTACGACTACGCCGAACTGGCCCGCGCCGACACGGTGATCGTCCCGGCGTGCCACGACGGCGCGCTGCGGCCGCCGCGCGATCTGGTGGACGCGGTCCGGACCGCGTACGAGCGTGGGGCACGGGTGATGTCGATCTGCACCGGCGCCTTCGTGCTCGCCGAGGCCGGATTGCTGGACGGCCGCCGGGCCACCACCCACTGGCAGTCCGCAGGGCTGCTGGCCCGGCGCTATCCCGCGATCACCGTCGACCCCGAGGTCCTCTATGTCGACGAGGGCCGGGTGCTGACGTCGGCGGGCAAGGCCGCGGGCATGGACCTGTGCCTGCACGTGGTCCGGCGGGACTACGGCGCCGCGGTGGTCAACGAACTCGCCCGGCGGCTGGTCACCCCGCCGCACCGGGAGGGCGGCCAGGCCCAGTACATCACCACCCGCGTCCCGAAGTCGGTGCGGGACAACCTGACTCCTGTATTGGATTGGGCCCTGGCACATCTCGGCGAGCCGATCACCGTGGACGACATGGCCGCCCGTGCTCACCTGACGCCGCGGTCGCTGCACCGGCACTTCCAGGAGCGGGTCGGCACCAATCCCTCGACCTGGCTGCAACAACAGCGGCTGCGCCGGGCCCAGGAACTGCTGGAGCACACCGACCACAGCATCGATCTGGTCGCCGAGCGCTCCGGCTTCGCGACCGCCGCCACGCTGCGGCGGCACTTCCGCCGGATGCTCGGCACCAGCCCGGACAGCTACCGCCGCACCTTCACCGGCCGGCTGGCCGGCTGAACCGGGCCGTCACGACCGGTGGGCGTGGCACTATGGCCTCCAAGATGGAACGTGTTCTAGGCTAAGAATGAAACGTGTTCTAGTAGAGGAGTCCACTACGCCATGCGTACCGAGATCTGTGAACGGCTGGGCATCGACGTCCCCATTTTCGCCTTCACCCACTGCCGCGACGTCGCCGCCGCGGTGAGCAACGCCGGCGGGCTCGGTGTGCTGGGTGCGGTCGGATTCACCGCCGAACAGCTCGAGATCGAGCTGGCCTGGCTGGACGAGCACGTGCACGGCGTGTACGGCGTGGATCTGGTGATCCCGTCCAAATACGAGGGCAAGGGTATCGAGGGACTCAGCCCGGCCGAGCTGGAAGCCAAACTCGCCGAACTGGTTCCGCAGGGCCATCGCGATTTCGCGGAGAAGATCCTGGCCGACCACGGCGTCCCGCGCCTGCCCGAGGACGAGCACCACAACCAGCTGCTGGGCTGGACCGCCACCACCGCCGGTCCGCAGGTGGAGGTCATCCTGCGGCATCCGAAGGCGAAGCTGGTCGCCAACGCGCTGGGTACCCCACCGGACGACGTGATCAAGCAGGTGCAGGACTCCGGCCGGCTGATCGGCGCGCTGTGCGGTTCGGTCAAGCACGCGCTCAACCATCAGCGCGCGGGCCTGGATTTCGTGGTCTGCCAGGGCACCGAGGGCGGCGGGCACTGCGGTGAGGTCTCCTCGCTGGTGCTGTGGCCGCAGGTGATCGACGCCGTCGGCGACCTGCCGGTGCTGGCCGCGGGCGGGATCGGCGACGGCCGCCAGGTCGCCGCCGCGATGGCGATGGGCGCCGCGGGCGCGTGGACCGGCTCGCTGTGGCTGACCGTCGAGGAATCGAATGTGCCGCCCGCGCAGATGCAGACCTATATCGAGGCCACCAGCCACGACACCGTCCGGTCGCGGGCGTGGACCGGCAAACCGGCCCGCATGCTGCGCAACGAGTGGACCGAGGCCTGGGAGCGGGCCGACACCCCGAATCCGCTGCCGATGCCGCTGCAGATGATGGTCGCCCTCGACGGCGTCAAGCGCGGTCATCGGTATCCGGAGGCCGCCAAGGACGTGAACTTCAACCCGGTCGGCCAGGTGGTCGGGCAGCTGAACAAGGTGGAACGCACCGCCGACGTGATGCAGCGCCTCATCGAGGAGTACCTGACGGCCTGCGAGCGGCTGAACAAGCTCAACAACGCCTGAGCCCCGTTGCGCCCCTCGTCGTGCCGGGCCCGGCACGGCCGGAACCCTTACCGGGCCCGGTCGGGACGACGAGGGGCGCTCCGGTCACCGCGCGCGTGCGGCCAGGACCTCCTTGACCACCGGCAGCGCCGCGAACACATTCGGCCAGCCCACGTAGAACGCCAGATGGGTGAGCGTCTCGGCGGCCTCGGTCCCGGTCAGCCCGGCGTCCAGGGCGCGTTCCAGGTGGAAGGCGATCTGCTCGACGTGCCCGGTCGCGACCAGCGCGGCCACGGTGACCAGGCTGCGATCGCGCGGCGCGAGCCCCGGCCGCAACCACAGATCCCCGAACACCAGCTGGGTGGTGTACTGCACGACGCCCGGCGCGGTCGCGCCGAAATTCCGTTCCACCTCCGCGGCCCGGCGCGCCTCCGCGCCCGCGTCCTGGGGTAGCAGCTCCTCGTCGACCGGCGGCAACTGCTCGCGGCCGATACCCCGGTGGTCGAACACCTTCTTGATGGTCGGCACCGAGGCGAGCGCATCGGCCCAGCCGGCGTAGAAGGCCAGGTGGGTGACCGTTTCGGACAGCTCGGCCGGGGTGATGCCGTTGTCGAGGGCCCAGTAGATGTGATACGAGAGGTCGGCGAGGTGATTGCGCGCGATGAGCGCCGACACCGTGATCAGGCTGCGGTCGCGGGGCGAGAGCTCCGGGCGTTTCCACACCTCGCCCAGCAGCACCGATTGGGAGTACCTGTCCAGGACGGGTGCGACCGCGCGCACCTCCGCAGTGGGTAACCAGTCGACCATGTCCGTCCCCTGTCCGTTTGTCGGTCGGCACTGACGCAATCTCACGGCAGAACAGCAGCTATCGGGTCACACTCCGAGGCTCTCATCATGGCATACGACCCCACCGCGGCCGCCGTCCGGACCTGCGCGATCCCGGATCGGATCGGTGCACCGGATGCGGGTCCGCACCGCGTGCCGGGAGCCGCTGTGTTAGACACGAGACAGGTGTTGCGGGGCGTGCGGAAGGTTGGACAGGTGTCGCGGAGTGTGGACGGCTCGCCGGTCGCGGAGCTGATCGCGGCGCGGCAGGCGGGTGCGAGCGTGCCGGGCGCGCGGACGGACGAGGCCCGGCTGGCGCTGGTGGTCGAGGGCGGTTCGGCGCGTGGTGCGTATTCGCACGGCATGGTCATGGCGCTCGAGGTACTGGGCCTGCTGTCCTGTTTCGACGCGGTGTACGGCTCGTCGGCCGGCGCGCTCAACGGCGCCTGGCTGTTGTGCGGCCGGGCCCGGCACTCCGAGCGGGCCTGGCATCCGGACGTGGTGCGGCGGGTGATCTCCCCGGCGCGGCTGCTGTGGGGTGGCCGGGTCGTCGACACCCCGTATCTGGTGCATTCGGTGTACGGGCACATCGTGCCGATGGACTTCCCGGCGATCCTCGCCAATCCGGTGACCTTCCATCCGCTCGGCACGGACGCCGCCACCGGCGCCGCGGTCGATCTGCATCCGCATCTCACCGATGTGGCCGCGTTGCAGCGCGCGCTGCGGGCCACCACCTGCCTGCCGATCCTCGCCGAACATCCGGTCGAACTCGGCGGCCGCCGCTACGTCGACGCCGGACTGGCCGAACCGGTCCCGGTCCGCACCGCGCTGGCCCAGGGCGCGACCCATGTGCTGGTCCTGCGCACCCGGCGCACCGACGAGCATGCGAGTGCCCCCTCGGGCCTGGAGAACCGCATCGTCACCCGATTCCTGAACCGGCACGCCCCCGGCGTGGTCGACACCTGGCTGACCCGTGTCGCCGTCCACGCCCGCGACGAGGAGCTGATGGCGAGCCACCCGGCCGTCATGCAGATCCGGCCGCCGCTCGGCGCGCCGACGATCGGCCGCGTCGCACGGGATTCCCGCACGCTGTTGCACGCGCTCGCACTCGGCCGCGCCACGACCGCCGACGCACTGGCCCCCTATCTGCCTGCCGCCTCCCGCGCGAGCTGACCCCGGCACGGGGTGCCGGAGTGCGGCCGCTGCCCGTCGTCCGCGCGCCGGAATCGACACGCCGGAATCGGCGAATCCTGTTGCTAGCCTGTTGCTGTGACCTCGTCCTCGGATGCGCCCGCGCCGTTCTGGAATCTGGAGACCGAGTTGTCGTCGGTACTGCTCGTGCTGGCGGGATTCGTCGGCGCCGCGGCCTACACGCATTCCGAGGGGTACTTCGTCACCTTCATGACCGGTAACACCGAGCGCGCGGTGATCGGCGGATTCCTCGGCGACCGCGGCCTCGCGCTCGGCGCGATGGGGCTGATCCTCTGCTTCCTCGCCGGGGTGTTCGTCGGCTCGGTGTTCCGGCGCCGGCGCTGGTGGGGCAACCATCCGCACGGATCGACCGTGCTGGCCACGATCGCGCTGGTCGTCGCGGTGGCGCTGGACTGGATCCTGTACGCCCGCGAACGCGATCTGGCGCTGGTGCCGATCCTGTTCGTCTCGTTCGCGATGGGCATCCTGAACACCTCGTTCGTGCGCAACGGCGAGGTATCGATCCCGGTCACCTACGTCACCGGCACGCTCGTGAAATTCGCGCAGGGTGTCGAACGGCATCTGTTCGGGGGCGGCACCCACCGGGAGTGGCTGGGCTACGCGGTGCAGTACGTCTCGTTCGCGCTGGGAGCGTTGCTGGGCGGCCTGGTCTCCCTGGTCGTCGACGGCCCGGACATGCTGGAGGCCGCGGCCGTGGCGTCGGCGATCGTCGCCGGCTACACCTGGCGGGCCGATATGCGGTGGGTTCGCCGGCACGATCGGATCTGAACCACGATTCGTCCTGTGACGCATCTCGCGCCGGGAGAATTTAGTTAGTTAGCCTCACGCAACTATCCTAAGTGGAGAACCTGTCCGATTTCATCATCCGGAAGGGAATCCCTTGGCTTCCGCACCCACACCCGGTGCTCTCGACGTCGGCGACGTCGAGACCATCCAACGCCGGCGGCGCATGGACCGCGACCACCCGCACTACAAGTGGGTGGCCCTGTCCAATACGACGCTCGGCATGTTGATCGTCACCATCAACTCGTCGATCGTGCTGATCTCGCTGCCCGCGATCTTCCGCGGCATCGACCTGAATCCGCTGTCGGCGAGCAACGTCAGCTATCTGCTGTGGATGATGATGGGCTTCCTGCTCGCCTCCGCCGTGCTGGTGGTGATGTTCGGGCGGCTCGGCGACATGTTCGGCCGGGTGCGGATCTACAACTACGGCTTCGTCGTCTTCGCGATCGCGGCGATCGCGACCTCCCTGGATCCCTTCTCGCACGGCGGCGGCGCGATCTGGCTGATCGCGTGGCGCGTGATCCAGGGCGTCGGCGGCGCGATGCTGATGGCCAATTCGGCGGCCATCCTCACCGACGCCTTCCCCGCCAACCAGCGCGGGATGGCCCTGGGCATCAACCAGGTCGCGGCCATCGCGGGCTCGTTCCTGGGCCTGCTGATCGGCGGTGTGCTGTCGGAGTGGGACTGGAAGGCCGTGTTCTGGGTGAGCGTGCCGTTCTCGGTCATCGGCACCATCTGGTCGTACCGCTCGCTGCAGGACTTCGGCCAGCGCAGCGCCGGATCCCTCGATCTGCCCGGCACGCTGACCTTCGCCGTCGGCCTGACCGCACTGCTGACCGGCATCACCTACGGCATCCAGCCCTACGGCGGCGCCAACACCGGCTGGGCCAACCCCTGGGTGCTGGGGGCCATCGCCGGCGGCATCGTGCTGCTGATCGCGTTCTGCGTGATCGAGTCCAAGGTGGCGCAGCCGATGTTCAACCTCGCGCTGTTCCGCAACCGCGCGTTCAGCCTCGCCAACCTGGCCGGTCTGCTGTCCTCGGTCGGCCGTGGCGGCATGCAGTTCATGCTGATCATCTGGCTGCAGGGCATCTGGCTGCCGCTGCACGGCTTCGACTACGAGTCGACCCCGCTGTGGGCGGGCATCTACATGCTGCCGACCACGATCGGCTTCCTGGCGGCCGGTCCGATCGCGGGCTACCTGTCCGATCGGTTCGGCGCGCGGCCGTTCGCCGTCGGCGGGCTGGTGCTGGTGGCGCTGAGTTTCGTCGGCCTGATCCTCATCCCGGTCGACTTCGACTATTGGCTGTTCGCCGCGCTGATCTTCCTCAACGGCATCGGCTCCGGCGTCTTCGCCTCGCCGAACACCGCGGCCATCATGTCCAGCGCGCCCGCCGCCCAGCGCGGCGCCGCCTCGGGTATGCGTGGCACCCTGTTCAACGGCGGTTCGGCGCTGTCGATCGGCCTGTTCTTCTCGCTGATGATCGTCGGCCTGTCCGGCACGCTGCCCGGCGCGCTCGGTTCCGGACTGCGGGACCAGGGGGTCTCCGGACCGGTGGCCGATCAGCTGGCGAATATGCCGCCGGTGGGCAGCCTGTTCGCGGCGTTCCTCGGCTTCAACCCGATCCAGGAGCTGCTCGGCCCGAGCGGTGAGCTGAACCGGCCGGGAGTGCACAGCGATGTGCTCACCGGACAGGAGTTCTTCCCGCACTTGATCTCCGGCCCGTTCCACTCGGGTCTGGTGGTCGTCTTCCTGGCCGCCGCGGCGATGATGCTGATCGGCGCGATCGCGTCCTGGTTCGCCGGCAACGGCAACCCCACGGACGAGCGGGCCGAACTCGCCGAGGCCGCCCGAGAGGGCATAATCTCCGAAACGGACCGCATCGACGGCGATGTCGTCGGCGCCGAGCTGTCGACGGCGTCGTCGACGAGAACCGGGTAGGAGCAGCCGACCGATGATCCAGCAGGAGCGCTCGCGCAGCACCGAGGAATTGGCCGAGGCAGCGGATCTGTACCTCGCCATCGGGCGGATCACCCGCGTGCTGCGCCGCTCCGGGGATCTGGGCTCGCTGAGCCAGGGGTCCGCCGCCGCACTCGGCACGCTGGTGCGGTCGGGCCCCATGCGGCTCAGCGATCTCGCGGCCGTCGAACACGTCACCGCGCCGACCATGTCGCGCATCGTGTCCGGGCTCGAGCGGCACGGCTACGTCGAGCGCAGCGCGGATCCCGACGACGGCCGCGCTCAGTTGCTCACCGTCACCGAACCGGCCAGCGCGCTCGTCAACGGCCTCACCTCCGCGCGCATCCAGCGCTTCGCCGCCGCCCTGGAACACCTGGAGCCGAGCGAACGGGGTACGCTCATCGCGGGACTCACGAAACTCGTGGGCCTGCTCGACGACTGACCTTTCGCGCCACGACGGCACATTTGTGCCGAAATCCCCGACTTGCCGGTCGGTATTCCTATTTTTCCGATGTTTACCGGAACTTTTGCGCGGGAACACAGTCAAGTGCCATCGCCCTCGGCAACTCGACGCAGTCGAGCGCACAAAGGTGATCACGGGAATCAGCAAACTGTCGGCCCGATCGGTGTTCACATCGAAAGAATCGCCGTCATATCAACGATCCTTGCTCGGAATTACGGTTGCTGGTATACAGGTCGGAATTCTACCGACAAGATCTGGATCGCTCACAGCGTTGTGAGCCGGAGGCACCAGCCCCGGAACACGTATGATCGCTGCGGGTTTCGGGGTCCACACGGATTCCGGAGGAGATTCGTGATGATTTCCCGCCCGCAGACCACGCCGGTGACGCCACGTGAGAGCGATGATTCGCTCGCCGACACTGTCGTCTGGCCCGATCCCAGTCCGTTGACCGCCTGGTGGCAGCAGGTCATGCAGACCCCCGCCGAACAGACCGTCCCGCCCGCAGCCGGGTGACGAACGGATAATCCAGCGGCACAACGGATTTCCGGGGTGCCTAGTTCCTCACTGCCCGGGTGACGGTCAACGTGACCGGGGTGTTCGCGGAAACCGCGGTGCCGGGATCCGGTGCCTGTCCCGTAATCGTCCACGGGACGGTGAAACTCGCCGGATCGTGCATCACGTCGTGCCCGTCCGCGGTGACGACCCCGGTGATGTCGTAACACAGGCCGGTTCCGACGACCGTGGTGCCCAGTGGCGCGCCGCGGAAGTCCGGAATCGGTTGCGGCCAGCCCTGACTGCCGCACCGCGCGGCCACCGTGCCGGTGGTCGGCGCGGCAGGGGCGCTGCTGGTCACCTCCTCGGTGGTGGATGAATCCGGCGCGGCCGCAACCGAACTCGATGCGGCGGCCGATGTCCTCGGCGCCGCCGCCGGCGAACTCACGGCGACCTGCGCGCGCGAGGCCACCGGCGTACTCGAGCCTCCGCCCGAATCACCGCATCCGGCAACGAGAACGGAGACGAAGACGACCGCGGCGAACACGGTCGGGACGGGGCGGCGCATGGATGTCCTCTGTAGGTCGGGGGTCGGCGGCACGCTGCGCCACGCACCCTATCGGCGCGCCGCTGCGCCCGCACGGCGGGGGTCCCCACTGCCGCCTCCGGTCGAGGGAAACCGTCCCGAAATGCCGTGTGCCCGGAATTTCTGCTGCGGTGATCGTCATTTTCGGGTGGTGAGGTCCGAGGGACTGTGCACATCCCGGACCCCACCCGATCAGCGGTGTCGTCCACCGCGAGCCTCCGAATCGGACGATGCGTCCAATCGAAATAATGCGCCCGCCGCCGACATTCTATTCATCGATCGGTGTTACGAGATGATGAAATCGCACGATCACTGCTGGAGATAGTGCACCAGCTGTTCCCGTTCGGTCTGCAACTCCGAGATCGCGCTCTTCACCACATCGCCGATGCTGACGATGCCGGCCAGCCGGCCGTCCCGCAGCACCGGCAGATGCCGGATCCGGTGTTCGGTCATCGTCGAACGCAGGCCCTCCACCCGGTCGTCCGGCGAACAGGTGTGCACCACCGCGGTCATGATGTCGGCCACCGGCCGGTCCAGCAACTCCGCGCCGACGGTGTGCAGCCGCCGCACGATGTCCCGTTCGGACACGATGCCCTCCAGGGTGCCGCCACCGCGCGACACCACCACCGCCCCGACATTGCGCTCGGCCAGCAGACCGAGCAGTTCTCGTACCGTCGCCTCCGGCACGATCGTCACCACCTCCGCGCCCTTCCGGCGCAGAATCTCCGAGATACGCATCGCCGCCGCCCTTCCTCGTGACCAGCACAGCCCTCGCGTATGTATCAATATCCCGCGTTCCGGGCCCGCTGACCAGGGCCGATCACGATCACCGAGCGGTGGCCCGGCGGCGCGCTGCGCCAACCTGCACCCACCCGGCCCGCCGCGGACGTAGCATGCGAAAGGTGGCCGATGCGAACCGTTCCGCCGCGGTGCGGGTGCTGGTGTATTCGAGCGACGCCGATACGCGCCGCCAGGTGACGACCGCCCTGGGCACGCGCCCGCGGGCGGACCTACCGCCGTTCGACTATCTGGAGGTGGCCACCGCCGCGGTGGTGCTCGAACACCTCGACGCCGGCGGTATCGACCTGGTCGTGCTGGACGGCGAGGCCGCACCCACCGGCGGGCTCGGGCTGGCGAAGCAGTTGAAGGACGAGATCGCCTCCTGCCCACCGGTCGTCGTGCTCACCGCACGGCCCGACGACGCCTGGCTGGCGAACTGGTCCCGGGCGGAGGCGATCGCCTCGCATCCGATAGATCCGTTCCGGCTCGCCGAGGCCGTCGTCACCGCGCTCCACACCCGCTCGGTGGCGTAGCCCGCGAATCACCGCACTCGCCGCCGGCACCGTGGCGCCGGCGGATCCGCGCCGATCCCGGCCGCCCGGATCCGCCTCCCGGCTCCGTTGTCCGGTCGTGACGATTGCGCCGTTTCGGTCATAAGTGACTGTCCGGTTTTCGATCAAATGCCGCGGCGAAAGCACGGGCATCCATAACGATCGGTTGTAGGCTGTGCCGTAGCTCACACGAGTGCACCCGGTGATATGAATCTCCGCACCCCCTGCTGAGCACGCCTCGAGGCGCGACTGGCCCCGGCAGACGACGTCGTCAGCCCGTCTCGGCCGCTGCTGCCGTCACACCGCTGTCAACGAGAGAGGTAGTGCAGTTGTGAATACCGAGGTGCCCACTCTCGTGCTCGGCGCGGTCGCCGCGGCATTCGGGCTGATGTCCCTCGTCCTCGCCACCGTCGTCGGCCCCAAGCGCTACAACCGGGCCAAACTCGAGCCCTACGAATGCGGTATCGAGCCGACCCCGCACGCCATCGGCGGTGGCCCGGGAAATGCTGGGGGACAACGTTTTCCGGTGAAGTACTACCTCACCGCGATGCTCTTCATCATCTTCGACATCGAGATCGTGTTCCTGTACCCGTGGGCGGTACACCTCGACGCGCTCGGCGTGTTCGGGCTCGTCGCGATGGCGCTGTTCTTCTTCAACGTCTCGGTGGCGTACGCCTACGAATGGCGGCGCGGCGGACTGAGCTGGGACTGATCACTACAGGAAGTGGGTGTTCGGCATGGGTCTCGAGGAGAAACTGCCCAGCGGTTTCCTATTGAGCACGGTCGAACAGTTCGCCGGTTATCTGCGCAAGGGCTCGTTGTGGCCCGCGACGTTCGGGCTGGCGTGCTGTGCGATCGAGATGATGGCCACCGGGGCCGGGCGCTACGACCTGGCCAGATTCGGGATGGAGGCGTTCCGCGCCTCGCCGCGGCAGGCCGATCTGATGATCGTCGCGGGCCGGGTCAGCCAGAAGATGGCGCCGGTGCTGCGCCAGGTGTACGACCAGATGACCGAGCCGAAATGGGTGCTGGCCATGGGGGTCTGCGCCTCGTCGGGCGGCATGTTCAACAACTACGCGATCGTGCAGGGCGTGGACCACGTGGTGCCGGTCGACATCTATCTGCCCGGCTGCCCGCCGCGGCCGGAGATGTTGCTGCACGCGATCCTGAAGCTGCACGAGAAGATTCAGCAGATGCCGCTCGGCGTCGATCGCGTGGAGGCCGTCCGGGCCGCCGAGGAGGCCGCGCTCGCCTCCACCCCGACCATCCGGATGGGAGGGCTGCTGCGATGACGTTCGACACTCCCGGCCAGGCCGGCGATTCCGAAACCGGCGCCGTCCCGGCCCAGGATCCGGCCACCGACACGAACGCCGCCGCGGCCCCGCCCGCCGGCACCGGCGAGGAGGTGATCGGCCTGCGGCACGGCATGTTCGGCGTCAGTGGCAGCGGCGACACCTCCGGTTACGGCGGCCTGGTCCGGACCGTGAGCCTGCCCGGCGGCAGCGCGCCGCCGTACGGCGGATATTTCGACGAGCTGGTCGATCTGCTGCGGAAGTCGCTGTCCGACAAGGAGTTCGGCCTCGCGATCGAGAAGGTCGTGGTGTTCCGTGACGAACTGACGCTGCACGTGCGGCCGGATCGGCTGCCGGCGGTCGCGCGGGCCCTGCGCGACGACGCGGCGCTGCGGTTCGAGCTGTGCCTCGGCGTCAGCGGCGCGCACTATCCCGAGGAGACCGACCGGGAACTGCACGCCGTCTACCACCTGCTGTCGGTCACCCACAACCGGCGGGTGCGGCTCGAGGTGTCGGCGCCCGACGCCGATCCGCGGATCCCCTCGCTGTATTCGGTGTATCCGACCACGGATTGGCACGAGCGGGAGACCTACGACTTCTTCGGCATCGTGTTCGACGGCCATCCCGCGCTGACCCGGATCACGATGCCCGACGACTGGCGGGGCCATCCCCAGCGCAAGGACTATCCGCTCGGCGGGATCCCGGTCGAGTACAAGGGCGCGCGCATCCCGCCGCCCGACCAGCGGAGGGCGTACAGCTGATGAGCGACATCGATACCCGGGGCGCCGAGGGCGCCTCCGCGCCGGAGCGCACCGTGACCGTGGTCGGCCAGGACTGGGACGAGGTGAAGCAGTCCCTGGACGGGGTCGCCGAGGAACGCATCGTCGTCAACATGGGCCCGCAGCATCCGTCGACACACGGTGTGCTGCGGCTGATCCTGGAGATCGAGGGCGAGACCGTCACCGAGGCCCGTTGCGGCATCGGCTATCTGCACACCGGCATCGAGAAGAATCTCGAGTTCCGCAACTGGGTGCAGGGTGTCACCTTCGTGACCCGGATGGACTACCTGTCGCCGTTCTTCAACGAGACGGCGTACTGCCTCGCGGTGGAGAAGCTGCTCGACATCACCGACGCGATTCCCGAGCGCGCCACCGTGATTCGCGTACTGCTGATGGAACTCAACCGCATCTCCTCCCATCTGGTGGCGCTGGCCACCGGCGGCATGGAACTCGGCGCGCTGACCCCGATGCTGTTCGGCTTCCGGGAGCGGGAACTGGTGCTCGACGTGTTCGAGACCATCACCGGGCTGCGGATGAACCATGCCTACATCCGGCCCGGCGGCGTCGCGCAGGACCTGCCGGACAACGCGGTCGGCGAGATCCGGGATCTGTTGCAGCTCATGCCGAAACGGCTGCACGATCTGGAACTGCTGCTGAACGAGAATCCGATCTTCAAGGCCCGCACCCGCGGTGTCGGCTATCTCGACCTCACCGGCTGCATCGCGCTCGGCATCACCGGCCCGGTGCTGCGGTCCACCGGCCTGCCGCACGATCTGCGCAGGTCCCAACCCTATTGCGGGTACGAGGATTACGAGTTCGACGTGATCACCGACACCGGATGCGACTGCTACGGCCGCTACTGGATCCGGGTGGAGGAGATGAAGCAGTCGCTGCGCATCGTCGAACAGTGCCTGGACAAGCTGCGGCCGGGCCCGATCATGGTGGACGACAAGAAGATCGGCTGGCCCGCCGATCTGCAACTGGGCCCGGACGGGCTCGGCAACTCCCCCGCGCACATCGGGCGCATCATGGGCACCTCGATGGAGGCGCTGATCCACCACTTCAAACTGGTCACCGAGGGGATGCGGGTGCCGGCGGGCCAGGTGTACGCGGCGGTGGAGTCGCCGCGCGGCGAGCTGGGCGTGCACATGGTGTCCGACGGCGGCACCCGCCCGTACCGGGTGCACTACCGGGACCCCTCGTTCACGAATCTGCAAGCGGTGGCGGCGATGTGCGAGGGCGGCATGGTCGCCGACGTGATCGCGGCCGTGGCCAGTCTCGACCCGGTGATGGGCGGTGTCGACCGATGACATCCGAGCGGAGCGAATCGATGAAATCCGAAGTCTTCGTGGAGTTGACCCCCCGGACGACACCGTATCCGAAAGAAGTGAGCGACCGGCTCGAGCTGGACGCGAAGCAGATCGTCGACTGCTATCCGCAGCCGCGCTCGGCACTGCTGCCGCTGCTGCACCTGGTGCAGGCCGAGGACGGCCGCGTCACCGGCGCCGGAATCCGTTTCTGCGCACAGCGATTGGGCCTCACCGACGCGGAGGTCACCGCGGTCGCCACCTTCTACAGCATGTACCGGCGCACGCCGACCGGCACCTATCACGTCGGCGTGTGCACGAACACGCTGTGCGCGGTGCTCGGCGGCGACGAGATCTACGCGGCCCTGCAACAGCATCTGGGCATCGGGCACGGCGGCATCACCGACGACGGCGCGATCTCGCTCGAGCACATCGAATGCAACGCGGCCTGCGACACCGCGCCCGTGGTGATGGTCAACTGGGAGTTCTTCGACAACCAGACCCCGCGCACCGCAACGGAACTGGTCGACGCGCTGCGTGCCGGCGGTCCGGTGACCGGCACCCGCAGCGGCGCCCCGCTGTGCAGTTTCCGTGCGACCGAACGCATTCTGGCCGGATTCCCGGACGAGCGACCGGGCGCCAACGACGGGCCGCTCGGCCCGGCCGCGGTGGCCGGTCTGGACGCCGCCGCCGATCAGGACGGCCCGCGATGACGCTCACCCCGGTCCTCAGCCGGCACTGGGCCGAACCCGAATCGTGGACGCTGGCCTCGTATCGGCGCCACGACGGATACCGCGGGCTGACCAAGGCGCTGCGGATGGGCCCGGACGAGGTCATCGGCCTGGTCAAGGACGCCGGACTGCGCGGCCGCGGCGGCGCCGGCTTCCCGACCGGCATGAAATGGGGCTTCATCCCGCAGGGCGACGACAAACCGCACTATCTGGTCGTCAACGCCGACGAGTCGGAACCGGGCACCTGCAAGGACATGCCGCTCATGCTGGCCACCCCGCACACCCTGATCGAGGGGGTGATCATCGCCGCCTACGCCATCCGCGCCGCGCACGCGTTCATCTATGTACGCGGCGAGGTGATTCCGGTGCTGCGCCGGCTGCAGGCCGCGGTCAAGGAGGCGTACACCGCCGGTTTCCTGGGCCGCGACATCCTGGGCTCCGGTTTCGATCTGGAGCTGATCGTGCACGCCGGCGCCGGGGCCTACATCTGCGGTGAGGAGACCGCGCTGCTGGATTCGCTGGAGGGCCGCCGCGGCCAGCCCCGGCTGCGGCCGCCGTTCCCCGCCGTCGCGGGCCTCTACGCCTGCCCGACGGTGGTCAACAACGTCGAGTCCATCGCGAGCGTGCCCTCGATCCTCGCCGAGGGGGTGGAGTGGTTCCGGTCCTTCGGCACCGAGAAATCGCCCGGATTCACCCTCTACTCGCTGTCCGGGCATGTGACCCGGCCCGGCCAGTACGAGGCGCCGCTGGGAATCACGTTGCGCGAGTTGCTCACCCACGCGGGCGGGGTGCGGGCCGGGCACACGCTGAAGTTCTGGACCCCCGGCGGCTCCTCGACGCCGATCTTCACCGCCGAACATCTCGACGTACCACTGGATTACGAGAACGTGGCCGCGAACGGCTCGATGCTCGGCACCAAGGCGTTGCAGATCTTCGACAACACCACCTGCGTGGTGCGAGCGGTGCTGCGCTGGACCGAGTTCTACGCGCACGAGTCCTGCGGTAAGTGCACGCCGTGCCGGGAGGGCACCTACTGGCTGGTCCAGCTGCTGGAGCGGCTCGAGGCCGGGGCGGGCACCGAGGCCGACCTCGGCACGCTCACCGATATCGCCGACAACATCAACGGAAAGTCGTTCTGCGCGCTCGGCGACGGCGCGGCGAGCCCGATCTTCTCCTCCCTGAAGTACTTCCGCGGGGAGTACCTCGAGCACGTCCGCCTCGGGCACTGCCCGTTCGACCCGGCCCGCACCACGGTCTGGGCCGGGAACGACAGCGCCGCAACGGAGTCCGCTGGCACGACCGAAGGGATCGCCGGATGACCGCGACCGTGAGCACCGGCGCCGCCGGCGGGGTGACCCCCGCCGAGATGGTGAGCGTGACCATCGACGGCACCACCGTCAGCGTGCCGCCGGGCACCCTGTTGATCCGGGCCGCCGAACTGATCGGCGTCCAGATCCCCCGCTTCTGCGACCATCCGCTGCTCGATCCGGTCGGCGCCTGCCGGCAGTGCCTGGTCGAGGTGGAGGGGCAGCGGAAACCGGTGGCCTCCTGCACGATCGCCGTCTCCGACGGGATGGTGGCCCACACCCAGCTCGGCTCCCCGGTCGCCGCGAAGGCGCAGGAGGGCGTGATGGAGCTGCTGCTGATCAACCATCCGCTGGACTGCCCGGTCTGCGACAAGGGCGGTGAATGCCCGCTGCAGAACCAGGCGATGTCCACCGGGCGTGGCGAATCCCGGTTCGAAGGCGCGAAACGCACCTACCCCAAACCGATTCCGCTGTCCACGGCGGTGCTGCTGGATCGGGAGCGCTGCGTACTGTGCGCCCGCTGCACCCGCTTCGCCGAGCAGATCGCCGGCGATCCGTTCATCGAACTGATGGATCGCGGTGCGCTGCAACAGGTCGGCATCCCCGGCTCGATGGGGCTGGCCACCGATGCCGGAACCGGTTCGGGCGGTGAGACGTTCGACTCCTACTTCTCCGGCAACACGGTGCAGATCTGCCCGGTCGGCGCGCTCACCGGCAGCACCTACCGATTCCGGGCCCGGCCGTTCGATCTGGTGTCCAGTCCGGGAGTGTGCGAGCACTGCGCCGCCGGCTGCGCCCAGCGCACCGATCATCGGCGCGGAAAGGTGTTGCGCCGCTTGGCCGGTGACGATCCGGCGGTCAACGAGGAGTGGAACTGCGACAAGGGCCGGTGGGCGTTCGCCTACGCCACCGAGCCGGATCGGCTGACCACCCCGCTGATCCGGGACTGGGACGGCAATCTGGTCCCGGCCTCCTGGCCGGAGGCGCTGGCCCGCGCCGCGGAGGGCCTGGCCGCCGCGCACGGCAACGCGGGCGTCCTCGTCGGCGGCCGGGCCACCGTCGAGGACGCCTACGCGTACGCCAAGTTCGCCCGGATCGCGTTGCACACCAACGACATCGACTTCCGGTCCCGGGTGCACTCGGCGGAGGAGGCGCAATTCCTCGCCGCCCGGATCGCCGGGCAGGGCACGAGCGTCGAGTACGCCGATCTGGAGACCGCTCCGGTGGTGCTGCTGGCCGGATTCGAGCCCGAGGAGGAGTCGCCGATCGTCTACCTCCGGCTGCGCCGGGCCGCCCGCAAGCGCGGGTTGCCGATCCACGCGCTGGCCCCGTTCGCCACCCGCGGCCTGCGGAACATGTCCGGCCGGCTGCTGGCCACCGTGCCCGGCGGCGAGGCCGCGCGACTGGCGGCGCTGCGGACCGACGACGGCTCGGAGTTGGCCCGGCAGCTGCGGCAACCGGGGGCGGTGATCCTCGCGGGCGAACGGCTGGCCGGCTTCCCGGGTGCGCTGTCGGCCGCGGCGCGACTGGCCGACGAGACCGGCGCCGCCCTGGCCTGGGTGCCGCGCCGCGCGGGTGAACGCGGCGCGATCGAGGCCGGCGCGCTGCCCGATCTGCTGCCCGGCGGACGGCCGCTGGCCGACCCGCGGGCCCGGCATCAGGTGAAGACGGCCTGGAACATCGACGATCTGCCGGTGACCCCGGGCCGCGATACCGCCGCGATCCTGCGCGCCGCGGAACATTTCGGCGCACTGGTCGTCGGCGGGGTCGAGGTGGACGATCTGCCGGATTCGCGGGCCGCGCTCGCCGCGTTCGACACCGCCCGCTTCGTCGTCAGTCTGGAACTGCGGCGCACCGAGCTGACCGAACGCGCCGATGTGGTGCTGCCGGTGGCCTCGGCGATGGAGAAGGACGGCACCTTCCTCACCTGGGAGGGCCGCGCGCGCCCGTTCGCGGCCGCCCTCGCCGACGCGACCGTGCGGCGCGCGCCCGCGCCGCTGTCCGACCATCGGGTGCTGCACGCCCTCGCCGCCGAACTCGGCACGGATCTCGGCCTGCCCGATATCGCTTCCGCGCGAACCGAACTCGCCGAACTCGGGGTGTGGGACGGCCCGCCGCCGGCGCTGCCCGCGCTGCCGCCGGAACCCGAACCGCGACCGGCCGCGGGCACCGCGGTACTGGCCGGCTGGCGAATGTTGCTGGACCGCGGCCGCGGCCAGGACGGCGAACCCGGGCTGGCCGGTACCGCCCGGCCGCCGGTGGTCCGGCTGTCGCCGGCCACGGCCGCCGAAATCGGCGCCGCCGCAGGCGATTCGGTGCGGGTGAGCACCGGGCACGGCGCGGTCGTGCTGCCGCTGGCGGTCACCGAGATGCCCGATCGGGTCGTGTGGCTGCCGCTGAATTCCCCCGGGTCGGTGGTGTATCGGCAACTCGCCGCCGCCCCCGGGCAACCGGTGAGCATCCGACGGGAGGACGACGGTGAGTGAGATGTTCGGACACGACCCCTGGTGGCTGGTGGTCGGGAAATCCGTCGCCATCTTCGTATACCTGCTGCTGATCCCGTTGCTGGCGGTGCTGATCGAACGAAAGATCGTCGCCTACATGCAGATGCGGGTGGGCCCCAACCGGGTCGGGCCGCGCGGCACCCTGCAATCGCTGGCCGACGGCGTGAAGATGCTCCTCAAGGAGGACATCGTCCCGGCGATCGTCGACAGGCCGATCTTCGTGCTGGCCCCGGTCATCGCGCTGATCCCGGCGGTGATGGCGTTCGCGGTGATCCCGCTGGGGCCCGAGGTGTCGGTGTTCGGCACCCACACCGCGCTGCAACTGACCGATATGCCGGTGGCGGTGCTCTACATCCTGGCCATGGCCTCGATCGGCGTGTACGGAATCGTGCTGGCGGGCTGGGCATCCGGGTCGACGTATCCGCTGCTGGGCGGGCTGCGGTCCACCGCGCAGGTGATCTCGTACGAGATCGCGATAGCGGCGTGCTTCGCCGCGGTGTTCCTGCTGTCGGGCACCATGTCCACCTCCGGCATCGTCGACCGGCAGTGGGGCACCTGGAATGTCTTCCTGCTGCTGCCCTCGTTCCTGATCTACGCGGTGGCGATGGTCGGCGAGACCAACCGCGCACCGTTCGATCTGCCCGAGGCCGAGGGCGAACTGGTCGGCGGCTTCCACACCGAGTACTCGTCGCTGAAGTTCGCGATGTTCATGATGGCCGAATACATCAACATGGGTACGGTGTCGGCGCTGGCCAGCACCATGTTCTTCGGCGGCTGGCACGCGCCGTTCCCGATCAGCCTGTGGCACGGCGCCAATTCCGGCTGGTGGCCGCTGTTGTGGATCACGGCGAAGATCTGGATCTTCCTGTTCGTGTTCATCTGGCTGCGCGGCACGCTGCCGCGACTGCGCTACGACCAGTTCATGAATCTGGGCTGGAAGCTGCTGATTCCGGTCTCGCTGCTCTGGGTGATGGTCGTCGCCACGCTGAAGGTGTTGCAGGACAACGGGTATCACGTGCAGACCGCGGGCCTGGTCGGCGCCGGGATCGTCCTCTCGCTGCTGCTGATCGCGGTGGCGGTGCGCGCCGGTAAGGCGCGCGGCCCGGTCGTCGACACCGAATCGGCTGCCGCCGAGGAGATTCCGATCTTCCCGGTACCGCCGCTGCCGGATCTGCCCGCATCGCAACCCGAGAAGTCCGGACTGCTCGATCCGCTCGCCGGATTCGCCGTCACCGCGGCCACCATGTTCAAGAAGCCCAATACCGAGTTCTATCCCGAGGTGAAGACGCCGACCGCCCCGCGCTATCACGGCCGCCACCAGCTCAACCGGCATCCGGACGGGCTGGAGAAGTGCATCGGCTGCGAACTGTGCGCCTGGGCCTGCCCCGCCGACGCCATCTTCGTCGAGGGCGACGACAACACCGAGAGCGAAAGGTTCTCGCCCGGTGAGCGATACGGCCGCATCTACCAGATCAACTATCTGCGCTGCATCGGCTGCGGCCTGTGCATCGAGGCCTGTCCGACGCGCGCGCTGACCATGACCAACGAATACGAGATGGCCGACGACAACCGCGGCGACCTCATCTACGAGAAGGACCGGCTGCTCGCGCCGCTCGGCCCCGAGATGACCGCGCCGCCGCACGCGATGGCCCCGGGCTCGACCGAGGCCGACTACTACCTGGGTACCGTTCCCGGTGCGGAACCGGTTGCGCCCGAAGCGGATCCGGCGCCGGCCGGTGGAGGTGTGCGATGACCACATTCCTGGCCGAGACGGCGGCCCGGACCTCCGGCGGTGAGGCGGTGCTGTTCTGGGTGCTCGCGGTGCTCGCGGTCTGCGGCGCCCTCGGCATGGTGTGCGCCCGCAAGGCCGTCCATTCCGCGCTGTGCCTGGCCGGCACCATGATCTCGCTGTCGGTGTTCTACATCGCCGAGGACGCGCTGTTCCTCGGGGTCGTGCAGATCGTCGTGTACACCGGCGCGGTCATGATGCTGTTCCTGTTCGTGCTCATGCTGGTCGGCGTCGACTCGGCGGAATCGCTGCGAGAGACGTTGCGCGGGCACCGGATCGCGGTCGTGCTGGTCAGTCTGGGCTTCGGCCTGCTGCTGATGTCCGCGATCTCCCGTGGCGTACGCGACGATTCGGTGGCGCAGACCGGTCCGGGTTTCACCGCGGATCCGATCGGCGCACTGGCCGAACTGCTGTTCGTGCGCTACGTCTGGGCATTCGAGCTGACCGGCGCGCTGCTGATCACCGCCACCATCGGCGCGATGGTGCTCGCGCACCGGGAACGCTTCGGACCGCGCACCGATCAGCGCGAGACGTCGAAACGCCGCTTCCGGGAAGGACATCAGGTCACCCCGCTGCCGACGCCCGGCGTGTACGCGCGGCACAACGCGGTCGATTCGCCGGCCCGGCTGCCCGACGGGTCGTTCGCGGAACTGTCGGTCAGTTCCATCCTGCGCCAGCGCAAGCATCGCGCCCACACCGAGGCCGCGGTCGTCGGCGTCGGTACCACCCCCGTCCCGGACGAGGAAGGCTCACGGTGAATCCGGACAACTACCTGTATCTGTCCGCACTGCTGTTCACCATCGGCGCGGCCGGTGTTCTGGTGCGGCGCAACGCGATCGTGGTGTTCATGTGCATCGAGCTGATGCTGAACGCGGTGAACCTGGCCTTCGTCACCTTCGCCCGGGAGCACCACAACCTGGACGGTCAGGTGTTCGCGTTCTTCACGATGGTCGTGGCCGCCGCCGAGGTCGTGGTCGGTCTGGCGATCATCATGACCATCTTCCGCGCCCGTCGCTCGACCTCGGTCGACGACGCCAACCTGCTGAAGTACTGATATGGGTACCGCGGATCAACTCTGGTTGCTGCCGGCCCTGCCGTTGGCCGGCGCGGCGATCCTGTTGCTCGCCGGGCGATTCGCCGATCGGTGGGGGCACTGGCTGGGCTGCCTGGCGGCCGTCGCGTCGTTCGGCGTCGGGGTGTGGGCCTTCGCCGGGATGCTCGGCCGGCAGACCGCCGACCGGCCCGTCTACCACCACTTCTTCAGCTGGGTGCCGGTCGCCGGGCTGCACGTGGATTTCGCGTTGCAGCTGGATCAGTTGTCGATGTGCTTCGTCCTGCTGATCACCGGGGTCGGGTCGCTGATCCATCTGTACTCCGTGGGGTACATGAAACCCCGTGCGGGACACGACGATTACACCGTGGCCGGCCGGCGGCGGTTCTTCGGCTATCTGAATCTGTTCCTGGCCGCGATGCTGGTGCTGGTACTCGCCGACAACTACCTGGTGCTGTACCTGGGCTGGGAGGGTGTCGGCCTGGCCTCGTATCTGCTGATCGGGTTCTGGTCGCACAAGCCCTCCGCGGCGGCCGCGGCGAAGAAGGCGTTCGTGGTCAACCGGGTCGGCGATATGGGGCTGGCGATCGCGCTGTTCGTCATGTTCGCCACCTTCGGATCGGTCGACTACAGCGGGGTGTTCGCCGCCGCGCCGCAGGCCGGCGGCGGCACGCTGACCGCGATCGGATTACTGCTGCTGCTCGGCGCGTGCGGTAAATCGGCGCAGGTGCCGCTGCAATCCTGGCTCGGGGACGCGATGGAGGGCCCGACCCCGGTGTCGGCGCTCATCCACGCGGCCACCATGGTCACCGCGGGTGTGTATCTGATCGCCCGCTCGGGTCCGATCTTCGACCTCGCGCCGGGGGCCCGCGCCGGGGTGCTGGTGGTCGGTGCGGTCACGCTGTTGTTCGGCGCGATCATCGGCTGTGCGAAGGACGACATCAAGAAGGCCCTCGCGGCGTCGACGATGAGCCAGATCGGCTACATGGTGCTGGCCGCCGGGCTCGGCCCGGCCGGGTACGCGGTGGCGATCATGCATCTGCTCACCCACGGTTTCTTCAAGGCCGGACTGTTCCTCGGCGCCGGTTCGGTGATGCACGCGATGGACGACGAGACGGATATGCGCCGCTACGGCGCCCTGCGCAAGGTCATGCCGATCACGTTCGCCACCTTCGGGCTCGGATATCTGGCGATCATCGGGGTGCCGCCGTTCGCGGGCTTCTTCTCCAAGGACCGGATCATCGAGGCGGCCTTCGGATACGGCGGCCCGGCGGGGACCACCCTCGGCGTGGCGGCGTTGCTCGGCGCGGGGATCACCGCGTTCTACATGACCCGGGTGATGCTGCTGACCTTCTTCGGCCCCCGGCGCTGGGCCGAAACGGCACATCCGCACGAGGCGCCGGCGAGTATGACCGGGCCGATGATCCTGCTGGCGATCGGCTCGGTATGTTCCGGCGGCCTGCTGGTCTACGGCTCGGGACTGGTGAACTGGCTGGAACCGATTGTCGGCGAACATCATTCGGAGGGCGGCCTGCCCGCCTGGGCCGTGACCACGATGGCGCTGGTGGTGGTCGTGGCCGGGGTCGCGGTCGCCTACCGGCAGTACGGGCGGCGCGAGGTGCCGGTACCCGCGCCGGAGGCGGTGTCGGCGCTCACGGTGGCCGCGCGGCGGGACCTCTACGGCGATGCCGTCAACGAGGCCGTGTTCATGCGCCCGGGACAGCATCTGACCAGGTCGCTGGTGTTCGTCGACACCCGCGGCATCGACGGCCTGGTGAACACCACGGCCGCCGTGATCGGCGGCCTGTCGGCCCGGATCCGCCGGATCCAGACCGGATACGTCCGTTCCTACGCCCTGTCCATGTTGACCGGCGCGACCCTGGTGGTCGCCGCCCTGCTCGCGGTGAGGTTGCTGTGAACGAGTTTCCGTGGCTCACGACGCTGTGGGTGCTGCCGTTGGCCGGGGCGATCGTGGTGGCCGCGCTGCCGCGCCGAGCACGCATGATGGCCCGCTGGACCGGCCTGGCGTTCGCGCTCGCCGCGCTGGCGATCGGGATCGTGGTCGCGGTGCGGTTCGAACCGGGCGGCCCGCAGTACCAGCTGGTCGAATCACACCGCTGGATACCGGCTTTCGGCGCCGGCTACACCCTCGGCGTGGACGGTATCGCCCTGGTGCTGGTCCTGCTGACCGCGGGCCTGATGCCGTTGCTGCTGCTCGCCGGGTGGAACGACGACGTGGGCGGCGCGGCCGGCGGCGGAACCCGGGTCACCCACATCTATGTGGCGCTGATGTTGCTGGTCGAGTCGATGGTGCTGATCTCGTTCACCTCACTGGACATCCTGCTGTTCTACGTGTTCTTCGAGGTCATGCTGATCCCGATGTACTTCCTCATCGGTGGATTCGGACCGCACGGGGACAACGTCGCGGTGCGGCAGCAGCGGGCCCGGTCGGCGGTGAAGTTCCTGCTGTACAACCTGTTCGGCGGGCTGATCATGCTGGCCGCGGTGATCGGCCTGTACGTGCTCACCGCGCGGCAGCATCTCGGCGGTGACGGCACCTTCGATTTCCGGACGGTCGTGGCGGCGGCCAATTCCGGGCAGCTCGGCGCGGGGCCCGCGGTCCTGAACGCGCTGTTCCTCGGCTTCATGTTCGCGTTCGCGGTGAAGGCGCCGCTGTGGCCGCTGCACACCTGGCTGCCGGACGCGGCGGTGTCGGCCACGCCGGCCGGCGCGGTCCTGATGATGGCGGTGGTGGACAAGGTCGGCACATTCGGCATGTTGCGGTACTGCCTGCTGCTGTTCCCGTCGGCGACCGCCACCTACGCGCCGCTGGTGAGCGTGCTCGCGGTGATCGGCATCGTGTACGGCGCACTGCTCGCGCTCGGGCAGACCGACGTGATGCGGCTGATCGCCTACACCTCGATCTCGCATTTCGGCTTCATCATCCTGGGCATCTTCGCGCGGACGAATCAGGGCGGCGCCGGGGCCACGCTGTACATGGTCAACCACGGCATCTCCACCGCGGCGCTGTTCCTGATCGCGGGATTCCTGGTGTCGCGCCGGGGAACTCGCGCGATCGCGGCGTTCGGCGGGGTGCAGAAGGTCGCGCCGGTCATGGCCGGAACCTTCCTGATCGCGGGCCTGGCCACGCTGTCGCTGCCGGGGCTGGCGCCGTTCGTCAGCGAATTCCTGGTCCTGGCAGGCACTTTCACCCGCTATCCGGTGGCGGCGATCTGCGCGACCAGCGCGCTGGTGCTGGCCGCGCTGTATGTGCTCTGGCTCTATCAGCGGATGATGACCGGGCCGGTGCGTGACGGCAACGAGAAGTTGCGCGATCTGCTGCCCCGGGAACTGATCGTGGTGGTGCCGCTGCTCGCGGCGCTGCTGGTACTCGGCGCCTATCCGAAACCCGTGCTGGATCGGATCGATCCGGCCGTGGCGTCGACCCTCACCACGATCGGCGCACACGATCCGGCGCCGACCGTGCCACAACCGGAGGCCGCGCCGACCCACGGAGGTACGCGATGACCAGTCAGCTTCTCGCCGCGGCGATCCCGGCGCCGTCGATCCAATATCGGGACCTGTCACCGATGCTCATCGTGTTCGGGGTGGCGGTCGCCGGGGTGCTGGTGGAGGCGTTCCTGCCGCGATCGTGGCGGTATCCGCTGCACCTGGTACTCGGATTGGCCGGTTTGGCAGTCGCTTTCGGCGCGGTGGTCGGGCTGGCCGGCACCCGGACCACCGCGATGGCCGATGCGGTCGCGATCGACGGGGTGACGCTGTTCCTGCAGGGCACCATCCTCGTGGCGGCGGCGCTGAGCCTGTTGCTGATCGCCGAGCGCGGTATCGCCCCCGCACTCGCGCGGGTGCGGCGGGACGGTCCCGGTGCGTGGAGCCGGGCCGCCGCGACCGCCGGTGGCGCCCTCGTACTCGACGGGTTCACCCCGCAGGCGGCGGCGATGCCGGGCAGCAGCGACGAAGTCGCCGCGGAGCGTGCAGGTTTCACCACCACCGAGGTGTTCCCGCTGGCGATGTTCGCCGTCGGCGGGCTGCTGTTGTTCCCGGCGGCCGATGATCTGCTGACCATGTTCGTGGCCCTGGAGGTGCTCTCGCTGCCGCTGTACCTGATGTGCGGGCTGGCCCGCCGGCAGCGGTTGCAGTCGCAGGAGTCGGCGCTGAAATACTTTCTGCTGGGCGCCTTCTCGTCGGCGTTCTTCCTCTACGGCATGGCCCTGCTGTACGGCTACGCGGGTACCGTGCAATTCGCCGGGATCGCGGATGCCGTAGCGCGGGACCCGAATTCGAAGACCCTGGCCGTGCTGGGCGTCGCGATGCTTGCGGTCGGGCTGCTGTTCAAGATCGGCGCGGTGCCGTTCCAGGCGTGGGTTCCCGACGTGTATCAGGGTGCGCCGACACCGATCACCGGATTCATGGCCGCGGGCACGAAGATCGCCGCGGTCGGCGCGCTGCTGCGGGTGTTGCAGATCGCGGTGCCGGGTCTGCGCGACGACTGGCGGCCGATCGTGGCGGCGGTCGCCATCGCGACCATGGCGGTCGGCGCGATCCTGGCCGTCACCCAGACGGATGTGAAGCGGATGCTGGCGTATTCGTCGGTGGCCCATGCCGGTTTCCTGCTCACCGCACTCGCCGGGATCGACAACGACGGGGCCGGTGGGGTGTTCTCGCGGCCCGCCTCGGCCGCGCTGTTCTATCTCGCCGCCTACGGTCTGAGTACGGTCGGCGCGTTCGCGGTGGTCACGCTGGTCCGCGATCGCGGCGGCGAGGAGGCGACGGCGCTGTCGGCCTGGGCCGGGCTGGGCCGCCGCTCCCCCTGGCTGGCCACCACCTTCGCCCTGTTCCTGCTCTCCTTCGCGGGCATCCCGCTGACCAGCGGTTTCATCAGCAAGTTCGCGGTGTTCTCGGCCGCCTCCGCCGGTGGCGCGCCGGCCCTGGTGATCGTCGGTGTGATCTGCAGTGCGATCGCGGCCTTCTTCTACATCCGGGTCATCGTGCTGATGTTCTTCACCGACGCGCCGGCGGACGCACCCGTGGTGGTGACCCCGGCCATCTCGACGACGGTGATCGCGGTGACCGCGGCGGCCACCCTGCTGCTGGGCATCGTGCCGCAGCCACTGCTGGATCTGGCCGACAAGGCGGCGGTGTTCGTGCGCTGAGCGCGGACCGGCAGCACGTGCCCCGGGTGGAATCGCCCGGGGCACAGTGCTGTTCAGGACTCGTGTGCGCCGGGCGGGCGGTCCGGTAGCGGCCGGGCGCCGGCCGCGCGCATACCGTCGAGGTACAGCGCGAGATGCCGTCGCCAGGCGTGCGGGGCCGTCTCCCGGGTCATCTCCACGGTCCGGGAGATACCCCACACCACGAAGGCCAGATCGCCGAGGGTGAGATCGGGCCGGAGTTCGCCCGCGGCCTTGGCCCGGGTGAACAGCTCCCCGAGTGCGCTCGCCCCGCGTACCTGCAACTCCCGCGCGGCGTCCGAGCGCAGCCCCCGGGCCGCCACCTCGTTGAATCCCCGGTCCTCGGCCTGCAATTCACACATTCCGGTGACGTAGGTGACCACGCCCTGCCACGGATCCGGTTCGGCGGCGGCCTGGTCGGCGAGTACCGCCAGCGTCTCCAGCCGGTCGAGGAAGACCGCGTCGATCAGGTCCTGCCGGGTCGGGAACCGGTTGTAGAGGGTGCCGTTGCTGACCCCGGCGTGCCGGGCGATATCGGCCATCGCGACGTCGACGCCGTGCTCGGCGAACATCTCGCCGGCGGCGCGCAGCACCAGTTCGCGGTTGCGGCGGGCATCGCTGCGCAGTGCGCGGGATTCGGGGGAAGGCACGGACCGATTCTATAAGTTGACGATGCCGTCATGATATCGGTAGCCTTCCGGACGTAAGTTGACGATCACGTCACGTTATCCGGAAGGTTTCACCGATGTCTCGAACCATCGCCGTACTCGGCGCCGGACCCGGTTTCGGCCGGTCCGTCGCACACCGATTCGGGCGGGAGGGCTACCGGGTCGCGCTCGTGGCCCGCACCCCCGCGAAACTCGACGCGCTGACCGCCGGAACTCACCGCCGCGGGCGTCGAGGCCGCCGCATTCCCCGCCGACCTCGCCGACCGCAGCGCCCTGCCCGCGCTGCTGACCGCGATCACCGATCGCTTCGGCGAGATCGACGTACTCGAATACGCGCCCGCCGGACCGGAATGGCTACCCCGGCAGGTGGATATCCGTGCCGCCACGGTGGATTCGCTGGAATTCCCGCTGGACATGTTGCTGCGCACCCCGATCGAGATCATCGGGCGGGTGCTGCCGGGCATGCTCGCGCGCGACCGCGGCACGATCCTGTTCGGATTGCCCACCACCGCAACGCCGATCCCGCAGGTGGGCAACGTCGCGACCGTGGCCGCGGCGGCGCGTGCATATCTGCACACACTGCACGCATCCCTCACCGGCACCGGCGTGTACGCGGGACTGGTGCAGGTCGCGGGTATGGTCGGCGGCAGCGAATCCGCCGAGTTCGTGCAGCGGAACTGGGATCCGGCGCTGTTGCCGGAGCCGCTGGATCCGGCCCGCCTCGCCGAGGCCGCCTGGGATCTGCATTCCGAGCGAACCGAATTCGAACGTACCGTCGGCTGATCGAGCGGTCCCGGCGCGGGGGCCGTCGCCGCCCCGCGCCGGAGGCGCTGCGGCGGCCCGGCTTCAGGCGAGCAGGTCGCGCACGCGGTCGGCGAATTTCACCGGGTCCTCGGTGAAACCGCCGTGGCCGCCGGGGAACAGGACCGGTTCGATCGACAGTTCGGTGCCGAGGGCGCGGGTGGCGCGGTCGCAGAACTGACCGGCGGAGGTTTCCCCGATTCCGAGGATCAGGCGGGTGGGGACGGCGCGCAGGGCATCGAGATCCGGCTGCCAGCCGGAGGTTTCGCGCAGTTCGTGGAGGTAGAAGTAGTCGTCGTTGGCGATCGCCGCCGCACTGCGCTCGCCGCCGAACATCTGCTGGAACACCGGCTCCGGCATCTGGATATCCGCGGAGGCGAAGAATTTACGGATCGCGCCCACGGTGTCGCCGGCGACGTAGGTGGCGACGATGTCCTCGCGGACCTCGCGCTGCCGGTCCCGATCGGGCAGCAGTTCCGACACCGGCGGCTCGTGCGCGATCGCGGTGTGCACGAGCTCCGGATTCGCTTGCAGCAGCGCGAGAGTGGTGATCGCGCCACCGGAGGAGCCGAAAACCGTTGCGGGACCGGCGTCGACGTGGCGCAGCAGCCGGGCCAGGTCGTCGGCGCGCACCTCGGGGGTGGACGCACTGTGCGGGTCGGCCAGCACACTGCCGAAATGGCCGCGGGGATCGGTGGTCAGCACGGTGTGATCGGTGGCGAGCGCGTCGGCCACCGGTGCGAAGGGGGCCGTGTGCATGGGCGAGCCGACCAGGGCGATCAGCGGTCCGCTGCCACGCAGCTCGTAGTAGAGCGTGCCGTCGGGGATGGCGAGGGTGGCGGCGGTGGTGCCGGATGTGGTCATGGATTCCTCCGGGTTCGGTCGAACGTACTCACGGAAACCGACGGTCCCCGCGACCGTAATTCATCGGCGAGCTCGCGTCGCCCGATCCCGCTCGCGGTTTGCTGCCATCGGCGAACCCGGTACCCCGCGGGCCCGATTCTCCTAGGATTGAACGCACAACAAGATCTTCGAATACAGAGGTGTTCCCATGTCCGACAGCGCGGCGCAGATCGATCAGTCGAAGCCGAGCATCGCCCGCGTCTACGACTACCTGCTCGGCGGCAAGGACAACTATGCCGTCGACCGGCAGGTCGGGGACTTCTTCATCAAGGATCTGCCGGGATCGGTGGGTATCGCGTACGCCAACCGGCAGGCGCTGATCCGCGCGGTCGGCAATATCGCCCGCGCGGGGGTCCGGCAGTTCGTCGACATCGGCAGCGGGCTGCCCACCGCCGACAACGTGCATCAAGTGGCGCAACGCAATTCGCCCGACGCGCGGGTGGTCTATGTGGACAACGACCCGATCGTACTCGCGCACGGCCACGCCCTGCTCGCCACCGACGATCGCACCACGGTCATCCATGCCGACCTGCGCCGGCCGCAGGAGATCTACGAACATCCGGATGTGCAGCGGCTGATCGACTTCGACGAGCCGGTGGCCGTCGTCTTCAGCGCGATCCTGCACCACCTCAACGACGACGAGGATCCGGCCGGGCTGGTGCGCTGGTGGGTGGATCGGGTGCCGTCCGGCAGTTACGTCTACATCTCCCACTTCCGCTCCGCGCACAACGAGGAGACCGCGGCCGCCGAGGAGAAGTTGCAGGCCAGCTTCGGCCGCGGCCGTTGGCGTTCCGACGAGGAATTGAGGGCGCTGTTCGGCGAGCTGGAACTGATCGAGCCCGGCCTCGTGCACTGCTCCCGGTGGCGGCCCGAGCCCAGCCCCGACGGGATCGACAAGATCGGCCCCGCGGAGCGGGAGATGACGGTCTGGGAATATCTGATCTCCTGCGGCGTCGCGAAAAAGCCGTGACCGGCTGATAGCTTCGGCGCATGATCATCGGCGCCCACACCATCGTCTACGCGACCGACCCCGAGGCCGCGCGCGCCTTCTTCCGCGACGTGCTCGGCCTGCCGCACGTCGATGCCGGACACGACTGGCTGATCTTCCGATCGCCGCCGGCCGAACTGGCGGTCCACCCCGCCGAGGGGTCCGGCAGCGGCCGGCTGGAGCTGTATCTGATGTGCGACGATCTGCCCGCGACCATGGCCGAGCTGACGGCGAAGGGTGTCGAATTCACCTCCGGCGTCAGCGAACAGCGCTGGGGACTGCTGACCAGCCTGCGGGTGCCGGGCGCCGGTGAGATCGGCCTGTACGAGCCACGGCATCCCACCGCGTACGACATCGCCGAGCCCTAGGTCGTCGCGACGACCTACCATCGGAGATATCCGCCGCAGCGAGGAGTCTCACCGATGGTCAACCCGTATCCGCCGGGGCCGCCGCACCATCCGGGGCAGCCGTGGCCACCGCCGCCGGGATATCCGGCCCCCGGGCCGGCTGCGCGGTCCGGGGCGCCGTGGCCGCTGCTGGGTGCGGTCATGGTCGGACTCGCGCTGTTGTGCTTTGCCGCACAGTCGATCTGGGAGCTGGCCGACAGCGGTCACGCCGATTGGTATCTGCTGCCGGATGTGCTCTGCGTCCTGCTCGGCCTGGTCGGTGCGATCCTGGTGCTGATCCGGCCCGCGGTGCCGGCCGGTCGCGTACTCGCCGGGGCCGCGGCCGGCGCGATATTCCTGCGCGCGCTCAACGGCGTGATCGGCAGCCTCCAGTTCTCGGAATACGAGCCCTTCTCGCGCGACGGATTCTGGTTGTTCATTCCGGCCACCATCACCGCCGCCGTCGCCATCGTGCTGCTGGCCCTGCCCAGCGCGCCGCCGGCGACCGGTGCGGCCCCGCCACCGTGGCCCGCCCTCGGATATTCCCCGAATTACGGTGCGCCACAGTCCTATCCGGCGCCGGGTGCGGTGCCGCCACCCGGATATCAGCCGCCGAGCTGGCCCCCGCAGCCACAGTAGATTGACCGGCCCGGTCCGGCCGTTCTACGGTGTGGGGATGTCCGGGCAGGTGAGGGCCCGCCCGTCGGCGGGGATCGTGGGTGTGGCTTTCCCGGTCGTGCCGTTCCGATGACGAAACCCGAACCCCCGCAACAGGACACCCGAGACGGCGAAATCCCCGCCCTGCACCGGCGTCCGGTGGCGCTGGTGGCCGCGGTGATCGGCCTCGTCCACCTGGCGGTCGCCACCCGATTCGGCTGGCACCGTGACGAGTTCTACTACCTGATCTGCGGACGGCATCCGGATTGGGGTTACGTCGACCAGCCCCCGCTGGCCCCGTTGCTGGCGCGCGCGGCGGCCACCCTGCCCGGAGGTGTTCTGCCGCTGCGCATCCTGGCGATCGCGGCGCAGGTCGGCTGTGTGCTGCTGGCGGCGGTGCTGGCCGCGGAGTTCGGCGGCCGGCGCCGCGCTCAGATCCTCGCCGCCGGGGCCGTCGCGGCCTCGCCGGTATTCGTCGCCGGCTCGCTGCTGTTCGGCACCACGGTGCTGGATCAGCTGGCCTGGGCGGCGGTGCTGGTGCTGGTGGCGCGGGCCCTGCGCCGCGGCACCCTGCTCGCCTGGCTGGCCGTGGGTCTCGTCGCCGGTATCGGCCTGGAGAACAAGAGCACCCTGGCCGTGCTGATCCTCGGAATCCTCGTGGGCCTGGCCCTGTTCCGCCGCGAGGCGCTGCGCGGCCCGGGACCGTGGCTGGCCGGTGGCGTGGCGGCACTGCTCGCGGCGCCGAATCTGATCTGGGACGCCCGCCATCGATGGGTGAATGTGCAGATGGCGCAGGTACTTTCGGGGAAGCAGGGTGGCGTCCTCGGCGCGGCGGCCCAGCTGCCGCTGACGCTGCTGTTGCTGGCCGGACCTCCCCTGGTGGTGCTCTGGGTGGCCGGGGTGCGCCGGCTGCGGTCCGACGCCGGCCGGGATCACCGCTGGTTGCTGGCGGTGGCGGTGGTGGCGCTGGTGCTGTTCACGCTCGGCGGCGGCAAGGGTTACTACCTCGCCCCGGTGCTGATCGGCCTGTTCGCCGCCGGCTCCGTGCGCGTCGAGGCGAACGGCGACGGGCGGACCGCCTGGCCGATCGCGACCGTGGCCTGCGGACTGGCCGCGGTGCTGATCGGACTGCCGGTCCTGACCCCCGCGGTCTCCTCCGCCCTGCGACCGATCGATCCGGAACCGATGGAGACCTACGGCTGGCCCGGCTACACCGATCAGGTGATCCGGGCCGCGGCCGAGTTCCCGCCCGGCACAATGATTTTCACCAGCAATTACGGCGAGGCCGGCGCGCTCACCATCCTCGGACCGCAACGCGGCCTGCGCAATCCGGTCTCGAGCGCGCACAACAACTACCTGCTGTGGGGCCCACCGCCGGGCACCCCCGACACCGTCCTCTGCGTGGGCGAGTGGAACACCGCCTACCTGCACCGCTTCTGGTCGGATGTCACCACGCTGGCGCCGATCACCCTGCCGGGCGGACTGTCGAACGAGGAAACCTCCGACCACGCCGCCATCTACCTCTGCCGCGCGCCCCACGGCACCTGGGCCCAACTCTGGCCGGACCTGCGCCACCTCGATTGAGCCGGTGGCACAAGGGGAGTCGCCGCGGGGGCCGGATACGGCTCGACCGGCCGGATCCGCGCCACCCCGATCGAGACCGTGACCGGCGCGGCGTCAGACCTGGGCCTGGCCGCCGTCGGCGAAGAGTTCGGTGCCGTTGACGAAGGAGGCGTCCGCCGAGACGAGAAACAGTGCGGCGCCGGCGATCTCGGCCGGATCGGCCACGCGGCCGAGGGGGACGTCACCGGCGAGGTTGTCGAGGAGGCCCTGCTGCTGGTCGTCGGGAACCAGTCCGAGCAGGCCCGGAGTCCGGGTCGGGCCCGGGGCGAGGGCGTTGACGCGGATGTGGCGGTCCTTCAGGTCCAGGGCCCAACTGCGCGCGAAGTTCCGGATCGCCGCCTTGGAGGCCGCGTAGACGCTGAAGGCCGCGCCGCCCAGGACGGAGGTCGTCGAACTCATCAGGACGACGGCGGCGCCGTCCACGAGCAGCGGCAGCGCGCCCTGCACGGTGAACACGGTGCCCTTGACGTTCGCGTCGAAGGTCTCGTGGTAGTGCTCCTCGGTGATCTGCCCGAGCGGGACGAAGGTGCCGCCGCCCGCGTTCGCGACCAGCGCGTCGATACGGCCGGCCTGTTCCCGCACGGTCGCGTAGAGGGCGTCGAGGTCCGCGGGAGACGCGGTGTCGGCGCGGACGCCGGTCACGTCGCCCTCGATCTGCTCGACCGCGGCTCGCAGTGTTTCCGGGCGCCGTCCGGTGATGAACAATCGCGCACCCTCCGCGGCGAACCGCTGGGCGATGGCCAGGCCGATGCCGCTGGTCGCGCCGGTGACGACCACTACCTTGCCGTCCAGGATCTTGCTCATGCGCTACTCCTCACAAATTTTGGAATGATCATTCCCGATGTCGAACACTATAGCCGGAATGATCATTCCAAAACTGATATGCTCGGCGTCGTGGCCAGACCGAGAACCTTCGACGAAGCGCTCGTCGCGCGGCGTGCCCGCGAGGCATTTCACGACCACGGTTACACCGCGACCTCCGTCGAGCAGCTCACCGCGGCGACCGGACTGCCGCGCAGCAGCCTGTACGGCGCGTTCGGCGACAAGCACGGCCTGTTCCTGCGAGCGTTCGAGCAGTACTGCGACGAGGAGATGACCGCGGTCCGCACCGAGCTGACCGGCTCCGAGCAGGGAGCGTTCGCGCGGTTGCGGGGTCATCTGCGCGCGAAGACCGCCGACCCCGCCGCCTCGCGCCGCGGCTGCCTGCTGGCCAAGGCGACCGCGGAACTCGCCGGTGAGGACCGGGACGTGGCGCGGATCTCGGCGGCCGCCTATCGGCGTTACGAGCAGGCGCTGACCGAATGTCTCCGCGCCGCGCAGGCCGCCGGCGACGCGCGGGCCGATCTCGAACCCGGCAGCGGTGGCGCGCTGCTGCTCGCCGTCCTGCGCGGAATCGAGGCCCTCGGCCGCGCCGGCCACACCGAATCCGCGCTGCGCGCGATCGCCGACTCGGCGATGGCGATGCTCGCGGCCGACCATCCACCGACGGAGGACGATCGATCATGACGACCACGGACCGAATCGGAGATCTTGTGCGGCGCAATCTGTTCGAGGTGTTCGGCCAGCGTGACGGCGACGCCCGGCGCGCGGTGATCGCCGAGTTGTACACGCCCGATGCGCAATTCACCGATCACGAGGGCACGGTCACCGGGCACGCCGGTATCGATGCCGCGGCCGAGCGGGTGCTCACCCTGTTCCCGCAGTTGCACTTCGCCGCGGCGGGTGCGCCCTCGGCGGTCGGTGATCTGGGCCGGATCGCCTGGGAACTGTGCGGCGCCGACGGCATCGTGCGAGCCCGCGGCACCGATATCGCCACCGTGGCCGACGGGCGGATCACCCGGATGTGGACCTTCGTCGAGCCCTCCGCCACCGACGCGGGGTGAATCCGCCGGCGCGCCGGGTCAGCCCAGGGTCGTGGCGGCGGCGCGCAGTTCCGCCAGGGCGGCGAGGGTGTGGGGGGCGAGTCCGGTTGTGTCGGCAGGGGTTTCGGACCATCGGGCATAGCCGCGCTTGAAGGCGAGGACGCCCATCTCGGCCGCGAGGTGGGCGGTCGGGTCGGGGACGCCGCGCGCGAGGAGTGCCGTGGCCATCGCGGCGGCCAGGCCGATGTTCTTGAGCGCGTCGCGCTCCTGGAGTTCGGCGCTGGCCGCCACAGCGGCCTTCAGGCGCGGGCCGAGATCGCGGTTGAGCGGGCCCATTTCGTTCGAGGCGCGCTCCAGGCCGGCGGCCACCGCCGCCAGCGGACCGGCATCGGCCGGGGCCTGTTCGATGCCCTCGGCGAGCAGACGGCTCAGGGTCGCCTGGCCGGCGACCAGGACGTCGCGCTTGTCGGCGAAGTGCCGGAAGAAGGTGCTACGGGTGACCCCGGCGCGTTCGGCGATCTGCGCGACGGTGGTGATGTCGTAGCCCTGTTCGGTGAACAGGTCCACGGCCGCGACGACCATGCGCTCCCGCGCTCCGGGTTCCCATCGAGCCATATCGGTACCGTAGCAGAGTGATGCGACATGTGCCCCATCCCTCTGCTACGGTGATGAGACAACAGTCCCATCACTCGTCTGGAGCAATCATGCACGTCTTCGTCACGGGCGGAACCGGCACGATCGGGTCCGCCGTGGTCGCCGAATTGCTCGGCAACGGACATACCGTTCTCGCCCTGGCCCGCTCCGACTCGTCCGCGAAGACGCTCGCGGACGCCGGCGCGGAGGTGTTGCGCGGGGAGATCGCGGAACCGGACGTCCTGCGGGCCGGTGCGGCACGGTCCGAGGGGGTGATCAGCCTCGCCTTCGACCACCGCGGCGGCGCGGACGATCTCGCGCGGGCCATCGCGCAGGAGAGTGCGATGCTGGCCGCGCTGGGTGCGGAGCTGATCGGGAGCGATCGGCCGATCGTCACCGTCTCGGGTACGCCGTGGGTGCCGGGCCGGCCGTCCGTGGAGAGCGATCCGCTGCCGATCGACGGGCCCGTCGGCGGCCGGGGCAGATCCGTCCGCGCACTGCTGGAACTGGCCGCGCGGGGGGTACGCGCCACGGCGGTGCGGATGCCGCGCACCGTGCACAACGAGGGCACCGGCGGATTCGCCGGACTGCTCACCGATCGGGCCCGCCGGACCGGGATCGCGGGCTACCCGGGCGACGGCTCCCAGCGCTGGCCGGCCGTGCACGCCCTCGACGCGGCCGTCCTGTTCCGGCTGGCCCTCGAATCGGCGCCGGCCGGGACGTCCTGGCACGCCGTCGCCGACGAGGGTGATGCGGTGCGCGACATCGCCGCCGTGATCGGGCGGCGGCTGGGCCTGCCGGTCGAGGCCGTGCCCGCGGACGAGTTCGGGCCGTTCGGACCGATCTTCGCGATGGATCAGCCGTCCTCCGCCGCCTACACCCGCGAAACCCTGGGCTGGCAGCCGCGCCATCCCGGTCTTCTCGACGACCTGGAGAACATCCGGCCCTGAGGGGTCACCGTGGCGGCCGAATCTCGGACCCGGTCGCAACCGGCCGACCCGAACGTGCCCCGGCCTGCCTCAGCCGGTGGCGTCCTGCGCCGGATAGTCGATGACGACCGCACCGCCGGTGGCGTAGTTGGCGACATCGGCGGACACCCGCCGGCCTTGCGTCGACGCCCGCGCCGCGGCCATGGCGGCGGCGTCGGCGAAGTCGGCTTCGAAGACCGCGAAATACGGCGCTTCTCCCGTGGTCGCCGTCACGTCGAAGCTGTAGCGGCATGCGAGCAGGCCGGGCATCTCCCTGACCAGCGGAAGGTGATTGGTCACGTAGTAATCGCGGAAGTGGCCGGGGTCGGCGGGCTCGGGATACAGGACCACCAACTTATGCACGAGGACCTCCGTCCCGGGACGAGACCGAGGCGGGTACGCCGGGCTCGGTGGCCGAGATCGTCGCGAGTGTGGTGACGGCGGAATCGAATTCGGCGGTGCGCGTGGGTGCGATGTCCGGGATCGCGGTCGGTTGAATCGTCATATGCGCAGGTTAGGGCCCGACGTGTGGTCGAGGGAAAGATCGGTCCGGGATAGACTCGGAACGGATCGTTATCAATCGGCGGGGAGGGCACGTGGCACCGGATACGGTCAGCCTGCGGTACTTCCTGGTGCTGGCGCAGGAGTTGAATTTCACCCGCGCGGCCGCCCGGATCGGTATCGCACAGCCGGCCCTCAGCGCCCGGATTCGCCGATTGGAAACGGAACTCGGTAACGCCCTGCTCGTTCGGGACACGCGTAGCGTCGTATTGACCACGGCCGGTGCGGCTTTGGCGGAGTCCGCGCCGGCGGCGCTGGCGGCCCTGGATCGGGCATGGGACACCGCCCGGCGGGCGGGGGCCGGTGAGCTGGGCACGCTCCGCATCGGATACAGCCTCAGTACCGGGGCCGAGACGGCTCCGGCCCTGGTGGACAAGCTGATTCGCAGCAGTCCCGGACTCGAGGTCGGCGCGGTCCCGACAGCGACACCGGAGATCTCCCCCGCAGTCGCCGACGGCCGCATCGATGCCGGGATCACCCGCGGTGAGCAGCCGGGCCGGGGCGTGCGCCGGTACCTGCTGCGGCGTGAGCGGATCGGGGTCCAAATGGCGCAGCATCATCCGCTGGCCGAACACCCGGAGATCGAGATCGCCGCCGCGGCCGCGTACCCGCTGCGACTGCCCGACCGTACGGCCAACCCCGTGGTCCACGACGAGCTGGCCGCGGTGTTCCGCGATATCCGCCCGCATCCCCGATTCCACACGCCCGCAGTCTCTTTCGACATGTCACAGCGCGACCTGCGCGACGGGCGCACCCTCGCCCCGGCCGGTGCGGCCGCCGACACGGCACCCTCGCCCGGTATCACCTGGCGACCGTTGCGGGGCGCACCCATGCTGACGATCCACCTGGTCCTTCCGCGCGAGCAGTCGCCGCTGCACCGCCGCGTCCGTGCCGTCGCCAGAACCCTGGCGCACGAGCTGCACTGGTTGCCGGACTGACCGGCAGCGGATCGTAACGGCCGTAGCGTTACACTGGTGGGGTGACCGAGGACCGTACGGCGTTTCGCTTCGATCTCGGCGCCACCTGGCTGAACCTGCTGGCGACCAGCGGACGCACCTTCGGCGCCGACCCGATCGAACGCCTCGCGACCCCGCAGCGGCTGGCCGACTGGCTGGAACTCAGCGGGCTGCGACCGCTCGCCGAACCCACGTCGGCCGATGTCGAGGCCGCGCGGCAACTGCGCGAGACGCTGCGCCCGGTGGCGCTGGCCGTGGCGACCGCTACGCCGCCGGATCCGGAAAACGTTGCGGCCCTTGAGTATTACCTCACGACGGAATTCGAACCTGTGCGCCTGATCGCCGCCGATCGGCTGCTGTGCTCGGCTCCCGCCACCACCTCCGTCGCGCTGGCCCGCATCGCGCGCCAGGCCGTCGATCATCTCACCGGGCCCGAACGCGACGATCTCGCGGTGTGCCCCGAATGTGATTGCCGCGCGGTGTTCGTCAATGCCGGCGACCGGCGGCGCTGGTGCCCGTCGTCGGCGTGTGCCAGCCGCGGGCGGGTGCGCGCGCTGCGCGAGCGGCGCCGGGCCGCGGCCGAGTCGTGAGCCGGACATTGCGAGATCCGTTCCGGGAGCGCGATTGTCGTCGCGGGCGGTGGCGAGGATCGGAACGGCTGCCCGGAATTCTCTGGCGCCGAGGAGGGATGGGGTGACGATGGATCGCGTCAGGCTGGCGGACTTCCTGCGCCGTTCCCGGGAACGGCTGCGGCCGCAGGAGGTCGGGCTCACCGAGGGGCCGCGGCGGCGCACGCCGGGGTTGCGGCGCGAGGAGCTGGCCCACTTGGCCGGAGTGTCGGCGGATTACGTGATGCGGCTGGAGCAGGCGCGCAGTTCGCAGCCGTCGATCCAGTTGCTGTCCGCGCTCGCGCAGGCGCTGCGGCTGACCGGCGACGAGCGGGACCATCTCTACCTGCTGGCCGGGCATCGGCCGCCCGAGGGGGCGCGGGCGGGCAATCAGGTCCGGCCCGCCATGCGATATCTGCTCGATCGGCTGGGCGACACCCCGGCGCAGCTGCTCACCGACCTCGGTGATCTGCTCGCGCAGAATGCGTTGGCGGAGGCCCTGTTCGGCTGCGTGTGCACGATCGAGGAGCCGGATCGGAACATCGTGTGGCGCTGGTTCACCGATCCGTTCGTCCGGTCGGCGTACCCCGTCGAGGAACACGATCGCCTCGACCGCCTGCACGTCGCGGACCTGCGAGCCGCCGCGACCCGGCGCGGCTACGACCGGCCCGCGAATGCCCTGGTCGACCGGTTGTCCACGGCCAGTACGGAATTCGCGGAGCTGTGGCAGCGGCACGAGGTCGCGGTGCGGCGGGACAGCCGGGTGCGGGTGCGGCATCCCTCGGTCGGGCTCGTCGAATTCGACTACGAGGTGGTGCAGACCCGGGCCGCGGACCAGTGCCTGCGGCTGTTCACACCGCCGCCCGGAACCGGGACCGATACCGCGCTGGAGGTGCTGCGCACCGTCGGGCCGGAGGTCGTGCATCGCCGACACCGCTGAACCACGTTCGGCTGCAAGGTCTTTCGTGTGTCAGGACCGGCGGTGCGTCCAGGCGGGCGTCCAGACGCCGGTGCGGGCCGCGCGGGATCGCCGGGCGGTGACGAAGGCGCGGAGTTCGGCGAGGGCCGGGTGCGGATTGCCGGTGCGCCGGATCATCGACAGCGGATAGATCGGGCTCGGGTCGCGAATCGGTATGCGCCGCAGGTCGTAACTGTCCGGCCACATGTAGCGCGAATTCTCGCCGACCAGGGTGGCCAGATCGGCGGAGTCGGCGAGTTCGTCGAGCATCGCCTCGTTGCCGAACACCGGCCCGAGCATGTCGATCGTCAGCCCGAACACCGCCGCGAGTTCGGCGTAGTAGTCGGCCACCTCGCCGCGCGCGCTCAGTCCCGGCATCCAGATGCGGTGGCCCGCAAGCTGTTCCGGCCTGACCGTCCGCGCGCCGGCCAGCGGATGCCGTGGGCCGACGAACAGTTCGTGCGGCTCCTCGATCGCGAGCGAGATCTCGATCGTATCGGGCAGATTCCGGTCCGGGGGTACGCCGTGGAAGGTGGCGTCGATCGTCCCGGCCTCGACCGCGGCGATCGCCCCGTCGACATCGGTGTCCAGGGTCACCACGTCCAGCTCGAGATCGGGACGTGACCGGTAGAAGTCCTGGAGCAGTACCGCGGTGGCGATCCGCCGGTTCACGACATCGATGCGCAGTGCCCGCCGGCCGGGCCGGACCGACGCGTCGGCGCGCTCGGCCACCCGCAGCAGTTCGCGGGCGTGCGGCAGGAATGCCTGGCCGTCGATCGTGAGCCGGGCGCCGCGGGCGGTACGGGTGAAAAGCCGCACCGCGAGGTCCTTCTCCAGCGTCGCGATGCGCTTCGAGACGGCCTGCTGGGTGAGCGACAACGCGGCGGCGGCCTCCTGGAACTGCCCGGTGTCCGCGACGGTGACGAAGGTGCGCACGGCGTCGAGATCCATACCCGCAAGCCTAGGAGAACAACTTTCGGTTGTGGCACGCCGCCGTCGGTGTTGTTTGATTCCGCACGTCAGCGTTGCTTTGATGCGTAGCGATTCAACGACGGGTTGTGTTGTGGGAGAAGGGTGTGGAGTGTGGCGGCAAGCAGATCCCTGGGGCGAGAGTTCCGCTGGTTGTGGGCAGCGTACGCGGTCAGCGCCTACGGTTCGGGGCTGGGCTTCGGCGCCTTCCCGTTGATCGCGGTGCTGGCGTTGCACGCGAGCCCGGGGCAGGTCTCGGCGTTGTCCGCGGTGGGCCCGGCGGTCGGCGCGCTGATCGCGCTGCCGCTCGCGCCGTGGGTGGAATTCCGGCGCAAACGACCGGTCATGATCGGGATGGACCTGCTGCGATGCGCGGTGATGGCGACGATCCCGATCGCCTACGCCTTCGGTGTGCTCGGCTTCGTACAGTTGCTGGTGGTGTCGGCGGTGGTGGCCGCGGCCAAGATCGCCTTCAACGCGGCGAGCGGGGCCTATCTGAAGGCGCTGGTCCGCAAGGACGATCTGCTGGTGGCCAATGCTCGGTTCGAGTCCACGAACTGGAGTTCCATCGCGATCGGCCCGCCGCTGGGCGGCGCGGCGATCGGCCTGTTCGGGCCGGTGATCACCGTGGTGGCCGATGCGCTCAGCTATCTGCTCTCGGCGCTGGGCATCCTCGCGATCCGCGACCGGGAGGATGCTCCGGAGCGAGCCGGCGCCGGCCGGATCCGAGTCGGTGAGGTACTCGACGGCTGGCGGCACATCTTCGGCCATGCCGGCCTGCGCGCGCTGTACCTCAACAACCTGCTGGTCAGCGGGATGATCATGGCCACCGAACCGCTACTGGCCGTGATCATGTTGCGGCAGTTGGGCTTTGCGCCCTGGCAGTACGCGCTCGCCTTCGCCGCCCCCTGCGTCGGCGGGCTCGTCGGCTCGCGACTGGCCCGGTTCGTCGTCGGCCGCCTGGGCGTGTTGCGGGTGTTCCGGATCGTGGGCACCCTGCGGGCCGTGTGGCTGATCGGCCTGGTCTTCCTGCGGCCGGGCCCGATCGGGCTGCTCACGGTGATCGCCGTCGAACTGGCGATCATCGTGAGCATGAGCCTGTACACACCGGTCCTGGCCACGTATCGCCTGGAACAGACCCCGAAGGATCGCATCGCCCGCACCCTGTCGGCATGGTCGATCGGCGGACAGGCCGCCATCGCGACCGGCACCGCCCTGGCCGGCCTGCTCGCCGACGCCACCAGCCCCCGCACCGCGCTCGGCGTCGTGGGCCTGGTGATCCTCGCCAGCCCACTGCTGCTGCCGCGGCGGACGACGCTGGATGCGGCGGAAACGCCCCCGCAGAATCCGGACACGACCACCACCGGATTCGGGCCGTCTCCGGCGAGCCGGGCCGCGACATCGCTGGCGACGAGCCCGGACACGCGGGGGTAGGGCCGGTCGCGGCGGTTCAGGCCCCCGCGCCGCCGTCGACGGGCAGGATCGCGCCGGTCACCATCGAGGCGCGATCGCTGAGCAGCCAGGCCGCCGCCTCGGCGACCTCGCGGGGTTCGGCCATGCGGCCGAGCGGGATCGCCGTCGTCAGCCGGGCGACGACGCCGGGGGTCGCAGCCTCCCACTCCCGCATCATCTCGGTGACCGTGCCGCCCGGGGTGATCCCGTTCACCCGGATGCCGTCGGCGGCCCAGCTCACCGCGGCGGATTCGGTGATGCTGTTCAGCGCGCGCTTCATCGCGCCGTAGGCGGGCAGGACCGGATTGGCGCGGCGGCTGCCGATGCTCGAGGTGTTGACGATCGCGCCGCCGCCGTTGCGGCGCATGAGCTCGGCCTCGGCGGTCATCGCGGTCCAGTGCCCGCGGAAGTTCACGGTGAACTGGCGATCGATGTCCTCGTCGCCGGTGGTGTCGAGCGGCCCGGGTTGCTGGATCGCGGCGCCGTTGTTGAAGGCGCCGTCCAGCCGACCGTGCAACTCCCCGACCCGGTCGACGGCCGCCCGGACGCTCGTCCGATCGGCCAGATCGAGGGTGACGGCGTCGGCGATGCCACCGGCGGCCCGGATCTCGGCGACCAGGCCGTCGAGGGCGGCCGTCCCCCGCGCGGCGAGTACGACGGCCGCGCCCTCCCGTGCGAACAACCGGCCCGCCGCCGCCCCGATCCCGCGGCTGGCACCCGTGATGAACACGACCTTGCCGGTGAGCAGGCCGAGGGGTGCGAATTCGATGGTGTCTGTCATGACGACAGTGTCGGGCGGTGCGCGGGCCCGGATTCAGGCACAAGCGGTACCAGGATGCGCGGCCGCGCGCGGGGCAGACTCGGAGTATGGACAAGCAGGAACTCGGCGCCTTCCTCCGCACCCGGCGGGAGCGGCTGCGGCCCGAGGACGTCGGCCTCCCCTCCGGCCCGCGGCGCCGCACGCCCGGGTTGCGGCGCGAGGAGGTCGCGGTCCTCGCGCACATCTCCACCGAGTACTACGTCCGGCTCGAACAGGGCCGGGCGCCGCGACCGTCCGGCGAGGTCCTGGCCGGGATCGCGGGCGCGCTGCGGCTCACCGACGCCGAATCCGATCACCTGCATCTGCTGGCCGGGACCGCGCCGAGCCGCACCGGTCTGCACCGCCGCGACGTCCGGCCGAGCATCCTCGCACTGCTCGAACGGCTGCCGCTCACCGCCGGGTTCGTCACCTCCGCCATCTTCGAGGTGCTGGCGTGGAACGATCTCGCGGCCGCGCTGATGGAGAACTTCGCGGGCGTCGCGCCGGCGGACCGCAATCTCGCCCGCCGGGCATTCCTCGGCCCGGCGCGTCTCGGGCCGACGCTGTACGGGGTTTCGGATGTCGCGGAGTTCCGGCAGCACGTCGTCATGGAGCTGCGATCCGCGCTCGCCCGATATCCGCGCGACCCGGAGGTGACCGGGCTGATCGACGAATTACGTGACGGCAGTGCCGATTTCGCGCGGATGTGGGAGCGCCACGACGTCCAGGGCGCGACGGTGCTGACCAAGACCTTCCGCCACCCGGTCGTCGGGGAGATCACGGTCGACTGCGATTCGCTCACCCTCACGGACCGGGACCAGCACCTGGTGCTCTACACCGCGCCGGTCGGTTCACCCGACGCCGAGGCGCTGGCCCTGCTGAACGTACTCGGCGCCGACGCCGACTCCTACCTGCGGTAATCCACCGAATCGGGGATCGGGAACCTCCCGGCGGTCGTCGGCGTGCCCTCAATGTAACGCCTGGACCGTTACTGCGGTACGGTCGTAACGGTTCAACCGTTACATCTGATCGGAGTGGATATGACCGGCACACCACCGCTCGCGCAGCAGCTCACCCCCGCCCGGCTCGACCGTGAGGCGGGCTATCGGATGCTGGATCTGTTGCAGGACAATGCGACTCAGCAGGCCACCCTGCCCGGGTTGGAGACCGTTGCTCCCGGCTTCGCCGATTGGGTCGTCACCGCTCTGTTCGGCGGCACCTATCAGCGGCCGGGCCTGTCGTTGCGGGACCGGCAAGTGGCGAATCTGGCCGCGCTGACCGCGCTCGGCGGGGTCGATCCGCAGCTGGCCGGACATGTGCGAACCTCGTTGCGGGCGGGGCTGTCCCGCGCGGAGATCATCGAGGTGTTCGTGCACCTCGCGCCCTACATCGGTGTGCCGAAGGCGCTGGCGGGACTGCGGGTCGCGGCGGCGGCCCTGGCCGAGGCGGGGCAGCCGTGACCGGACGGAGCGCGGCCTCCGGCGTCGGCCGGGGTGGGTCGACCGGGATTCGCCGCATCCGTACGGTGCTCGGCGATATCGAGCCCGCCGAACTCGGTGTCTGCGATGCCCACGACCACCTGTTCATCCGCACCCCGAAACTGCCGGGACAGGAACTCGACGATGCGGAAGCCGCTCGGGCGGAACTGGTTTCGTTCGCCCGCGCCGGTGGCCGGGCCGTGGTGCAGTGGACGCCGTGGGGTATGGGCCGGCGGCGCGCGGAGCTGCCGGGGCTGTCCCGCGACACCGGCGTGCACCTCGTCGCGGCGACGGGCCTGCATCAGGCCGCGCACTACGATCCGGCCGAATTGTCCACCGTCTGCGGCGATCTCGCGGAGCTGTTCGTCCGGGAGTTGACCGAGCCGCCGGTGCGCGCGGGAATGATCAAGGCGGCGGGGGATTTCCATCATGCCGGCGAGCATTCGCGGCATGTGCTGGCGGCGGCCGCCGACGCTCATCGCGCGACCGGCGCCCCGATCGGCGTCCATCTGGAGGCCGGGACCGCCGCCGGGGACGTTCTGGCCGTATTGTGCGACGAGCACAATATGCCACCGGAGAGTGTCATTCTCGGGCATCTGCATCGCTTCCCCGACACCAGGATTCACCGGGAGGTTGCCGCGGCGGGGGCCTACGTCCAGTTCGACGGGCCCTCGCGGGTACACCACGCCACCGATTGGCGACTGCTCGACAGTATCGCCGCCCTGGTCGACGCGGGTCACGCCGACCGCATCCTGCTCGGCGCCGATACGGTCACCCCGTCGATGCGCGCCACCGGCGCGGGGCCGGGGATGCCGTTCCTGGTCGGCGGGCTGCGCGCGCGTATCACCCGCGAACTCGGCGACGACGTCGCCACCGCCGTGTTCGTGGCCAATCCGGCGCGCGCCTTCGCCGCCGAGTGGCGCTAATCCGTGACCGGATGCACCTGCAGCGCACAGGTATCGATGGGGACGGTGACGGTGGTCGTCTCGGTGCTGTCGGGTGGCGTGACCAGCAGACTGCTGTACTGCGCGCAGCCGTTCCCGGCGGCGTCGACGGCCACCCCCTCGACGATCGCGTGCGCGAGATGGTCGGCGTCCAGCCGGATCACCGGCGCGGTGTCGTCGCCGGTGGGCAGGCCGCCCATGAAGCCGCGCGGGGTCCGGGTGGCGTGCAGCAGTGGGCCACCGGCCCCGCTGTCCACACCGGGATAGCCGCTCAGAGTGCAGGGCGCGGCGGCGCCGACCAGCGAGAAGGTCAGTCGCACACCGCGATGCAGGGTGGCCGGGGACATCACCTCGGCGCCGGTGATGACCGCGCCGGACGGGCACACCTGGCCGACCTGCGCGGGTGCGGTGCCGGACGGCGCCGGGGACCCCGGCCCGGCCGAGGGTGCGGCCGTCCCGCCGGGGGCATCGGGCGCGGACCCGACCGACCCGGGAGTCCCGACCGGGCCGGGTGGCGCGGACGGAGTCGGAGAACATCCGAACAGAACCGTGGTCAAGCCGCACAGCGCGACTGCCGACCGAACCGACGAACCGATGCGCATG